>NZ_JBNPXB010000003.1:0-394862 GCF_050433525.1 Aminobacter sp. BE322 | reverse complement strand
TGACTGGAGGTCAGAAAATGAACATCAAGAGCCTTCTTCTCGGCTCCGCTGCGGCTCTGCTCGCAGTCTCCGGCGCCCGTGCGGCCGACGCTGTCGTCGTCGCCGAGCCGGAGCCCATGGAATATGTCCGTATCTGCGACGTCTACGGCGCCGGCTTCTACTACATCCCGGGCACCGAGACCTGCCTCAAGATCGGCGGCCTCGTTCGCTACGAGATCGGCTGGACCGACGAAGACGATGGTTGGAAGAAGCAGGCCCTGTTCCGCCTCAAGCTCGATGCCCGTTCGGAGACCGAATACGGCACGTTCAAGCGCTATATCGAGTTCCAGGGCAAGAACGACGGCGGCCTTTACGACGTCGATGGCCACGAAATCGAGGGCGACAACAGCAGCTTCGCGGTTCGTTACGCATACTTCGAACTCGGCGGCCTGATGGTCGGTCGCAACGACACGCTGTTCGACGGCGACCTGTCGGGCGAGTTCGACAAGGGTGGTGGCGATTTCGTCCAGCAGATCCGCTACACCTTTGATGCAGGCAACGGCATCGCGGTGTCGGTCGGCCTGGAAGAGGAAGACTACGACTACGACTACGTCCCGCTCGTCACCGGCAAGGTGTCGATTGCTCAGGGCTGGGGTTCGGTCGACCTGTTCGCCGCTTACGACGATCGCCTCTCCGAATTCGCCCTCAAGGGTATCGCCAAGATCAAGGCGACTGACGCTCTGACGCTCGAGCTGCTCGCAGCTTACGAATCGGGCGCCACGTGGTTCGGCCTGATTGGTCCCTACGATGGCTACGAATGGTCGGTCGGCGGCTACCTGAAGTACCAGGTCAACGACAAGCTGGCGATTGGCGCCGGTGGTCAGTACTTCGCCGATTCCCAGTATGGCGACTTCATCCTGGGCAATGCTGTGACAGTCGATGAAGGCTTCAATGACTGGACCATCGGTGCGGTCATCGACTACAAGGTCGTCGAGAACCTGAACGCCAAGCTCGCCCTCAATTACACCGATGGCGATACTTTCGAAGACGCAGGTTCGGATGGCGTGTTCAGCGGCTTCCTCCGTCTCGACGCTTCGTTCTAATCGGCTCAACAGCTGATTTGAGAAAGACCCGGCGGGCGACCGCCGGGTTTTTTGCTTTTGAAGGTCAAGCAGCGTAGGTACGCAACGGGGAAGCTGCCCGGAAGGAGCGGTCTCGCGCTGATTTTGTCCCCTCTCGTAGCTTCCCTACCGGCCGCCGCTCTCCGCCGCGTCCATGAACGCCGCGATTCTCTCCGGCAGGTCGCCGGTATCGAGCAGCGGCGCATGCCCCTGGCCCTGGACGGTGACCGTCTCGCAGCGCGGGTGGCGCTTGGCCATCTGTTCGAGCGTTGCCGCCGACAGGAGCCGCGAATTGCTGCCGCGGATCGCCAGCACCGGAACGGCGGCCATCGCCTCGAATTGCGGCCAGAGATCCGGCAGCGGCCGGTCGAGATTCATGGCCTGGACCGTCTTCAAAAGCTTCGGGTCGAAGTCGGGCACGGGCTTGCCGCCGACGTCGCGGTAGATGGCGCGGACGAATCGCTGCCAGTCGGCCTTCGACAGGGCCGGAAAGGCCGGGCCATGGATGCCGCGCTGGATGGTGACGGCCTGGTCGAAGTCTGCCGGACGGGGAGAGGTTTCGAGATATGAGCGGATGTGGGCGAGACCGGTCGGCTCGATCACCGGGCCGATGTCGTTGAGGACGATAGCCTTGAGCAGGGCAGGGCGCATGGCCGCGAGAATATGGACGATGAGCCCGCCGCGGGAGGTGCCGATGAAGGCCGCACCGGCGATGCCGAGCACCGTCAGACCGTCGAGCACGTCGGTGGCCTCGGTCGCCACGCTGTAGTTCTGCCAGTTGCGGTCGTAGTCCGACTGGCCGCGGCCGCGATAGTCCAAGCATATGACGCGCCGGGGCTTGTCGCGGCTCGACGAAAGCCTGAGCGCGAGATCGTGGAAGTCGCGGGCGTTGCGGGTCAGGCCGGGCAGGCAGACGACGGGAAGCCGGCCGTTGTCTTCCTCGCCGTAGAGGCGCGCATGCAGCCTGAGGCCATCCTGCGCCGAATAGAAGAAGTCCGAAAAGCCCTGGCCTCTGCCCATTCGCGTCCCCGCATCGCGCCGACTGTGCCCGAAGACTTGCTATCGCGGCCCGCAGGCGAGGTCAAACGGCGACGGAGCCGGTTCAGCGGCCGTTGACCAGGTCGCCCTCGATGTCGTAGCGGCCCGACAGCCGCATCTTGTAGACCTGATAGTTTTCCATCACGCGCTGGACGTAGGTGCGGGTCTCCGTGAACGGAATGCGCTCGATCCAGTCGACGACGGTGTCGACGTCCTTGCCGCGCGGGTCGCCGTAGCGCTCGACCCATTGGGCGGCGCGCCGGGGGCCGGCGTTGTAGCCGGCGAAGGTGAGCACGTAGGAGCCGTTGAAGCGGCTGAGCTGCTCGCCGAGGAAGGCGGCGCCTAGCGTCGCATTGTAGCCGGCGTCGGTCGTCAGGCGGTCCTTCGAATAGGTCAGGCCGGCCTTCTTGGCCACGTCCTTGGCGGTACCGGGCAGAAGCTGCAGCAGGCCGCGCGCGCCGGCGCCGGACACCGCCGACACCTTGAACTCGCTTTCCTGGCGCGCGATCGCATAGGCCAGCGCCTTGCCGGAGCCGGAAATGTTGGCGGTGTCGGGAATGACGCCGATCGGATGCGACAGCGCGCCCACGTCGATGCCGCGCTGCGCGGCGATCTTGCCGATGCGCAGCGCCAGGTAGTGGTTTTCCTGCTTCTCGGCCATCGCCGCGAGCAATGCCAGCTCGCCCGGGCTGTTCAGCTGCGAGGCGAGGTCGCGATAGAGCAACTCGGCATAGCGGGCATAGCCAGCACTTTCCAGGCGCCGGATGGCGCCCACCGCCTCGCGCTGCTCGAAGCCCTGCCGGTCCTGGTCGGTCGGTTTTGGATAGACGACGTTGAGCGATTTCTGGCCGATCCTTTCGGCGGCGAGCTGGCCGTAGAAGGTCGTGCCATAGACCGCCGCGCGGGCAAAATAGTCCTTGGCGTTGCCGGGGCCGCCGGCTTCGGCGGCACGGCCGAGCCAGTAATAGGCGCGCGACAGCGAGATCGGGCTGCTGCCGATCTCGGCGATCCGGGCGAAATGCTGTGCCGCCGTTGCCGCGTCGTTGAGGCCGCGCAGCGCATACCAGCCGGCCTGGAATTCGCCATCCGCGGCATTGACGGGGCTTTCGGCGGCACGTGTGGCGACGATGCGGTAGGCCGTCTTGACGTCGCCCTTGTCGAGGAGTTCGCGCGACAAGGTCCTGCGCTCCATCCACCAGGCGTCCGGATCGATGAGTGCGGCGCGGTCCTTCGGCGCCTTCAGCATGGCCGCTGCGGCTTCGGTGAATTTCTGTTCCTTACGCAGATAGCGCGCCTTGGCGTAGATGTAGCCGGCGGCCCGCTGCCTGGCGGGGACTGCGTCCAGCAGGGCCGCGGCCTTCTTGTCTCCCTTGATCACCGCGCCCCAGGCGTCGGCCAGCGGCTTGGCGCCGGCGAGCGCGGCCACGCGCTGCGCCGATTCGACCCGGTCGGCGTAGAGCATGCGCTCCATCCTGAGGCGATGGTCGGCGGCCGGGATCAGCGAACCGAATTCCTTGATGATCGTCGCTTCCTTGTCCGCGTCGAGCTTCTCGGCGCGCCAGTAGGGGCGAAGCGTTGCGAGTGCCGCCTTGCCGTCGCCCAGCTGCAGCTGCGCGCGGGCAAGCAGGATCGCCCCTTCGATGGTCTGCGGCTCGCTGCCGCCGAAGGCCGACACGACGATGTCGGCTGACGGGTTCTCGCGCGCCATGGCGCGCTCGCTGTTGCGGCGCAGGTTGGCCAGCCCCGGCCAGGACGGCAGCGCCTGCGCCGCCGCGGCGATCTCGCCGCTCGGCACCTGGTCGCCGCCATTGATGGCGATGGCCCACATCAGGATATGCCGGTCGAGGGCCGTTTCCGGCAGGCCATCGCGTATCGCGCGTGCCTGCGCCAGATTGCCGCTCGACAGCGCGTCGAGGCCGCCCTTCAACCCGTCGATGTTGCCAAATGCGGCGCGCATTGCGTCGGGCTTGCCGACGCTGGCGAAAGGAAGTGCCGAAGTCGTCTGCTGATCGAGGCTCGATCCCGACGCAATGGCCGTCGACATCGCAAGAAATGCGCCCAGGAATACAGCACGATACGGCCTGCCGGCCGGAATGAGCTTCGCCATTCCTTGTCCTTACACTTTGCCTTTGGAAGCGGGTAGTAGAAACTCTAACAGCCGCTGGTGAAGAGGCGGTAAACGAAAGGTTAGCGCATTCACTCGAATTGCCCCGGATGCCCAATGCGCCCCACTTGCCGCAAATTGGTGTCGAGACTATGGTGCGCGGCCCTGCTTTCGGCTAGAAAGCCGGCGACATCAAAAAGACCGCGAAACCGTAGCGTTCCCTGGAGTTGGACGACATGCTGAGAGGCTCACTTACCGCGCTCGTGACACCATTCGACAAGAATGGCCGTCTCGACGAGAAAGCCTTTCGCGAACTCGTCGAATGGCAGATCGCCGAGGGCACCACGGGCCTCGTTCCGGTCGGCACGACCGGCGAGTCGCCGACGCTGACCCATGACGAGCACCGCCACGTGGTGAAGATGTGCGTCGAGGTGGCGCGCGGCCGCGTGCCGGTCGTCGCCGGTGCCGGTTCGAACAACACCGAGGAGGCCGTCGGGCTGGTCAAGTTCGCCGAGAGCGTCGGCGCCGATGCCGTCCTGGTTGTCACCCCCTATTACAACAAGCCGACGCAGCGCGGCCTCTATGCGCATTTCGCGGCTGTTGCCCAGGCGACGACCCTGCCGGTCATCATCTACAACATCCCGCCGCGCTCGATCATCGACATGACGCCGGAGACGATGGGCAGGCTTGCCCACGACTTCAAGAACATCGCCGGCGTCAAGGACGCGACCGGCAAGGTCGAGCGCGTCTCCGAGCAGCGCATCACCTGCGGCAAGGACTTCATCCAGCTGTCGGGCGAGGACGCTTCGGCGCTCGGCTTCAACGCCCATGGCGGCGTCGGCGCGATTTCCGTGACCTCGAATGTCGCCCCCAGACTGTGCGCCGAGTTCCAGAACGCCAGCCTGTCGGGCGACAAGGACAAGGCACTGGAGCTGCAGGACCGCCTGATGCCGCTGCACAAGGCGATCTTCATCGAGCCGGGCGCTTCGGGCGCGAAATATGCGCTGTCGCGTCTCGGCCGCATCGAGAACGTGCTGCGCTCGCCGCTTGTCACCATCGAGCAGTCGACCGCCGAGAAGATCGACGCGGCGATGAAGCTAGCCGGCCTCATCAACTGAGCTGCGCAAAGCCCTTGAAAGAGCCCGCTCGCGCGGTCATCTGAAGGCGTCTTTCGCGCTGTCCGCGCGGCGGCAATCCTGCCGCGCCGGCCACGAAAACACCAACATTTGGCTCGCCTGAGCGAGTGAGAGACATGGTACAGGGCAAGAAATCCGACCCCAACAACAAGATCGCCGCGGAAAACCGCAAGGCGCGCTTCAACTATGAGGTGCTCGACACGCTCGAGACCGGGCTGGTGCTGACCGGCACCGAGGTCAAGTCGCTGCGCGACGGCCACGCCAACATCCAGGAATCCTATGCGTCGCTGGAGGGTGGGGAGTTCTGGCTGATCAATTCCTACCTGCCCGAGTACCTGCAGGCCAACCGCTTCAACCACGAGCCGCGCCGCCGCCGCAAGTTGCTGTTGAGCAAGCGCGAGATGGCCAAGCTCGGCCAGGCGATCGACCGCGAGGGCATGACGCTCGTGCCGCTCAAGATCTACTTCAACGACCGCGGCCGTGCGAAGCTCCTGCTCGCCGTCGCCCGCGGCAAGAAGCTGCACGACAAGCGCGAGACCGAGAAGAAGCGCGACTGGAACCGCGAGAAGGGGCGTTTGCTCAAGGAGCGCGGGTAGGGGGCTCTTCTCACCTCTCCGCCTCGCTGCGCTCGGCACCTCCCGAGGGCGGCGGCGAGCGCAGCCTCGGGCGACCCCACCCCGATCTTCAAGGGGCCGCCACGTCTCATTCCTTCCCACCCCCCTCTGCCCTGCCGGCGTTCGTCGCCTTCGGCGACCACTCCTCACCCCCCACAAGGGGGAGATTGGCAGCTTCAACGCCTCGCCCCTTGCTACCGACTCTCAAGGAATTCTGTTGCAACGCTGGTGATTGGCCGGGACGTCGGTGACGGCCTGATCTCCCCCCTTGTGGGGGAGATGGGCGGCAGCCCAGAGGGGGGTGCTGTCCCGCATACCTATCCGCACCTATCCATTGCCACGCTCGCTTTCGCGCCTGGCCATTGTCAAAGAACACTCCCTTGCCGGGAGGTGGTTCGGGAGGCGGGGCGCGCGGCCGAGCCGTCCGATAGATTGATACGTGGCGCGAACCCCGCGCCCCGCCCGGTGTCTGTCCCTCGGTCGGCCGGTCACAGGTCCGTCCCACGGTCTTTTCGTGGCCTGAACCCGCGGCTTCTCCGCATCCTCCGGCACCCGCCATTTGCGGCGCGCGCCGGACGACGCCGGCCTGTCGACGGGCCCTCGGAGCCACGGCTACCGCAGCCGTGGCGGGAGGTCACCGCCGCCCTCCCTGACACCCGGTGCGCACCAGGTCCCGACAAGGGCGATGGCACAAGGATACGGAAGGTTTTGCAGGGGGTGGAAAAACGGGAGAATTTCTCCACGCACATTGCTGACAGAGTTCCTGACAAATTGGCGGACATCCTGAGCCGGTTCACGACGCAGACCTTCAGCGTCTCATTCCGTCCCACCCCCCTCTGCCCTGCCGGCGTTCGTCGTTCGAAAAGCCAAGCAATTGGCTTTTCGTCGCCTTCGGCGACCACTCCTCACCCCCCACAAGGGGGAGATTGGCAGCTCCGGCGTCTCGCCCCGACTTTCACACCGCAAGGGATTTGAGGATTTGACCAGCCTCATACCCCCACCCCTAACCCCTCCCCACAAGGGGGAGGGGGACTTGCTTGCCGCCCTTGCGGCCAAGATCGTTGACGGTTGGCGCGACGGCGGTGCCGCAGAATTCCCCTCCCCCTTGTGGGGAGGGGTCAGGGGTGGGGGTCGCTTCACATGCGATTGGCCGGCCAGGCATGGTCGCCGAAAGTGCCGAATGCCCCCGGAAGGAATGGCGCGCTGGAGAGAGAAAAATCTCCCGGCCGTGGAAAAGATATCCACGCAAGACCAGCGGTCGCGGCATGGAACCTGGGCATCGGGAGGCAGAAGCCTCCGGGGGATTGTCAGCGCCTCGGGCGGGGTCTCGACGCAAAGCCCTATGATCCGGACCATGCTTCGTCTTCTCGGATTCCCGGCAAGCAATGTCGATCCTGGCGCGAATTGGCACGCGCTGCCGAAATCAGCGATTAACCAAGCGCAGCCGAACTGCCGGAACGGGCGTCGAAATACGGCATTTGCCGTATGCCCGCGTTGGCGGTTTGCGTCCATTCCACCATGCAGACCACGCTCCTGGCGCAAGCGTGGTTCGGCACCGGCGTGGTGCCTCGCTGTGCCGCAAATGGCCAATGGCCGGTGAAAGGAACCAATCGATGAAGACGATCATGATGGCGGCGGCGGCGTCGCTGATGCTGATGCCTGCGGCATTTGCCGCAGTCCCGGCGACGGCCCAGACTGCCGCGAAGCCAGTGGCCAGCAGTGAAAGGCCGAAGGATGCCGCTGCCATGCAGCTGGCCGCCGGACCCAACAGGAGCGGCGCAACTTCTGCGACGTCGCGCGGCAGGGGCTTCACCCCGGGCAAGGGCTGGGCCGGCTGAACGCGCGGCCCATCCGGTCCGTTGCCCGAGCGGGGCATCGTCGTCGCCGGCGCGCGGTTTTCATCGCCGAGCAGCCTGCGGCCAGGATGATGGCCCGTTCGCGATCATGCGGCTGGCGCGATAGCCAGCCGTTCCATATTCCACTGTCCCTTGCCCGATCGTCGCCTCGTGCACGATCGGGCTTTTTTTGAGGGAAGCCCTGCCGGCCCGGCCGCCAGCCGGCTATTCCTGCAAGAATTCCGCTACGTTGCGGAAAACATTGACGAACATCTCTTCCGTCAAGACGCCCGTATTGGTGTTGTAGCGCGAGCAGTGATAGCTCGAAAACACCGCGATGCCGCCGACATCGGTGCGGGCGCCGTGCTTGAAGGGGACGGCCGCGACGCGCGCGCCGAGAGCGCGAACGGTCGATTGGTGGCCGATCGAGCCGAGCGTCAGGATGGCTTTCAGATTGGGAAAACGCGCGATGGTCGGCACCAGGAAGCTGCGGCAGGTGTTGATCTCGGCGCCGACCGGCTTGTTCTCGGGCGGCACGCAGCGCACCGCGTTGGTGATTGCCGTGCCGATGAGTTCCAGGCTGTCGTCGGGGCGGGCGAGGAACTCGCCGCGCGCCATGCCGAAGCGCTTGAGCGTGGCGTAGAGCAAGTCGCCGGCGTAGTCGCCGGTGAACGGCCGTCCCGTCCGGTTGGCCCCGCGCAGGCCGGGCGCCAGGCCGACGATGAGGAACTTGACGCCGTCCTCTCCCTCCGGAGGCAGGAAGGAGCGGACGGGCGCGTTGTACCAGCCCGGCTCGCGCTCGCGCCAGCCGGCGATGAAGCCGTGCAGGCGCGGGCAGAGCGGGCAATCCCGGTCGGGGTCGACCGGCTGGGCTGACGCGGGAGACAGCATCTGTCAGGCGTCGTCCGGCGTCGGCTCGACCGGATCGGGCTTGCGGACCGGGCGCTCCGACGGCTCGCGGCCGATTTCGGCCTTGAGCGTCATCAGGTCGATGAAATGGTCGGCCTGGCGGCGCAGGTCGTCCGAGATCATCGGCGGCTGCGAGGCCATGGTGGAGACCACGCTGACCTTCCTGCCGCGGCGCTGCAGCGCCTCGACGAGGGTGCGGAAATCGCCGTCGCCCGAGAAGATGACGTAGTGGTCGACGACGTCGGCGAGCTCGAGGGCATCGACCGTCAGCTCGATGTCCATGTTGCCCTTGATCTTGCGCCGACCGGTGGCGTCGGTGAACTCCTTGGCGGGCTTGGTGACGACCTTGAAGCCGTTGTAGTCGAGCCAGTCGATGAGCGGCCGGATCGAGGAATACTCCTGATCCTCGACGAGCGCGGTGTAATAATAGGCGCGCAGCAGGTAGCCGTGCTTCTGGAAGCTTGCGAGCAGTTTTCGGTAGTCGATGTCGAAGCCGAGGGAGCGGGAGGTGGCGTAGAGATTTGCTCCGTCGATAAACAGTGCGATCTTCTCGCGAGGATCAAACATAGGAAAATTCCTTGTTGAAATAGGCCGATGCCAAATTCGCTCCTGGGAGCGTCCGTTCTCCCCCAAACAATGGTCTTACCCCAATCCGGGAAATATCGCCCGTCCGCCGTCATTCCAAGAGGGGTAGGGTTGCCTCCGGGTAAAAAAATTGTGGCTGGACGCGACCGGCCCGGAAGCGACATGGCCGCGCGCCGGCTTCATGCTTGAATTATCCGGGCTTTCGCGATAAGGCAGCCGTCAAGCTTTCCGTCACATCCATGCATGAAAGGGGCACTTCATGGCCCGCGTAACCGTTGAAGACTGCATCGACAAGGTCGGCAACCGCTTCGAGCTCGTGTTGCTGGCCGGCCACCGCGCCCGCCAGATCTCGCAGGGCGCGCAGATCACGCTTCCGCGCGACAACGACAAGAACCCGGTCGTGGCGCTGCGCGAAATCGCCGACGAGACGCTGTCGCCCGACGATCTCAAGGAAGACCTGATCCACTCGCTGCAGAAGCATGTCGAGGTCGACGAGCCGGAGCCCGAGGCGCCGGAGGCTGCCGACCAGACCACGGCTTCGGCCATCGACAGCGACGAGCCCGAAGAGAACATCAACTTCGACCGCATGTCGGAAGAAGACCTGCTCGCCGGCATCGAGAGCCTGGTTGCTCCGGAAAAGAGCGACGACTACTGAGGCCTTTTGCGAATTCCACCCTGCCGCGAGGCCGCGGCGGGGCGAATTCACCAAAAAGGCCGCGTCGGGAGCCGATCCGGCATCTGCCGGCCCTTTCGTCCCGGCATTTTCGTGGTTATCTATGGCATGCGCCGCAAGTCATTGCGGCGCATGATTCATTTCAAGTTCCGGGAAGCCGCCCATGATGCGTCAGTATGAGCTTGTCGAGCGCGTGCAGCGCTACAAGCCTGACGTCAACGAGGCGCTGCTCAACAAGGCCTATGTCTACGCCATGCAGAAGCATGGCCATCAGCGCCGTGCCTCGGGCGATCCCTATTTCTCGCATCCGCTCGAAGTGGCGGCGATCCTCACCGAGATGCATCTCGACGAGGCGACGATCGCGGTGGCGCTGCTGCACGACACGATCGAGGACACCACTGCCACGCGCGCCGAGATCGACGAGTTGTTCGGCCCCGACATCGGCAAGCTGGTCGAGGGGCTGACCAAGCTGAAGAAGCTCGACCTCGTCTCCAAGAAGGCCGAGCAGGCGGAGAACCTGCGCAAGCTGCTGCTGGCGATCTCGGAGGACGTGCGCGTGCTCCTGGTCAAGCTCGCCGACCGGCTGCACAACATGCGCACCCTGCACCACGTGCCCGAGAGCAAGCGGCTGCGCATCGCCGAGGAGACGATGGACATCTATGCGCCGCTCGCCGGCCGCATGGGCATGCAGGGCATGCGCGAGGAGCTCGAGGAGCTCGCCTTCCGCTACATCAATCCGGAGGCCTACCGGACGGTGACGGAGCGGCTGAAGGACCTTTCCGAGCGCAACAAAGGCGTGCTCGCAGACATCGAGAAGTCGCTGTCGGAGCTGTTCGAGAAATATGCCATCAAGGCCAAGGTGACGAGCCGGCAGAAGAAGCCCTGGTCGGTGTTCCGCAAGATGGAGACCAAGGCGCTGTCCTTCGAGCAGCTGTCGGACATCTTCGGCTTCCGCGTCGTCGTCGACGGCGTCGAGGACTGCTACCGGGCGCTCGGCGCCATCCATACCTCGTGGTCGATGGTGCCGGGGCGCTTCAAGGACTATATCTCGACGCCCAAGCAGAACGACTACCGCTCGATCCACACCACCATCGTCGGCCCGTCGCGCCAGCGCATCGAGCTGCAGATCCGCACCCGCGAGATGAACAAGATCGCCGAATACGGCGTGGCGGCACACTCGATCTACAAGGACAACATCGCCAAGCTCAACGGCGCCGGCCACCAGATATCGAAGGATACCAACGCCTATGCCTGGCTGAGGCGCACCATCGAGCAACTGGCCGAGGGCGACAGCCCCGAGGACTTCCTCGAGAACACCAAGCTCGAGCTGTTCCAGGACCAGGTGTTCTGCTTCACGCCCAAGGGCATGCTGATCGCGCTGCCGCGCGGCGCCACCCCGATCGACTTCGCCTATGCGGTGCACACCGACGTCGGCGACACCTGCGTGGGCGCCAAGGTCAACGGCCGGGTGATGCCGCTGATGACCGAGCTCAAGAACGGCGACGAGGTCGAGATCATCCGCTCCAAGGCGCAGGTGCCGCCGGCGGCGTGGGAATCGATCGTGGTGACCGGCAAGGCGCGCGCCGCGATCCGGCGGGCGACCAAGAACGCCATCCGCAAGCAATATTCGGGGCTGGGCACGCGCATCCTCGAGCGTACCTTCGAGCGCGCCGGCAAGAAGTTCTCCAAGGACGGCCTGAAGCCGGTGCTGCACCGGCTGGCGCGCAAGGACATCGAGGACGTGCTGGCCGCGGTCGGCCGCGGCGAGCTGTCGTCGAACGACGTGGTGCGCGCCGTCTTCCCCGACTACAAGGAGGAGCGCGCGACGCCGACGACGCCCAAGCAGCGCGAGGAGGGCTGGTCGAAGATCCGCAACGCCGCCGGCATGCTGTTCCAGATCCCCGGGCGCGGCGCGCCGAGCCAGCGCCAGGAGACCAAGCGCTGGGGGCCGGCGGTGCCGATCCGCGGCGTCAGCGGCGACCTGCCGGTCAAGTTCGCGCCGGAGGGGGCGGTGCCGGGCGACCGCATCGTCGGCATCATGCAGCCCGGCTCGGGCATCACCATCTATCCGATTCAGTCGCCGTCGCTGATGGCCTTCGACGACCAGCCGGAGCGCTGGATCGACGTGCGCTGGGACCTCGACGAGGGTTCGAAGGAGCGCTTCCCCGCCCGCATCTCGGTGACGGCGATCAACGCGCCGGGGTCGCTCGCCGACATCGCCCAGGTGGTGGCGGCCAACGACGCCAACATCCACTCGCTGTCGATGGTGCGCACCGCGCCCGACTTCACCGAAATGCTGCTCGATCTCGAAGTGTGGGATCTGAAGCACCTGAACCGGCTGATCTCCCAGCTCAAGGAAAACAACAGCGTCAGCGACGCGCGCCGCGTCAACGGCTGACGGCCGCCGCACGCTGGACGACGACAGGAAGGAAACAATGCAGACAAGCGAAGTCCTGGACATCTTCCGCTCGGCGGGCGCGGTGCTGGAAGGCCATTTCATCCTGACCTCGGGCCTGCGCAGCCCCGTCTTCCTGCAGAAGGCGCGGGTGTTCATGCATGCCGACAAGACCGAAGCGCTCTGCAAGGCGCTGGCCGCAAAGATTCGCGACCGGGTGGGCGGCGACATCGACTACGTCGTGGGGCCCGCGATCGGCGGACTGATCCCGGCCTACGAGACGTCGCGGCATCTCAAGGTGCCGGCGATCTGGGTCGAGCGCGAGCAGGGCACGTTCCGCCTGCGCCGCTTCGAGATCGAGAAGGGCGCGCGCGTCGTCATCGTCGAGGACATCGTCACCACCGGCCTGTCGATCCGCGAGACCATCGAATGCCTGCGCGGGCTCGGCGCCGAGGTGGTGGCAGCTGCCTGCATCATCGACCGCTCGGCCGGCAAGACCGATGTCGGCGTGCCGCTGATCGCGCTCGCCGAATACGAGGTGCCGGCCTATCCGGCCGACCAGCTGCCGCCGGAACTCGCCGCGATCCCGGCGATCAAGCCGGGCAGCCGGAACATCTGAGGCGGATGGCGGTGCCAAGCTTGCCCTCAACCCAAGTGCTGCGCGGCGATGGTGGCCGCAAGGGCAGGGCAATCGCACATGTAGGCACCCCCACCCCTAACCCCTCCCCACAAGGGGGAGGGGGATTTTGCGCAGCGCCCGTTCATCGCCAGAGGTCGATGATCTTGGCCAGAACGTCGGCCGCTGACTGCTCCCCCTCCCCCTTGTGGGGAGGGGTTAGGGGTGGGGGTAGTCCTCACTCCCGACCCCTTTTGGCCCCCACCCCGGCGCTGCGCGTCGACCCTCCCCACAAGGGGCAGGGTGGAGGGCGGCACCCATGATCATCGGCATCGGCAGCGACCTGGTCGACATCAGGCGGATCGAGAAGTCGATCGAGCGCCATGGCGAGCGCTTTATCCAGCGCGTCTTCACCGAAGCCGAGCAGGCGCGGGCGGAAAGCCGGCGCGGGCGCATCGCCTCCTATGCCAAGCGCTTCGCCGCCAAGGAGGCCTGCGCCAAGGCGCTCGGCTGCGGCATCGCCGAAGGCGTGTTCTGGCGCGACATGGGCGTGGTCAACCAGCCGGGCGGGCGGCCGACCATGGAGCTGAGCGGCGGCGCGGCGCGGCGGCTGGCGGCAATGACGCCGCCGGGCCAGCGGGCGGTGGTGCACCTCACCATCACCGACGATTTTCCGCTGGCGCAGGCCTTTGTGGTGATCGAGCTGCAGGCCGCCGAACAACCGCCATCTTCCTAGGCTCTTGGCGGCGGCAGAGACATTGCCCCCGGGCCTGCGAGCCCTTATACCCATCGCGACCTACAATCGAGGACGACATGAGCGTGGCTGAAAAACAGAAGAAGTCCGGCGGGCTGGGCGAGACCGTGAGCGTCATCGTCCAGGCGCTGCTCTTGGCGCTGGTGATCCGCACCTTCCTGTTCCAGCCGTTCTCGATCCCTTCGGGCTCGATGCGGCCGACGCTGCTCGAGGGCGACTACCTGTTCGTCACCAAATGGGCCTACGGCTATTCGCGCTTCTCGCTGCCGCTGTCGCCCGACCTGTTCTCGGGCCGCATCTTCGGGTCCGACCCCGAGCGCGGCGACGTCGTCGTCTTCAAGTTCCCGCCGAACCCCTCGCTCGACTACATCAAGCGCGTCATCGGCCTGCCCGGCGACCGCATCCAGATGAAGGAAGGCGTGCTCTACATCAACGGCACCGCCGTGCCGCGCGAGAAGGTCGGCCAGATCGACAATCCCGACATCACCGAGGAAAACCGCCCGGTCGACGTCTACCGCGAGACGCTGCCCAACGGCGTCTCCTACGACACGCTCGACCTCACGCCCAACGCGATCGGCGACGACACGCGCGAATTCGTCGTGCCCGAGGGCCATTTCTTCATGATGGGCGACAACCGCGACAACTCGACCGACAGCCGCTTCACCGTCGGCTTCGTGCCGGCCGAGAACCTCGTCGGCCGCGCCAACATCATCTTCTTCTCGATCGCCAGCGGCGCCAGCCCGCTCGAGATCTGGAAGTGGCCGACCGAGATGCGCGGCTCGCGCCTGTTCAACTTCGTCAGATAGGAAATGTCTGCGAAGCGCCTCACCGCCACCGATCTCGCCGATGCGCTGCAGCTGCGCACCGGCCACGTCTTCCGCGATCCCCAGCGCCTGCAACGGGCGCTGACGCATGGCAGCGCCCGCAGCGCCCATGCCGGGGTCGACTATGAGCGCTTCGAGTTCCTGGGCGACCGTGTGCTGGGGCTGGCGGTGGCCGACATGCTGCTGGCCGACTTCCCCGAGGCGCCCGAGGGCGAGCTCTCGGTACGGCTCAACGCGCTGGTCAATGCCGAGGCGCTGGCCCAGATCGCCGACCAGATCGGCCTTGCCGACCTGATCCGCGCCGGTTCGGAGGTGCGCAACCTCGCCGAGCGCAAGCGCGTCAACCTGCGCGCCGACGCGCTGGAATCGCTGATCGCCGTCATCTATCTCGACGGCGGGCTCGACGCCGCCAAGCGCTTCATCCACAAATACTGGAAGCCGCGCGCCGTGGCCGTGGACGCCGCCCGCCGCGACCCCAAGACCGAGCTCCAGGAATGGGCCCACCAGGCCGCGAGTGCGGTGCCCGCCTACCGGATCGAGAGCCGCACCGGCCCCGACCACGACCCCGTCTTCACCGTCAGCGTGCGGGTGGGGGATTATCCGTCGGCCACCGGCACCGGGCGCTCCAAGCGCGAGGCCGAGCAGAACGCCGCCGCCACCGTGCTGTTGCGCGAGGGCGTGTGGAAGAACGAGGAGACCGCGTCGTGACCGATGCCCCCGAAACCGCCGCATCCGAAACGGCAGCCACGCGCTCTGGCTTCGTCGCCCTGATCGGCGCGCCGAACGCCGGCAAGTCGACGCTGGTCAACCAGCTGGTCGGCGCCAAGGTGTCGATCGTCACCCACAAGGTGCAGACCACGCGCGCCATCGTGCGCGGCATCGCCACCCACGACAACGCCCAGATCGTCTTCGTCGACACCCCCGGCATCTTCAGGCCGCGCCGCCGCCTCGACACCGCCATGGTGACCACCGCCTGGGGCGGGGCCAAGGACGCCGACCTGATCCTGGTGCTGATCGACGCCGAGCGCGGCATCAAGGGCGACGCCGACGCCATCCTCGAGCGCCTCAAGGACGTGCGCCAGCCCAAGGTGCTGATCCTCAACAAGGTCGACCGGGTCAATCCCGAGGTGCTGCTGAAGCTGACCTCGGAAGCCAACGAGCGCGTCGAGTTCGAATGCACCTTCATGGTCTCGGCGCTGACCGGCTCGGGCTGCAAGGACCTGCTCGGCTTCCTGGCGAGGCGCTTGCCGGAAGGCCCCTGGTACTATCCCGAGGACCAGATCTCCGACCTGCCGATGCGCCAGCTGGCCGCCGAGATCACGCGCGAAAAGCTCTATCTGCGCCTGCACCAGGAACTGCCCTATTCGTCGCATGTCGAGACGGAGAAGTGGGAGGAGAAGCCCGACGGTTCGGTGCGCATCGAGCAGGTCATCTATGTCGAGCGCGACAGCCAGAAGAAGATCGTGCTCGGCCACAAGGGCGAGACCATCCGCGCCATCGGCCAGGCGGCGCGCATGGAAATCGGCGGCATCCTCGAGCAGAAGGTGCACCTGTTCCTGTTCGTCAAGGTGCGCGAGAACTGGGGCGACGACCCCGAGCGCTACCGCGAGATGGGGCTGGAGTTCCCGCACTAGGCGAGGCGTTGGGGCTGATCAGTCCTAGTTCAACGCCTGCCATGTGCGGCCTCGCGGCAAGTCGAGGAACCATCGGTCCAGAACCCCAGAACCTCCGCGCCACCACCGTCCGCCCATCCGCTGGCCCAACGGCGGTCGTGGCGAAAGGCATTCACGGCGGCCGGCGGGGCGGCTATAGCAGGCGGACCGACAGACGCATTGGACCTTGCCATGACCGACACCGTGCTCGACCGTTTCCTCCGCTACGTCGTCATCGACACCCAGTCGGACCCCAGGTCCCCGGCGCAGCCTTCGACGGAGAAGCAGAAGAACCTTGGCCGCCTGCTGGTCGAGGAACTGTTGGCGATGGGCCTGTCCGACGCGCATCTCGACGCGCACGGCTACGTCTATGCGACGATCCCCGCCAATAGCGACAAGCAAGTGCCGGTGATCTGCTTCTGCTCGCACATGGACACCGCGCCCGATTTCACCGGCACCGGCGTGAAGCCGCGGGTTATCAGGAAATATGAGGGCGGCGACATCGTGCTTGCGGGCGACCCTTCGCGCGTCATCAAGGTCAGCGAGCATCCGGAGCTGAAAAACCAGATCGGCAACGACATCGTCACCACCGACGGCACGACGCTGCTCGGCGCCGACGACAAGGCCGGCGTGGCCGAGATCATGGCGGCGGCGCAGGTGCTGGTCGCCAATCCCGACATCCGGCACGGCACGATCAAGATCCTGTTCACGCCGGACGAGGAGATCGGCCGCGGCGTCGACAAGGTCGATTTCGCCAAGCTCGGCGCGAAATTCGCCTACACCATGGACGGCGAGACCGCCGGCACGATCGAGGACGAGACGTTCTCCGCCGACGGCGTCGAGATCACCATCCAGGGCGTGGCCATGCATCCCGGCTTCGCCAAGGGCCGCATGGAGAACGCCATCAAGATCGCCGGCGCGATCGTCGACCGCCTGCCGAAGGACCAGGCGCCCGAAACGACCGACGGACGGCAGGGCTTCGTGCATCCGACCAATGTCAGCGGCTCGATGGAGAAGGCGACGATCAGCCTGATCGTGCGCGACTTCCGCGACGAGGGCCTGGCCGAGAAGGAGGCGATGCTGCAGGCGATCGTCAGCGACGTGCTGAAGGGTTTCCCCGGCTCGAGCTACGGCTTCGTGGTCAAGGAGCAGTACCGCAACATGAAGGTGGTGCTCGACCGCCACCCCGAGATCGTCGAGCACGCCGTCGAGGCGATCCGCCGCGCCGGCATGGAGCCGGTGCGCGGCAGCATCCGCGGCGGCACCGACGGCTCCAGGCTGTCGTTCATGGGCCTGCCTTGCCCCAACATCTTCGCCGGCGGCCACGCCTTCCACTCGCCGCTCGAATGGGTGAGCCGGCAGGACATGGAAAAGGCGGTCCGGACCATCGTCGAGCTCGCCAGGGTGTGGGAAGAGCGGGCGTAGTCCGGGCGACCGGCGGATGGCTGTTTGCCAAGCGTGAGTTGACGGCCTACCCTTGAGGTGGCGGCCTTCGCTGCCGGCTCGGGGGACCAGCGCGATGCAGACTGTCGTCCACACGGATCATGCGCGCGAACAGTGGCGCGCGGGCGTCGAGAGCCGCATGCTGGTTTCGGCCGGCTGCGGCGCACGGCAGCTCTGCATCTTCGAGCAATGGGTGGCGCCCGGCGCCGGAGCGCCGACCCATTTTCACCCGGTCGAGGAAGTGCTGACGGTCCTGGCCGGCGAGGCCGAGGTCTGGTTCGGCGATGAACGTGCGAAACTCGTCGCCGGCCAGTCGATGATCGTGCCTGCCGGGCAGAGCCACGGCTTCCACAACCCGGGCGAGGCGACCTTGCACATGCATGCGGTGCTGGCGTCGTCCGAATTCGTGGCGATCCGCGCGGACACCGGCGAAACGATCCGGCGATGGGGGGAGGCGAGCCCTGAAGCCGAAAGCCCTGGGCGCCCGGGCGAGCGGCGGCTCAATCCTCTCCGGCGGGCACCGCGAGGATCGCGGCCACGAACTGCCTGAGGCCGGCTTCGACGAAGTCCTCGACCTGGCCCTCGGGCTCGAACGCCCACCACAGCAGCGATCCCTGCCATTGGGAGGCCATCAGCAGGCCCAGGCCCTGCGGCGCGCCGGCCATGCCTGACAGGCGCTCGTCGAGCGCCGTGCACAGCGCCGCCTTCCAGGCTGTGCCGCGCGCCCGGAGCACCGGGTCGCGCAGGTCCTCGCGCAACAGCAGCAGCCCCTCGGCATAGGTCTCGATGCCGCCATAGTGCGACAGGCCGACGAGCAGCTCGATGGCGCCGTCGGGCGTTTGCGGCGCTGAGGCAGCAAGCGCTGCGGTCATCTCGTCGAGGCCGTCCCAGGCGCGGAGCAGGGCGGCCTGCTTGAGGCCGGCCTTCGACTTGAAGCGCTGCACCAGCGTCGCGGGCGACAGGCCGCAGGCGCGGCCGAGGCTTTCGAAGGTCAGCGCTTCGGGGCCGTGCCGGTGGAGAAGCTTGTTGGCGGCATCGAGGATGTCGAGGTCGGAGAGGGTTCTGGGGCGGGCCATATTGACCTTTGATTTATAAACGAATATTCATTTATATATTGGCTCGAGACAAAATGCCAGTCCGGTGTGCGCGGGCCTTGCCCGATTTGCATGGATCGCGGGCATCGGGCGCGGCGAATGCCCGGGGCGGGCGCTTGTGCCCAGCTTGTGCCGAAGAAGTTGTACGGGAGAGTTCGATGACGCTTCAGGGAAAGGTGGCGCTGGTTGCCGGCGCGACACGCGGCGCAGGCCGTGGCATCGCCGTCGAACTGGGCGCGGCCGGGGCGACGGTCTATGTCAGCGGCCGCACGACGCGCGACCGCCGCTCCGAGTACGACCGGCCGGAGACCATCGAGGAGACGGCGGAACTGGTGACCGCCGCCGGCGGCAAGGGCGTTGCCGTGCCCACAGACCATCTGGTGGCGGAGGAGGTGCGCGCGCTGGTCGAGCGCCTGCGCAGGGACGAGGGCAGGCTCGACGTGCTGGTCAACGATGTCTGGGGCGGCGAAAAGCTGTTCGAGTGGAACAAGCCGGTGTGGGACCACAACCTCGACAACGGCCTGCGCCTGCTGCGGCTCGGCATCGACACGCATCTGATCACCGCGCATTTCGCCCTGCCGCTGATGATCGAGCGGCCCGGCGGGCTGCTGGTCGAAGTGACCGACGGCACCGCCGACTACAATGCCAGGAACTACAGGCTGTCGCCCTTCTACGACCTCGTCAAGACTTCGGTGCTGCGCCTCGCCTGGGCGCACGCCAAGGACCTCGCGCCGCACGGAGCGACCGCGGTGGCGATCACCCCCGGCTGGCTGCGCTCGGAGATGATGCTGGAGGCCTTCGGCGTGACCGAAGCCAACTGGCGCGACGCAACCGCCAAGGTGCCGCACTTCGTCATCTCGGAGACGCCGCGCTTCGTCGGGCGGGCGGTGGCCGCGCTGGCCGCCGACCCCGGCGTCGCGCGCTGGAACGGCCAGTCGCTGTCGAGCGGCGGGCTCGCCCAGGTCTACGGCTTCACCGATCTCGACGGCTCGCGCCCCGACGCCTGGCGCTATCTCGACGAGGTGGAGGCGGCAGGCAAGCCGGCCGACGCGACCGGGTACCGGTAGGACGGCGCGGCGGCCAGGGCCGAAGGCGGCGCCTGCCGATGCGCTCAAGGCGCAATCGCGCTTGACCTATACCCTCCGGGGGGATAGCAGTTGCGCATGACGGAACACACCCACGCTTCCCACCACGACACGCTCAAGCGGCTGAAGCGGGCCGAGGGCCATCTTCGCGGCATCATCGCCATGATCGAGGCGGGCCGGCCCTGCCTCGACGTCGCCCAGCAGTTGCATGCGGTCGAAAAGGCCGTCGGCCAGGCCAAGCGCACGCTGATCCAGGACCATCTCGACCATTGCCTGGAGGAGGCCGTCGGGCCGCTGCCGCGCGAGCAGCGCCAGTCGATCGACGAGTTCAAGGAAATCACCAAGTACCTCTGAGGGGGCACCGCAGAGGCCTTGCAAGATCTCGCCTGCGCCGCGCGACGACTTGGCCTTCGGGCCACCGAACATAACCAGGGCCGGACCGATGCTTCAGATACTCTCCAACCGAACCTATCGCCATCTGTTCGCGGCCCAGGTGATCGCCCTGATCGGCACCGGCCTTGCCACCGTCGCGCTCGGGCTGCTCGCCTATGAACTGGCGGGACCGGACGCGGGTGTGGTGCTCGGCACCGCGCTGGCGATCAAGATGGTCGCTTTCGTCGGCGTGGCGCCTGTCGCCGCCGCCTTCGCCGAGCGGCTGCCGAGGCGCTCGATGCTCGTCTGTCTCGACCTGGTGCGCGCGGCGGTGGTTCTGCTTCTGCCCTTCGTCACCGAGGTGTGGCAGGTTTATGTGCTGATCTTCCTGCTGCAGTCGGCGTCGGCCGGCTTCACCCCGGCCTTCCAGGCGACCATTCCCGACGTGCTGCCCGACGAGCGGGACTATACGCGGGCGCTGTCGCTCAGCAGGCTCGCCTATGACCTCGAAAGCCTGGTCAGTCCCATCCTGGCGGCGGCGCTGCTGACGGTGGTCGGCTTCCACGACCTGTTCGCCGGTACCGTCGTCGGCTTCCTGGCCTCGGCCGCATTGGTCGTCTCGGTGACGCTGCCGAGCCCGCATGCTTCCGCCCCGCCCGGCATCTACGAGCGGACGACGCGGGGCCTGCGCATCTATCTCGCCACGCCCCGGCTGCGCGGCCTGCTGGCGGTCGGGATGGCGGTCGCCGCCGCCGGCGCGATGGTGATCGTCAACACCGTCGTCATCGTCCAGGGCGAATACGGCCTGACGCAACGGTCGACGGCAATCGCGCTCGCTGCCTATGGCGGCGGGTCGATGCTGGCGGCGCTGATGCTGCCCGGCATCCTCGACCGGGTGCAGGATCGCTCGATCATGCTGGCGGGCATAGCCTTGCTGGCGCTCGGCCTCGCTTCCGGCACGCAGGTAGAGGGCCTCGCGTCGCTGATGCCGCTGTGGTTCGTCCTCGGCCTCGGCTATTCGATCGCCCAGACGCCGGCGGGCCGGCTGCTGAGGCGCTCGTCGCGTCCAGAGGACAGGCCAGCCGTGTTTGCCGCGCAGTTCGCGCTTTCCCATGCCTGCTGGCTGGTTACCTACCCGCTGGCGGGCTGGCTCGGCGTGACCGTCGGCCTTCCGGCCACCTTCGTCGTCATGGCTGCGATCGCGGCCGTGGCCACGGCCGCGGCCCTGGTCCTGTGGCCGTCGTCCGACCCGGACGTCGTCGACCACGACCATCACGACCTCGCCGACGACGATCCGCATTGGGCCGAGGGCGGCCACCGCCTCGGACACCGGCACGCCCACGGCTTCGTCATCGATGCGCTCCACCCGCAATGGCCGCGCCACGGCTGAGGACAGCCTGGCGCCCGTGACGCTGCGGCCGCGTTTTCGGCGTGCGAAAGGCGGGCTGCGGTGCGCCGGCCAGCCTTGAGGGAGGCTGCCGGCGTTTGCCGCGGAGCCTTGCCATTGTCCTTGATTTCGCGGCCCAACCGGCTGATGGTCCGGCCATGGAGTGGCGCGACGAAGGAATCATCCTCGGCACGAGACGGCACGGCGAGACCTCCGCCGTGCTCGAGGTGATGACGCGCGCCCATGGCCGCCATCTCGGCCTGGTGCGCGGCGGCCGCTCGCGCAAGCAGCAGCCGGTGCTGCAGGCCGGCAACCGCGTCGACCTGGTCTGGCGGGCGCGGCTCGACGAGCACCTGGGCACCTTCCAGGCCGAGCCGATCGAGCTCAACGCGGCGCGGCTGATCGACAGCGCCGTCGCCGTCTATGCCCTGCAGACGCTTGCCGCGCATCTCAGGCTGCTGCCGGAACGCGACCCGCATGCCGGGCTCTACGAGACGCTGGCGATCATGATCGACCATCTCGGCGAGGCCGACGGCGTCGGCGAACTGGTGGTGCGCTTCGAACTGCTGGTGCTGGATGAACTGGGCTTCGGCCTCGACCTCACGGAGTGCGCGGCGACCGGCGCGCGCGAGGACCTCGGCTACGTGTCGCCGAAATCCGGCCGCGCCGTATCGCGCGCGGCGGCCGGGCCGTGGCGCGACAAGCTGTTGCCGCTGCCCGCCTTCCTGCGGCGCGGCGCGCGCGAGGGCGCGGACCTTGCCGCGATCGAGGATGCGTTCCGGCTTACGAGCTTCTTCTTTGCCCGCCATGTCTACGAGCCGCGTGGCCTCGAGGCGCCGGAGCCGCGCGGCGGCCTGCTTGCGGCGCTGCGCAAGTTCTACGCCGCCCGGGCGATCTCGCATGGAGGCACCGCCGCATGAGCGAAGTCGAGCTGTTTCCCGGCCATGTCTCGAAGCTGGGCCTGGGCACGATCCCGCACGACGACGTCCATCTCCATTCGGGGCTGGAGCTGCTGCAGCGGGTGGTCGACGGGCTCTATCCGGCGCCGCCGATCGCGGGGCTCCTGAATTTCACGCTGACGGGCGTGGAGGAGGGGCGGGCGGTGTTTCGCGGGCTGCCTGGCGCGCATCATCTCAATCCGCTCGGCACGGTGCATGGCGGCTGGGCCGCGACCCTGCTCGATTCGGCGCTCGGCTGCGCCGTGCACAGCACGCTCGCCAAGGGCGAGGCCTATACGACGGCGGAGTTCAAGGTGAACCTGACGCGGCCGATCACCCCCAATACGGGCGAGGTGGTCTGCGAGGGCAGGGTGATCCACAAGGGCAGGACGCTCGCCGTCGCCGAAGCCAGCCTGAAGGACGGCAGCGGCAAGCTGCTCGCCTTCGGGACCGAAACATGCTCGATCTTCCCCGTCGCCAATCTCGCGGCGCGGTGATCATCCAAGGCCAAATCTGAGGGGGAGCTGGCCATGTTCGAAAGCCTTCTGGGCGTCATTGCCATTGTCGCGCTGATCGTCATCGCGTCGAAGCAGCAGTCGCGGCTCAACCTGCTCGAACGCGAGCTGCGTGCGCTGCGCGGTCTCGTGCTTTCGGGCGTAGCGCCGGCTGCGGCCACGAAGGTTGCCGAGGCATCGGCGGAGACCGTTGGCGAACCGCCTGCGCCCGAGGCGCCGAAGGCCACGGCAGACGAAGCGCCCGCGCTCGCGCCGGTCGCCGAACAGGCTGCCGGGCAGGCCCAGCCGACGAGGGCCGAAGAGCTTCCGGCCGCAGCCGCAGCTGCGGCGGAGGCCACACAGGCCGGACCGTGGAGCGGCGCCGAGACGCCCGCGGAGCCCGAGGCGGCGCGCGAAAGGCCCGACATCGAAACCGCGCTCGGTACGCGCTGGGCGGTGTGGGTCGGCGGGCTGGCGCTGGCCTTCGGCGCGGTCTTCCTGATCAAATATTCGATTGAATCCGGCCTGTTCGGCCCCGGCGCGCGGCTGACGCTCGCGGCACTTCTTGGTCTCGCGCTGGTCGGCGGCGGCGAGTTCATCCGTCGCACCGGCTACCGGGTGCCGGTAGAGGGCGGCGGCAGCGCCTACATCCCGGCGATCCTGACGGCGGCTGGGGCGTTCGCGCTGTTCGGCACGGTCTATGCCGCGCACGGGCTCTACGGCTTCATCGGCGCGGGGCCGGCCTTCGTGCT
This sequence comes from Aminobacter sp. BE322, assembly GCF_050433525.1. Classification (NCBI taxonomy): domain Bacteria; kingdom Pseudomonadati; phylum Pseudomonadota; class Alphaproteobacteria; order Hyphomicrobiales; family Phyllobacteriaceae; genus Aminobacter; species Aminobacter sp. BE322. Next base: position 371,062 of record NZ_JBNPXB010000003.1, on the reverse strand, counting down.
GTTGGGCATCATCGGCGTCGCGACGATCGCCGCGGCCCTCGCGCACGGCCAGGCGCTGGCCGGGCTCGGCCTGCTCGGTGCCATGGTGACGCCGGCGCTGATCTCGTCGACGGCGCCCAACATCTGGGCGCTGTTCGGCTATCTCGCCATCGTGCTTGCGGCCACCGCGGCGGTGGCGCGGATCAGGCGCTGGACGCTGCTGATGGGCGCGGCCTTCGTCGGCACCGGACTGTGGACGCTGCTCTACCTCGCCGACGCGCCGCTGGCCGATTTCACCGTCATCCTGTTCATCAGCGCCGCGACGCTCGCCACGCTCGCCTTCGTCTGGCTGGGGCGCGGCGAGGATCAGGCGGAACTGGACTGGCCGTCGATCGTGCCGGCGTTCTTCCTGGCGATCACCGCGCTGGTGCTGTTCGTCCACCCGACCTATGCCGGGCTCGGCGGGCCGCTCAGGGGTGCTGCCGTGCTGCTCGGCCTGCTGGCGGTGGCGGCCTACCGGCCCGGCGCGCTGGCTCTGCTGTTCGCGGCGGGTGCGGCGACGGTGCTCGTCTATCTGCGCAACGCCTCGGGCGGCACGCTCGAGCTCGACCTGCCGGTGGGCGGGCTGACCTTCGAGGGCCTGCCGATCGAGCTGTCGGGCGCCGAGCTCACCCGCATCGGCTGGGGGCTCGGGCTCGTCTTCGCCGGGCTGGGCCTGTGGCAGGCCAGGCGGCTGCTGGTCGCCACGCCGTGGCGGGCGGCCGCCTGGATGGGATGGGGCGTGGCGGTGCCGCTGGTGGTGCTGTTCTCGCTCTGGTTCGCCTATGGCAACCCGGACCGCGACCTGTTGCGCGCCGTGATCGCGGCAGTGCTGGTGGTGGCCTTCGCCGCCGGCGGCGAGTGGCTGGCGCGGGCGGAGGAGCCGCCGCTCGCGGGCGGCCCCGCCATCTCCTTCGCGCTCGGCGGCGCCGGTGTCGCCCTGCTGCTCGCCCTGCACATGGGCTTCGGCTCCGGCTGGACCACGGTGCTCTCGGGTGCGGCCGCCGCGCTGCCGGCGCTGGCGACGCGGCAGCGCGGCTATCCGGTGCTGGGCTGGCTGAGCGTCGGCGCCGCGGCCGTGGTGCTGGCGCGCGTCGCCTTCGATCCGACGATCGTCGGCGCCGATCTGCTCGGCACGACGCCGGTGTTCAACTGGCTGCTGCCCGGCTACGGCATTCCCGCGCTCGCCTTCGGCTTTTCCGCCTGGCAGCTGGCGCGCACCACCGACGGCAGGCCGCGGCTGGTCATGGAGGCGGTGGCGGCGCTGTTTTCGCTGCTTGCGGTGGCGATGCTGGTGCGCCACGCGATGAACGGCGGCGTCATCCATGCCGGCACGCCGACGCTCGCCGAGCAGGCGATCTACACGCTGATCGCGATCGGCGGCGGCGGCATACTGACGGCGCTCGACATGCGCTCGCCGAGCCCGGTGCTGCGCTACGGCTCGCTGGCGATCGGCGTGCTGTCGGTGCTGTTCGTCGTCGCCCAGCATTTCATGGTGCTGAACCCGCTGTTCACCGACGAGCGGACGGGAGGCATTCCGTTCTTCAACCTCCTGTTCCTCGCCTATCTGCTGCCGGCGGTGGCGGCGGCGGGGCTGGCCTATTACGCCAGGGGCAAGCGGCCGCAATGGTATTCGGCGATGCTGGCGCTGGTGGCCGCACTTCTCGCCTTCGCCTATGCGACGCTTTCGGTGCGCCGGCTGTTCCAGGGCGAATATATCGGCCTGTGGGCCGGGCTCGGGCAGTGGGAGACCTACTCCTATTCGGCACTCTGGCTCGCCATGGGCGTCGCCCTGCTGGTCGCCGGCGTCAAGCTGAGCTCGCAGGTGCTGCGCGTCGCCTCGGCGGCACTCATCTCGGTGGCGGTGGCCAAGGTGTTCCTGTTCGACATGTCGGAGCTGGAGGGCGTGCTGCGGGCGCTGTCGTTCATCGGCCTGGGTGCCGTGCTCATCGGCATCGGCCTGTTCTACCAGCGGCTGCTGACCCGGAGCGCACGGTAGGGATAGGCCAGGAAGGTTCGGTAACCATCTGTTAAGCTTACCGAAACTTTGCCGCCGGATATCGCATTTTAGCGATCCGGCGCAATGTTTCGGCAATGGATCGGGGCCAAGGTCCGGCCGCGCCAATGAACTGGCGTGCGGGACCAGGCCGGCGGATCCTCCCCCTTGCCGCCATGCCGACGTCCTGCCGATGCAGCTGCGGAGCCCGATGCCGAGCAGCCTCGAGCAATGTCGGAGCAATACTCATGTCCACGCGAAATCTGTTTTTCGTTCTCTTCGCTGGCCTAGCGCCGCTTACCGTTCCGGCCGTCGCAACGGCGGCGGACGTGGCCTCGAACTACGACAATTCGCAGGAATCGTCGGCCGGCTACGACTGGTCGGGCACCTATGCCGGCGCCCAGGTCGGCATCACCAGGGACGGCTTCCCCAACCCGTTCTCGGGCAAGACCGGCTGGCAGATCGGCGCCCAGGGCGGCATCAACTTCCAGTCGGGCATGGTCGTCTATGGCGGCGAGGTCGAAGGCAGCTACTCGACCGGCGCCACCTACAACATCGGCAACGGCGCCAAGCTCGAACGCAACTGGGATGCCGCGGCCAAGGTCCGGGCGGGCGTCGCCCTCGACCGCACGCTGGTCTATGGCACCGCCGGCTATGGCGTCACCAAGTTCGAGGCCAAGCGCAACGTGACGTCGGGCGACAACTGGGAAGGCGGCTACCTCTTGGGCGGCGGCGTCGAGCAGGCGCTGGGCGACAAGCTGTCGGCCAAGGCCGAATACAATTACGTCGACTACGGCAAGGTCCGCTCGACCATCTCGGGCGTCGGCAACCGGGCCAAGGACCTGGACAGCCACACCCTCAAGCTGGGCGTGAACTACAAGTTCTGATCGGTACCGCCGATCGAACAGGAACTGGAGCCCCGGGCGTGGCATCGCGTCCGGGGTTCTTCCGTTTCAAGCGGAGGCGGCGGCTCGCGCTTGCGCGTATATCCCGAAGGGGATATCTGTATATCAAGGAAGGATATGCGGATGCCGCTCTATATTCGGGACAATGAGGTCGATGCCCTGGCGGCCGAATTGCAGGCCGTCTCGGGAGCGCAAAGCAAGACGGAAGCCGTGCGGGCGGCGCTGCAGCACGAACTCCAGCGCCACCGCGCCAAGGTGCCGCTGCGCGAACGCCTCGCCAAGCTGCAGGCGCGGGCCGCGGAACTGGGGCTGCCCAACCGCGACTTCGACATGAAAAGGTTCACGGATTCGATGTGGGGCGACGACTGATGTTCGTCGACGCGTCGGCCATCGTCGCCATCCTCAACCAGGAGCCCGGCTGGGAGGAACTGGTCAAGCAGTTGAGCGGACGCCGCAGCGATTGCCACGTTTCGCCGCTGGTCCGCTTCGAGGCCGTCATGTCGGTCGCCCGGGCCGCGACGGGCGGCAGCGGCAGGAAGCCGACCCGGGAACTGGTGGCGAATGTTGCCGCTGTCGTCGACGACTTCATGGCCGAGATCGGCGCCCGGGAAATGCCGATCTCCAGTGAGATCGGCGCGATCGCGCTCGAGGCCGGCATGCGCTACGGCAAGGCGGTCGGCCATCCCGCCGACCTCAATTTCGGCGATTGCTTCGCCTACGCCTGCGCCAAGACGCTTGGCGCGCCGCTTCTCTACAAGGGCGACGACTTCGCGCGGACCGATCTGGCCTGACGCGGTCAGGCCAGCGTCCTGCTACTCCGCCGCCGCGAGCACCGCCGGCCGGTGCACCGGACGCTCCTTGATCGGCCAGTGGACGACGGCGGCGAACAGGCCGAGCGCGACGCCCAGCCACCACACCGGGTCGTAGGTGCCGAAGCGGTCGTAGAGGTAGCCGCCGAGCCAGACGCCGAGGAACGAGCCGATCTGGTGCGAAAAGAAGACGATGCCGGCGAGCATGCCGAGGTGGCGCGTGCCGAACATGATGGCGACCAGCCCGTTGGTCGGCGGCACGGTGGACAGCCACAACAGGCCCATGAGGGTGGCGAAAACGATGACGCTCGTCGGCGTCTGCGGCAGGAGCAGGAAGGCCGTCACCAGCGCCGAGCGGGCGAGATAGATCCAGGCGAGGAAGATCGGCTTCGAATAGCGCTGGCCGATGATGCCCGAGCCGAGCGAGCCGATGATGTTGAAGAAGCCGATCAGCGCCAGCGCGATCACCGCGTAGCGGGCGTCGATGCCGATGTCGCGGATGTAGGCCGGGAAGTGGGCGGTGATGAACGCCACCTGGAAGCCGCAGACGAAGAAGCCCGAGACGAGCAGGAGATAGCTCTTGTGGGCGAAAGCCTCCGACAGCGCCTGGCCGAGCGTCTGGTCGATTTCGGCCGCCGAAACCTTGCCGGAGCGCGAATTGCCCACCAGCGGGATCGCCAGCACCGGAATTGCGAGCATTGCGATCGCCATGAAGACCAGCGTGTCCGACCAGCCATACGCGTCGATCAGGCCCTGGCTGATCGGGGCGAAGACGAACATGCCGGCCGAGCCCGCGGCGGTGCCGATGCCGAAGACCAGGCTGCGGTTCTGCGGCGTGGTGTTGCGGGCGAAGGCCGCGAGCACGATGCTGAACGAGCCGGCGGCGACGCCGAGGCCGACCAGCACGCCGCCGCTGATGTAGAGCATCGAGGCACTGTCGGCATTGGCCATGAGATAGAGGCCGATCGCATAGAGCACGGCACCCAGGGTCAGCACCCGCCAGCTGCCGAAGCGGTCGGCGAGCGCGCCGAAGATCGGCTGGCCGAGACCCCAGAACAGGTTCTGGATCGCCATGGCGAGGCCGAAGGTGGTACGGTCCCAGCCCTTCTCGGCAAGCATCGGCAGCTGGAAGAAGCCCATCGCCGAGCGCGGGCCGAAGGTGAGGGCGGCGATCAGGCAGCCGCAGATGATGATGAGCCAGGGCACGTTCGACCCCGACCTGGTGTTCACCGCCGCTGCCGTCATCATCGCATCTCCCGTGAGGGGAATGTTTCTAGCCGATCGCACCCGATCCGCATAATCAATTGGTTTCGGCCAATGCTTCAAGAAATCTGATGCGTCGGGAATAGCGCGGCCGTTGCAGGCGTTAGTTTCATGCTTGGGTGACCGGGGACGCGGGCCACCTCTATCCAGCCGCTTGCGCTGCGCCGGCAAGGCGGGTTCAATCGGTGTGCTGTGAAGGGCTTGCGATCCGCGGTGATGGACGAAAAGAAGGCAGCGATACTTGCGGAAATTCCCCGATTGCGCCGGTATGCACGCGCGCTACTGCGCGACCGCGACGCGGCGGACGATCTCGTCCAGGACAGCCTGGAACGGGCGCTCGTCCGCATGGACAACTGGCGCACCGGAGAAAGCCCCAGGAGGTGGCTGTTCACGATCATGCACCATCTGTTCATCGACCAGATGCGCAAGGTGAGCCGGCGCGGAGAGATGGCGATCCTGCCGCTCGATGCCAGCGAAGCCCTGGCCACGCCCGCCATCCAAGCCGAGAGCGTGGCCTCGCGCGAGATCATCGACGCGCTGCAGGCGATCAGCCCGGACCGGCGCGCGGCACTGGTGCTGGTGGCGATCGAAGGTTTTTCGTATGCCGAGGCCGCGACCATGCTCGGCGTGCCGGCCGGCACGCTGATGTCGCGCATTGCCCGCGGGCGCGAGGAACTGCGCGCACTCCTGGACGACCAGGCGCGGCGCCGGACGATAAGGATCGTCGACAGATGAGCGCGCGCCCCTTCACCGAACGTGATATCCACCTGGCGCTCGACGGCGAGCTGCCGGAGGACGAACGCGCCGCCTACCAGGCGTGGCTCGACGCCAATCCGGACATGAAGGCCAGGAGCCTCCGTTATGCCGCCGATCAGGCGGCGCTGCGCGGCGTGCTTGCCGGCGTGCTCGACGAGAGGGTGCCGGCGCGGCTGACGGCTGCCGTCGATGGCGAGGCGCCCAAGCGCAAGCCGGCGTCGCAGTGGTGGCGCATGGCCGCCGCGGCCGCCCTGCTGGTCGCCGGTGGACTGGGCGGGTACCTGGCCGGATCGAGCGAGCTGGGCTTCGGCCCGCATGACGACGACCGGGTGGCCGAGGATGCGCTCGCCGCGCATGCCACCTACATCGCCGATGCGGCGCATCCGGTCGAAGTCAGCGGCGAGAACCCCGACTACCTGACGGGCTGGCTGTCGAAGCGTACCGGGCTGAAGCTGATCGCGCCGGACCTCGCCACCAGCGGCTTCAAGCTGGTCGGCGGCCGCGTCCTGCCGGCCAAGCACGGCACCGCTGCCCTGATGATCTACGAGGACGGCCAGGGCGAGCGCATCTCCGTCTACGTCACGGCCGAGGGCGGCGCCAAGGCGAAGGGAACCTACGGACCCGAGGATGGCGGCGCCCGCGCCGTCTACTGGCTCGACCAGGGCTATGCCTGTGCCATCGTCGGCAACCTGCCGCAGGAGCGGCTGAGCGAGGTCGCGCGCGACGCCTACAAGCAGCTTCTGGCGGGGGCCGGGACGAGCCGGACCTAGCTCGCCGGCGGCCCGTCAGCCAGCGTTGGATTCCTATGAGATTCAAATGCCGGGGACCCGCGCGGCGTGTCACAATAAGGCCCGAATCGAGGCGTGACTGCGCAAGCGATGCGGGCGCGTGACTGCTTCGCAGGGACGTTTCCTTCAGGGGCAATCTTCCCGCCCAAGCGAGGTTCTCAGAGTCCGCATGGCAGCCGACATCCGTACGGCACGCGCTGATGATGTCGATGCGCTCTGCGCCATCGAGAACGCTGTCTTTCCCGGCGACCGCATCTCGCGCCGTTCCTTCCGCCAACTGATCGAACGCGAGACCGCCGAGACGCTCGTCGCCGAATGCGACGGGCGGCTGGCCGGATACGCCATGGTGCTGTTCCGCAAGGGCAGCGGGGTGGCGCGGCTCTATTCCTTCGCCATCGCCCCCGACTTCGGCGGCCGCGGCATCGGCCGCCTGCTGCTCGAATCGGTCGAGCACATCGCCTACGACCACGGCCGCATGATGATGCGGCTCGAGGTGCGCGAGGACAACGCGCGCGCGATCAGGCTCTACGAACAGAACGGCTACCGAAGGATCGGGGTGGAGCCCGACTACTACGACGACGGCATGGCGGCGCTGCGCTACGAGAAGACGCTGCGCGGCGACGTGCCGGTCGCCACAACCGTGCCGTTCTACGCCCAGACCTGCGACTTCACCTGCGGGCCGTGCTGCCTGATGATGGCCATGGCCAATTTCGACCGCGGCTTCGTGCCCGACCCGGTGATGGAGATCAGGCTGTGGCGCGAGGCCACCACCATCTTCATGATGTCGGGGCCGGGCGGCTGCGAGCCCTTCGGGCTGGCGGTGGCCGCGCACGAGGCGGGGCTCGGCACCGAGGTCTTCGTCTCGGCCGCGGGCGCGCTGTTCCTGCAATCGGTGCGCAGCGCCGAGAAGCGGCGGGTGATGGAACTGGCGCAGGCAGACTTCCGCGGCCGCGCCGACAAATACGCCATCCCCGTCACCTACAGGCCGTTCGGCCTCGACGACATCCGGGCGCGGCTGGCCGAGGGCAAGCTGGCGCTCGTGCTGATCTCGGGCTTCCTGATGTTCGGCAAGAAGGTGCCGCACTGGGTGCTCGCCATCGGCGACGACGGCGGCCATATCCTGATCCACGACCCCTGGATAGAGGACGAACAGCGCGAGACCGCCGCCGACGCCGCCAACATCCCGGTGCCCTACGACATCTTCATGCGCATGGCCCAGTTCGGCGCCGACGGCCTGCGCGCAGCCATCATCCTCGGAAAGTCCGCCAGCAAATGACCTGGGTCATCCTCACCGGCCGGCAAAGCGACCTCGACCAGGCCGCGACCCCGCACAAGATCATCACCAACCGCGACTATCTCGCCCATCCGTCGCTGTTCCGCGGCCAGCGGCCGAAGATCATCAACCTGTCCAACCGCTACACCTACCAGAGCCGCGGCTACTATGCCTCGCTGCTCGCCGGCTCGCGCGGCCACAAGGTGATCCCGTCGGTCGAGACGATGATCGACCTGTCGGAGCGCAAGCTTTACGAAAACGCCCTGCCGGAACTGGAGCTGGCGCTCAACAAGTGCCGCAAGGACCTGGGCGGCAGCTTTCCCGCCAAGGTGACGGTCTTCTTCGGCATCGGCCCGTCCAAGGCGTGGGACCGTTTCGCCAAGCTCCTGTTCGACTGGTTCCGCGCGCCGGCGCTGGAGGTGACGATCAAGGACGGCGAGTGGGCCTCGATCCACAAGATCGGCTTTGCCGCGCTGGGGCGGCTGGAGGAGACCGACAAGAGGCGCTTCGTCGCCGCGCTCGACACCTATACCAGCCGGGAATGGCGCGACGGCAGGGCGCGCACGCCCTCGCGCTTTACGTTCGCGACCCTGATCGACCCGCATGAGCAGATGCCGCCGTCGGCGATCACGTCGCTGCGCCACTGGGCTCGCGTCGCCGAGAAGATGGGCGTCGAGGTCGAGCCGATCACCCGGAAGGACCTTGCCAAGCTCGCCAACTACGACGCGCTGTTCATCCGCGAGACGACGTCGATCTCCAACCACACCTACCGCTTCGCGCGCCGCGCCCAGCAGGAGGGCATGCCGGTCATTGACGATCCGCTGTCGATGATCCGCTGCACCAACAAGGTCTATCTGAACGAGCTGATGGCCTACAACAACGTGCCGGTGCCGCCGACCGTGATGATCGCGAGCCCCGCCGACCTGCAGGTCGCAGCCGACACGCTGGGCTTTCCGCTGGTGCTGAAGATCCCCGACAGCTCGTTCTCGCGCGGCGTCAAGAAGGCCCACGACTTTGCCGAGCTGAAGGCGCTGGCCGCGGCGTGGATGGAGGATTCCGACCTGCTGATCGCCCAGAAATACATGCCGACGCAGTATGACTGGCGCATCGGCGTGCTCGGCGGCCAGCCGCTGTTCGCCGTCCACTACCTGATGGCCAAGAAGCACTGGCAGATCGTCAACCACGATCGCGGCGGCAAGCCGGTCGAGGGCGGCATCAAGACCTTCACGCTCAAGCACGCGCCGGCCCATGTGGTGGAGACGGCCGTGCGCGCCGCCCGCTGCATCGGCGACGGGCTCTATGGCGTCGACCTCAAGGAGACCAAGGACGGGGTGTTCGTCATCGAGGTCAACGACAATCCCAACCTCGACCACGGCGTCGAAGACTCCGGCGAGAAGGACGAGGTCTGGGTGCGGCTGACGCAATGGTTCCTCGACCGACTCGAGCGGAACGGGAAGTAGGGACGGCCACCGGCGCCACGGCATCGGCATCCCCGGGGCAGGGAGGACGTGCAATGCAGTTCATCGTCATCGAGGATTTTCGCGGGCGGGACCCCAAGGCGATCTACCGCCGCTTTCGCGACAGGGGGCGGATGGCGCCCGAGGGCTTCGTCGTCCACCACAGCTGGGTCGCGGCCGACCTGAGCCGCTGCTTCATGCTGGTGGAAGCCGACGACGTCACGCTGGTGCAACGCTGGGTCGTCGAATGGCACGACCTCGTCGGCTTCGAGATCGTGCCGGTGGCGACCGGCAAGGACACTGCCGCAGGGCTTGCCCCGCATCTATGACGCGCCGCCGCGTGACGACCATGCGTGGCAGCCGCCGCATCCTTCCCGCTTGACGCGAAGCCTCGCCGCCGTGAATGCTGGCCCCATACGAGAGAGGGGACAGGCATGGCATTGACCGGGGCAAGCCGCGACTATCAACGCAAGCGCAGGAGCGGCGAAAGCGCCAGGGTCGAATTCGTCGAGCTGTTCTTCGACCTGGTCTTCGTCTTCGCCGTCACCCAGCTGTCGCATTTCCTGCTGAAGGACCTCAGCCTCGAGGGTGCGCTCGAAAGCCTGCTCATGCTGATCGCCGTGTGGTGGGTGTGGAACTATACCGCCTGGGTGACCAACTGGCTCGACCCCGGCAAGGCGCCGGTGCGCGGCATGCTGTTTGCGCTGATGCTGGTCGGGCTGATGCTCTCGACCTCGATCCCCGAGGCGTTCGAGGGGCGAGGGCTGCAGTTCGCGCTCGCCTATGTCGCCATGCAGATCGGCCGCACGCTGTTCATGATGTGGGCGCTGCGGAACCACAACCCGGCCAACTACACGAATTTCGTCCGCATCGTCCTCTGGCTGGCGCTGTCGGCCGTCTTCTGGATCGCCGGCGGGCTGGCCGCGCCCGAAAACCGCTTCATGCTCTGGGCCGCCGCACTGGCGATCGAACTGGTTTCGCCGGCGCTGGGCTTCTGGACGCCGTGGCACGGCGCCTCCTCCACGGCCGACTGGGACGTCGAGGGCGGCCACATGTCGGAGCGCAACGCGCTGTTCGTCATCATCGCACTCGGCGAATCGATCCTGGTCTCGGGCGTGAGCTTCGCCGAACTCGAGCTGAACTGGGTCAATCTCGCCGCCTTCCTCACCACCTTCTTCGCATCGGTCGCCATGTGGCTGATCTACTTCAACGTCGGCCAGGAGCTGGCGCATCACAAGATCGCCCATGCCGCCGACACCGGCCAGATCGCGCGTGGCGCCTACACCTATATCCCGATGATCCTGGTGGCTGGCATCATCGTGGTCGCCGTGTCGGACGAACTGGTGCTGGCGCATCCGCTCGGCGATGCGGAGGCGTCGGTGATCTGGACGTCCGTCGGCGGCACCGCGCTCTATCTGGCGGGCAATCTCCTGTTCAAGCGCTACGTGGTCGGCCGGGCGCCGCTGTCGCATATCGTCGGCCTGGCGATGCTTGCGGCGCTGGTACCGGTCGCCATGTTCATGTCGCCGCTGGCGATCGGGGCCGCCACGACGCTCGTGATGGTGCTGGTGGCATATCTCGAACTGCGCGGCCAGCCGGGACGGCACAACCAGGAGGACTGAGCCCGTTCAGCCGCGCAGGCCCTGAACGATCAAAAGCAGGCCGCCGCAGACGACCACCGCATCGAGTATGGCGATGTGGGCGGAATTGGTCAGTCCCGAGGTGAGGCGCCTGGCGACGAAGGCCCCGGGGGTCGCGCAGACGCCGATGAGCAGGGCGAGCGCGACCGAGGACAGCGGCAGGAAGCCGGCCGACTGGAACACCAGCACCTTGGCGAGGCCGAGCGTCATCGAGATGCCGGCGTCGGTGGCGACGACGGCCGTGCCGCCCAGGCCCGAGGCGAGCAGGATGGTGATGAGCACCACGCCCGATCCCGACGTGCCGCCGGCGAGCAGGCCGTAGCCGAACCCGGCGGCGCCGAGGCCGGTGCCGCGCAGGCGGCCGCGGGCGCGCATGAGCAGGCGGCGCAGCGGCACCAGCGCGATGAGCACGGCGCCGATGAGCAACGTGATGCCTGGGCCGGACAGAAGCGTGTAGCCCCAGGCGCCGGCGATGCAGGCGGGGAAGGCGAAGGCGCCGACGGCAAGCGCGGTCGGCCTGTCGAAATCCTTGCGGAACGCGGCCAGCCGGCTGCCATTGGTCATCAGCGCCGAAACGCTGATGATCGGCACCACGGCTTCGGGGCCGACGATGGGCAGCAGCACCGGCGGCAGTAGCAGGCCGGTTCCGTAGCCGGTGACGCCGCCTATGGTGGCCGCCGAGAACGACACGGCCGCCACCAGCAGATATTGCCACAGCGCCACGTCACCGAGGGTCACGACTCAGCCAAGCCTTGTTGCGGATTGCACCACTCTTCTGATGCAATCGCGGGGCGGCCGCAAGCCGGTGCCGTCAAAGCGGCTGCTGGACCATCGGGACCGCGCGGCCGGCGCATGGACGGCGCGCGGCATGGTGTAGTATCCGGTCGGAAAATCGCATCGCGAGGCAGCCACCATGATCCTCATCGGCCAGTATGACAGCCCCTTCGTCCGCCGAGTCGGCATAGCGCTCAGGCTCTACGGCATTCCCTTCGCCCACGAGCCATGGTCGTCCTTCGGCGATGCCGAGAAGATCAGGCGTTACAACCCGCTGACCAGGGTGCCGACGCTGGTGCTCGACGATGACGAGGTGCTGATCGAGAGCCACATCATCCTCGACTATCTCGACAGCCTGGTGCCGGCCGGGCAGGCGATGTTCCCAAGCGCCGAGCCGGAGCGCCACCAGGCGCTGAAGGTCGCGGCACTGGCCACGGGGCTGGGCGACAAGGCGGTGAGCCTGTTCTACGAAGGGCGGCTGCACGAGCGGGTGTCGGAAGTGTGGGTCGAACGCTGCCGCAGGCAGATCGAGAGCGTGCTCGCCGTGCTCGAGGCCGACCGCGTCGCGCGCAAGGGCGAATTCTGGTTCGGCGACCGCATCGGCCATGCCGACATCGCGGTGGCGGTGGTGCTGCGCTTCGTCAACGACGTGCATGGCGCGCTGGTGCGGCTCAGCGACTTCCCGGCGCTCGAGGCGCATTCGGCCAGGCTCGAGGCGATGCCGGTGTTCCAGGAGATCAGCCAGGAATTCATCCCGCCGGCGTGAGGCCTTTACCCCAGGCGCTGCTTCTCGATCGCCTGGAAGCGCTCCACGAAGGCTTTCTGCACGCGCCTGGCCGGCTGCGGCGCCATGTCGAGGCCGTCGACGGAAATGCCGCGCGGGCGGCCGAAATACTGCGTCGCCTCCGCCACCGAGAAGCCGGCGAGCTCCGTCGCCTCGAAATAGGCGGCGATCTGGTCGGCGCGCTTGATGTCCTTCTTCAGCCCCTGGGCGATGGCCGCGGGCAGGCCGAAGCGCAGGTGGATGGCGTGCTGGAGCCGCTCCTCGCAGGATTTGTAGCCGCCGCCGACCACCGACTTGAACGGCGAGATCATGTCGCCGATGACATATTCGGGCGCGTCGTGCAGCAGGGCCGCGAGTTGCGCCTCGGGTGAGGCGGCCGGCGCGATGCGGCGGAAGATCTCTTCGACCAGCAGCGAGTGCTGCGCCACCGAAAACGCGTGGTCGCCCGAGGTCTGGCCGTTCCAGCGGGCGACGCGGGCGAGGCCGTGGGCGATGTCGGCGATTTCGACGTCGAGCGGCGAGGGGTCGAGCAGGTCGAGGCGGCGGCCCGACAGCATGCGCTGCCAGGCGCGGGGCGGGGCGCCGGGACGGTCGGCCATCAGGCCTCTTCCGCGCCGGCGGCTTCGGGATAGGTAAAGCTCGCCCAGTCGGGGATCGCCGGCGTCACCGCGACATCGCCCGCGGTGATTTCGGCGCCGGCGTCGAGCGCTGCCTTGACCCGGTCGATGCGGGCGATGGCGAGGCCGTGGCTGCCCGAGACCGAGCCGAGCGTGCCCACCACCTTGCCGCCGGAGGTCAGATCGGTGCCGGGGGCGGGGAGGTCGGAAGCGGCCGAGACCAAGAGCACGCGGCGGCGGGCGGTGCCGCGGTGCTGCATGCGCGAGACGACCTCCTGGCCGATGAAGCAGCCTTTCTTGAAGCCGACGCCGCCCATCTGGTCGAGCAGCACGTCATGCGGGAAGGCGTCGCCCAGCGCGTAGTCGGGACCGCTTTCGGCGACGCCGGTGGCTGTGCGGAAGGCATGCCAGTCGGCCTCGGAGGCACTGGCTGCAGGCGCAGCGCCGTAATGGCGAAGGACCGGCTGCTGGAAGCGGCCGTCGCGGACGGTTGAATCCGTTTGCGAGGCAGTTGAATCGGGTTGAGAGGCAGCTGAATCATTCTGCCACGAGACCGCTACAACCGGTTGATCCTGTTTGAAAATCTCGGCCTTGGCGCGCAGCCGGTAGAGCATCAGTCGGCGGACGAAATCGTCGGCGACGTCGGCGCGGCACTCGAGCTTCAGCGCATTTTCGCCGCCGCGCGAGACCAGGAAGTCGAACATGATCTTGCCCTGGGGGCTGAGCAGCGCGCCCGGCTTGGCCTCGTGCGCGCCGAGCGCGGCGAGGTCGACGGTCAGGATGTTCTGCAGGAAGTGCTCGGCGTCTGGACCGAAGACATCGATAATGGCGCGGTCGGCGAGAATGGCTGTCGGCATGGACCTGATCTTGCAATTCGGAGAGCCATTACGTAAGCCGCAGGCAATTTCCAGACAAGGGCAACCGCGATGGCTACCAGCTTCGATCTCATCCTCAAGGGCGGGACGGTCGTCAATCATGACGGCATCGGCGTCCGCGACGTCGGCGTGACCAATGGCCGGATCGCCGCGATCGGCGACCTGACGGCTGCCTCGGCCGGCGAGACCATCGACTGTCGCGGCCTGCACATCCTGCCGGGCGTCGTCGACAGCCAGGTGCATTTCCGCGAGCCGGGGCTGGAGCACAAGGAAGACCTGGAGACGGGTTCGCGCGCGGCCGTGCTGGGCGGCGTCACCGCCGTCTTCGAGATGCCCAACACCAATCCGCTGACGACGAGTGAGGCGACGCTCGCCGACAAGGTGAGCCGGGCGACGGCGCGCATGCATTGCGACTTCGCCTTCTGGGTCGGCGGCACGCGCGACAACGCCGGGGACGTCGCCGAGCTGGAGCGCCTGCCGGGTGCGGCCGGCATCAAGGTGTTCATGGGTTCGTCCACCGGCGACCTCTTGGTCGAGGACGACGAGGGCGTGGCATCGATCCTTCGCAACACCCGCCGCCGCGCCGCCTTCCATTCCGAGGACGAATTCCGCCTGCGCGAGCGCCAGAACCTGCGCGTCGAGAACGACCCGTCCTCGCACCCGGTCTGGCGCGACGAGATCGCAGCGCTGCAGTGCACCGAGCGGCTGGTGCGCATCGCCCGCGAGACCCGCGCGCGCATCCACGTGCTGCACATCTCGACGGCCGAGGAGATCGCCTTCCTCGAGCACCACAAGGATGTCGCCACCTGCGAGGCGACGCCGCATCACCTGACCATGAGCTCGGACGACTATGCCCGCCTCGGCACGCTGCTGCAGATGAACCCGCCGGTGCGCGCCGCGCGTCATCGCGACTGCATCTGGCACGGCATCGGCCAGGGCGTCGTCGACGTACTAGGCTCCGACCACGCGCCGCACACGCTGGCCGAGAAGGCCAAGCCCTATCCGGCCTCGCCCTCGGGCATGACCGGCGTGCAGACCTTGGTGCCGATCATGCTCGACCACGTCAATGCCGGGCGGCTGACGCTCGAGCGTTTCGTCGATCTTTCGAGCCACGGCCCGAACCGCATCTTCGGCATGGCGCGCAAGGGCCGCATCGCCGCCGGCTACGACGCCGACTTCACCGTCGTCGACATGAAGCGCAAGGAAACCATCACCAACGCCCAGGCCGGCTCCAAGGCCGGCTGGACGCCCTATGACGGCAAAGAGGTGACAGGCTGGCCGGTGGGCACCATCGTTCGCGGCATCCGTGTCATGTGGGAGGGCGAGATCGCCAACCCGTCGCAGGGCAGGGCGGTGGAGTTTTCGGAAGCGGTGGTGAGGTAATTTTTCTTCTCCCCGTTCACGGGGAGAAGATGCCGGCAGGCAGATGAGGGGCGGAGCCAGCCTCTTGGAATGATGCGCAGCCCCTCATCCGGCCCTTCGGGCCACCTTCTCCCCGTGAACGGGGAGAAGGAAGAAGATCAATCCCCGGCGACGAAGAAGGCCCAGCGACCCTCGGGCGTGATGCCGAGGCGGTAGAAGACGTAGGTGCCGTATTGCTTCATGTCTTCGTAGTCGCCGGCGGTGACGATCTTGAACAGTTCGACCTTCTGGCGCGGGTCGAGCTTCTCCAGCGGCATGCCGAAGAAATAGGGCCAGACATAGAGGTCCTCGTCGGTGCCCTCGCCGAGATGCACGTAGCCGGCGCTCAGCACCTCTTCCATGATGGCGAGGATTTCCTGGCCTTCGCCGTCACCCGACAGGCTCTTGAGGAACTCGATCGGGTCGCCCTCGACGTCGCCGAAGGAGATCTGCGGCATGTCCTCGCCCTTGCCGATCAGCGGCCGGAGCTTTTCGATGTCGCCGGTCTTGGCGGCCTCGACGAGCAGGTTGCGCATGCGCTGCACAGGTTCGGGCAGGCGGCTGAGGTCGTAGACGATCTCGGGCAGCGGCGCCTCGGGGTCGAGATGCGGCATGGCCGGATTGCCGGCGTCTTCCGGCTCGGCCGGCGCCTCCTGCTGCGGTTCGGTGGGCTGGTCCTGCGGCGCCGCCTCGGTGCCGGCCGGCGGCACCTTCTGGATCGGATCCGGCATCGGCACCGCGCTTTCGGGAGTGGCGTTCTGGTCGGCGGGCGCCACCGGGGCGGCCGGTACGGGCAGTTCCTCGCGCTTGATCTCGCTGAGGGCCAGCGCCGAGGACGTGCCGAGCGGCGAGATCGCCAGGGCGGCCGCCACAGCAAGCACCGCAGCTCGCATGGCGGCGCGGGGCGCAAAATCGTTCTGTGGCCGCATCAAGGCTAGACTCTCCGGTATTTCCTCGTGACGGCCGGCATGATGCCGAAACGGCCACGGCTAGTCAAAGAACCGCTGCAGCGCTCAATGCCGCAGGCGCAGCGGCTCGAATTCGCCGGCCTCGACCTTCGCCCGCATGCGGTCGAGCAATGCCAGCGCGGCCTGCTCGCCATTGGCGGCGACGATCTCGGCAAAGGCCGTGGTGAGGGCGGCTTCGGCGATGATCTCGGGCTCGATGCCGGCGGAAAGCCCTTCCGCCCATGCCTCGTTGTGGCTCTCGACGGCGGTCAGTCGCTTTTCTTCCCTGACCAGCGCGTCGATGTCGCTTACGCGTTGTTCCATTTCGGTCTTTCACCCTGTCAAGCGACCCGGTGATTCGGATCAACTTGAGCTATCCCTTTAATGTCCCGTTAAGACACTTAGCACAATCGGCCGTTCGTGTACGGCAGGCAATGCCGTGAAAGTAAATAGCCTGTTAATTGCCGTAGCGCGAGGCGATATCGCGGCTGAGCGTTTCGCCCTCCTTCATGTAGCGCGAGATCGCTTCGGTGGCCGATGCGGTGCAGGCGGTGTAGGTGCCCTCGAACGACCGGTAGCCGCGGTTGAAGCTGGCGATGAAGCGGGCCCGCCGCTCGGGCGTCGGGTTTTCGGACTGGAGCAGCTTCTCCATCTGCTCGCGCCACTGGGTTCCCTTTTCGCCGCAGAGATTGCGCAGGAAATGCAGCGAGCCCATGACCTCGGCCAGGCGCATCAGCCCCGGCTCGAAGGGCGCCTCGACCGCGCGCGCGGGCACCGCGAGGGAGCCGCTCGCAGCGAGCGTCAGGGCAAAGAGAATGGTCGAGGCACGGCGCATAAGCTTTTGTGGCGAAACAAATTGTCCGCCGCAAGGCGGGGCGGACCTCTATCCCGGCAGAATTGCGCTGCCGCCGAGCAGTTCGAGCACGATCTCCAGTGTCGAACCGGTGAGCGGCAGGCGCTCGATCTCATCGAGAGCGAAGAACGCGGCTTCGTCGGCGTCGTCGGCCGCGACCGGTTCGCCTGTGAGGTGCCGCGCCCCGAAGACGGTGAGCAGGTAGACCGAGCCGCCATCGCTGCGGCTGTCGATGAGGATCTCGCGCAGCGGCACGAGTGTGCCCACCTCGATGCCGGTTTCCTCCAGGAGTTCGCGGCGCGCGGCATCCTCCAGGGTTTCGCCGGCCTCGACCCGGCCGCCGGGAAAGGCGTAGAGGCCCTTGGACGGCGCCTGCCCGCGCCTGACCAGCATGATCGCGCGGTCGCGCAGAACGGCGACGGACACGGCCGGGACGATGGTGGTTTCGTTCATTTCGACTGCGCCAGATCTGCTGCGTTGCCCTGCCGGCCCGTTCGCGCGGGCAGGGGAATAAGCTGCTTTAGCGGTTGCGGCGATGGCGATCCATCGCCACTTTGTGGCCGGAACAAGGATTTGAAGTCATGTGCGGACGCATCGCGGTGATCGCCTCGCCCGAGGAGACGGCGGCCTTCATCGGCGTCGGCGACCTCGAGAGCTTTCCGCCGCGCTACAATGTGGCGCCGACCCAGCCGATCCTGGTGGTGATGGCCGGTCCGCAGCGGCCGCCGGGCTCGAACCTGCCCGACCGCGCAGCGCTCCTGGTGCGCTGGGGGCTCATTCCTGCCTGGGCCAAGAACCCTTCGGACCTGCCGCTGCTGTTCAACGCGCGCTCCGAATCGGCAAACGACAAGGCAGCCTTCCGCAATGCCATGCGGCATCGGCGGGCGCTGGTGCCGGTCTCGGGTTTCTACGAGTGGAAGAAGCTGCCGGGCAACCGCCGCCAGCCCTACTGGCTGAGGCCGCGCCGGGGCGGGCTGGTGGCGCTGGCCGGGCTGATGGAAACCTGGAGCGAGCCGGGCGGCTCGGAGATCGATACGGCGGCGATCCTGACCACCGATGCGAGCGCCGACATCGCCCACATCCACGACCGCATGCCCGTGGTGATCCAGCCCGAGGACTTCGCCCGCTGGCTCGACTGCCGCACCCGGGAGCCGCGCGACGTGGCCGAGCTGATGCGGCCGGCGCAGCCGGATTTCTTCGAGCAGATCCCGGTGTCGGAGCTGGTCAACAAGGTCGCCAACATGGGGCCGGAGATACAGGACCGGGTGGAGCCGCTGCCCGAGGCCGCGCCGCCCAAGGTGAGAGTCGCGAAGCCAAAGGCGGAAAAGTCCGGCGACGACGACCAGATGAAGCTGTTCTGACGGCACTGCGTCCGCTTGGACGCGCAACGACGCCCTGGCACTATCGATCTTTGGGTCGTGCTTTCCGAAAATCGATTTCGGTTTTCGGGCCGATGCATTAGAAGGGCCGCGTGACTGGCTCTGTCTTCTCCGCCGCCATTTCCGGTTTCCTGCTCGGCGCCTCGCTCATCATCGCGATCGGCGCGCAGAACGCCTTCATCCTGCGCCAGGGGCTGCTGCGCCAGCACGTCTTCGTGCTTTCGCTGATCTGCGCGCTTTCCGACGCGCTCCTGATCGCCGCAGGCGTCGCCGGCCTCGGCACGCTGATCTCGCAGTCGCCGCGGCTGATCATGGCCGTGACGGTGGGCGGCGCGCTGTTCCTGTTCACCTACGCGGTGATCGCCTTCCGCCGGGCGATGAAGCCCGAGGCGCTGCAGGCCGCCAGGACCGGGGAGGCCAGGCTAGGGCCGGCGGTGGCCGCCTGCCTCGCCTTCACCTTCCTCAACCCGCATGTCTATCTCGACACGGTGGTGCTGCTCGGCGGGCTTTCCGCCGCATACGAGGGCCAGGCGCGCCTTGCCTATGGCATCGGCGCGGCAACCGCGTCATTCGTGTGGTTCTTCGGGCTCGGCTATGGCGCGAGGCTGTTGCAGCCGGTGTTCGCCCGGCCTGCCTCCTGGCGCGTGCTCGACGTGCTGATCGGCATCGTGATGGTGGCGATCGGCGCGAGCCTGGTCGGCCGGATCTAGCTAGGCCGCCTTGACGCGCTTGGGCGCCTTGTCCTTCTTCGGCGCGCAGATCAGCGCGGCGACGATCGCTGCGGGGCCGATGGCCCGGTAGTGCTTGGCGAGTTCGGCGTACTGGCTACGCGCTCGGTCCTGTTCGGCTTGCTTTCGTTTCATTGGTCTCTTCCCTAACGTCAGCTCTGCTGAGAGCGGCTGCATTTGCTTACGGATTCGGTCGAATTCGTGGCAATGCGGCGGCTTCTAGCCCGGCAATGTTTCACTACGGTGCCGGCATACTTAAAAAACTGTTTCAACAGGGCGTCGTTGCGGCCGGATCGGTAAACTTTCATGACGCCGCGTCTTGACGGCAACATGGTGGAGGGCGATAACGCGGCCGATGAAAACGTCTTTCGCCATTTCCGGCATTTGCATTATTGGCTAGCGTTCGCGCTGGTCAGGACGTTTTCGCCTCATCTTCACCAAGACAGGTCAAACGCCCGGGCCAGCAGGCCACGGCGCCGCGCGTCCGTTCGGACGCGCAAAGGACGCCGTGAAACTGAAGTTGGGTGCATGATCCTTTCCGAAAATCGGAGATTTTCGGGGTCCTGCACATGGGGAGTTTCATGTCTGACGCATTCAAAGGGCTTCGCCTTACCAACACGCTGACGCGCACGAAAGAAGACTTCGTGCCGATCGATCCGCAAAACGTGCGGATGTATGTCTGCGGCCCGACGGTCTACGACTTCGCCCATATCGGCAACGCCCGCCCTGCGATTGTCTTCGACGTGCTGTTCCGCCTGCTTCGCCATGTCTATGGCAAGGATGCCGTCACCTATGTGCGCAACCTCACCGACCTCGATGACAAGATCAACGCGCGCGCCCTGCGCGATTTCCCTGACCTGCCGCTGAACGAGGCGATCAGGCGCGTCACCGAAAAGACGGCCAATCAGTACCAGGCCGACGTCAAGGCGCTGGGCTGCCTCGAGCCGACCGTCGAGCCGCGCGCGACCGAGTTCGTGCAGCCGCGCGCCGACGGCCGCGCCGACATGATCACCTTGATTCTGAGCCTCATCGAACGCGGCCATGCCTATGAAGCGGAAGGCGAAGTGCTGTTCGACACCGCCTCGATGGCCGATTACGGCGAGCTGTCGAAGCGCAATCTCGACGAGCAGCAGGCGGGCGCGCGCGTCGAGGTCGAGGCCCACAAGCGCAACCCCGGCGATTTCGTGCTGTGGAAGGCGTCCTCGCCCGAGGAGCCGGGCTGGGAAAGCCCCTGGGGCCGTGGCCGCCCGGGCTGGCACATCGAGTGCTCGGCCATGGCGTCGGCCTATCTCGGCGAGGTCTTCGACATCCATGGCGGCGGGCTCGACCTCATCTTCCCGCACCACGAGAACGAGATCGCCCAGTCGCGCTGCGCCCACGGCACCGACGTGATGGCCAATTACTGGCTGCACAACGGCTTCCTGCAGGTCGAAGGCCAGAAGATGTCCAAGAGCCTGGGCAACTTCTATTCGATCCACGAACTGCTGGAGACCGAGAACTTCGGCGGCCGCAAATGGCCGGGCGAGGTGCTGCGGCTGGCGATGCTGATGACGCATTACCGCGAGCCGATCGATTTTTCGGTTCGCAAGCTGGAAGAGGCGGAGGTGGTGCTCGACGGCTGGTATCGCGCGATCGGCGATACGCCGGTGTCGGACGTTTCCTGCGCCGACGTGCTGGACGCACTCTGCGACGACCTCGGCACCGCAGGCGCGGTGACCGCCCTGCATGAACTGCGCGCCCAGGCCGCCAAGGGCAGCGCCGGCGCGCGCGCCGGCCTCAAGACCAGCGCGGCCATGCTCGGGCTGCTCGGGCAGACCGAAGCCGAATGGTTCGCGGCCAAGGCGACGAGCGCGGCCATCGACGGCGATGCCATTGCCGGACGGATTTCCGCCCGTCTCGCCTTCATTCGCGACAGGAACTGGGCCGAGGCCGACAGGATCCGCGACGAACTGCTGGCTGAGGGCGTGCAGCTGAAGGACGGCAAGGACCCGGTGTCGGGCGAGCGCGTGACGACGTGGGAAGTGAAGCGGTGAATTGCTTGATGAAGCCAACGGATAGGTTGGAGGGACAGCACCCCCCTCTGTCCTGCCGGACATCTCCCCCGCAAGGGGGGAGATCGGCTGTCACCTCTGCTTTCGCCAATCGCCGACGTAGCAGAAGGAACGGTGAGCGCGCCGCTGCCAATCTCCCCCTTTGCGGGGGAGATGTCCGGCAGGACAGAGGGGGGTGTGAAAGAGCGCGACATCTGAAGACAACGCGATATGGAACGAGGGCCTGACCATGGGCCACGACCTCGTCCCGCAGCGTCAGCGCAAGAATGCCAAGGCCATGCGCCACGTCATGACCGAGGCCGAGCTGAAACTGTGGAATGACCTGCGCGCGCACAGGCTGATGGGGTTGGGATTCCGGCGGCAGGTTCCGATAGGACCCTACATAGTCGATTTTGCTTGTTCATCGCATCGCCTGATCGTCGAGGTCGACGGCAGCCAGCATGCGCAGGCCGAACAAGCCGAACGTGATGCGGTGAGGACCGGATATCTTCAGGCAAGCGGCTGGACCATCCTCCGCTTCTGGAACGACGACGTGCTTCGCGATATCGACAATGTCTGCAGTCACATTGTCGCCGTGGCCGGGCGTGGCGGCGCGGCGGCAGGCATGAAGGAGGAGTTCGTGCAATGATCGACCATACGGGCATATCGGTCGCCGATTTCGACAAGGCCAAGGCCTTCTACGACAAGGCTTTGGCGCCGCTCGGCGCCTCGCTGCTGATGATGGTGCCGCCCGAGCACACCGGCGGCGTCAAGGTCGGCGGCTACGGGCGCGAGCGGCCGGTGTTCTGGCTGCACGAGGCGCCGGCAGGGCCGGGGCGGCATTACGCCTTCACCGCCCGCAGCCGGGGCGAGGTCGATGCCTTTTACACGGCCGCGATCGCCGCCGGCGGCAAGGACAATGGCGGGCCGGGGCTCAGGCCGCACTACCATCCCGACTACTACGCCGCCTTCGTCCATGACCCCGACGGCAACAACATCGAGGCCGTGTGCCATGTTCCGGGGTGAGGGGTGACGCGATGAGCCTCGACAACAGGCCGCATTATTCCGGCGGGTGCCAGTGCGGCGCCGTGCGCTTCCATGTCGAGGGTGCGCTCGGCGGCGCATCCGTCTGCCACTGCCGCATGTGCCAGAAGGCGTACGGCAATTTCTACGCGCCGCTGGTTTCCGTGCATCGGGAAGCGAAGCTTGTCTGGACGCGCGGCGAGCCGAAGAAGTTCCGTTCGTCGAACTTTGCCTTCCGTGGCTTCTGCGCCGACTGCGGCACGCCGCTGACCTACGAGGCGCCGGACGGGGTGGCGCTGGCGATCGCCGCCTTCGACGAGCCGGAAGAGATCGCGCCCACGGTGCAGTGGGGGCTCGAGGGCAAGCTGCCTTATGTCGACCACATCCACGAACTGCCGGGCTATGCGACCGAGGACGACCCGGACGCGGCAGACTTCGTCAACGACATCGTCTCCTACCAGCATCCCGACCACGACACCGACCAATGGCCGCCGGAGGATCGCAAATGACCGGGACAACCGGCGGATGCCAGTGCGGCGCCGTGCGCTACCGCGTCGACCAGGCGCTGGACAATGCGCATGTCTGCCATTGCCGCATGTGCCAGAAGGCCTCCGGCAATTATTTCCTGCCGCTGGCGCGTACGGCCAAGGCGAAGTTCACCGTCACGCGCGGCGAGATCGGCTGGTTCCATTCGTCCGACATCGTGCGCCGTGGCTTCTGCCGGAACTGCGGCACGCCGCTGCTGTTCGACGTGGTCGACCGCGACACGATCAATGTCACGCTCGGCTCGCTCGACGACCCGGCGGCGGTGAGGCCCGGGGTCCAGTGCGGCCTGCAAGCCAAGCAGCCCTGGTTCGACGCGCTCGACACGCTCGAACCGTGGACGGACGAGGCGTCATGGTACGCGGCGATCGCGCCGTCCAACCATCAGCATCCAGACCACGACACCGAACAATGGCCTTTGGGGGAAAGATCATGACGGAGAAGGTGAGAACAGGCGGCTGCCAGTGCGGCGCAGTCCGCTTCCGCATCCAGGGCGCGCTGGGCGAGCCCTCGATCTGCCACTGCCGCATGTGCCAGAAGCAGTTCGGCTCGTTCTTCGGCGCCTTTGTCGGCGTGTCGAAGGACGATGTCGAATGGATCCGCGAGGAGCCGGCCTACTTCCAGTCCTCGGTCAACGTCGCCCGCGGCTTCTGCCAGCGCTGCGGCACGCCGATGGCCTACAAGCATCCGGAAGGGCTGGAGATCTCCATCGGCTCCTTCGACGACCGCTCCGACCTCGCCCCCCGGCTGCAGGTCAACCATGTGGCGCGGCTGCCTTGGATCGAGAAGATCTTCGACACACCGGTGCATGACAACCCGGACTATTATGCGCGGCAGGAGCAGATCATCTCCTTCCAGCATCCCGATGAAGAGACGGCCAACTGGCCCGAGCATGGACTGAAACTATGAGCACTGAACTGCGCGGCCTCTATCCCGAGATCGAACCCTTCGACAGCGGCATGCTGGACGTCGGCGACGGCCACAGCATCTATTGGGAGCGCTGCGGCACCAGGGGAGGCAAGCCCGCGGTGTTCCTGCATGGCGGCCCGGGCGGAGGCATCTCGCCCAAGCACCGGCGCCTGTTTGACCCGGAGCTCTACGACATCGTGCTGTTCGACCAGCGCGGCTGCGGCAGGTCGGTGCCGAACGCCTCGCTGGAGGCCAACACGACCTGGCACCTGGTGGCCGACATCGAGCGGCTGCGCGAGATGGCCGGCTTCGACAAGTGGCTGGTGTTCGGCGGTTCCTGGGGCTCGACGCTGGCGCTTGCCTATGCCGAAACGCATCCCGGCCGGGTGAGCGAACTCGTGGTGCGCGGCGTCTACACGCTGACCCGCGCCGAGCTCGAATGGTACTACCAGTTCGGCGTCTCGGAGATGTTCCCCGACAAGTGGGAGCGCTTCGTCAAGCCGATCCCCGAGGCCGAGCGCGGCGACATGATGGCCGCCTACCGCAAGCGGCTGGTGGGCGACGACCGCAAGGCGCAGGTGGAGGCGGCCCTTGCCTGGAGTACCTGGGAAGGCGAGACGATCACGCTGCTGCCCGACCCCGACACTAGCGGCAAGTTCGGCGAGGACGACTTCGCCATCGCCTTTGCCCGCATCGAGAACCATTATTTCGTCCACGCCGGCTGGCTGGAGGAAGGGCAGCTGATCCGCGACGCCCACAAGCTGCACGGCATCCCGGGGGTCATCGTGCACGGGCGCTACGACATGCCGTGCCCGGCGAGATATGCCTGGGCGCTGCACAAGGCCTGGCCTGAGGCCGAGTTCCACCTGATCGAGGGTGCGGGCCACGCTTATTCGGAGCCGGGGATTTTGGATCAGCTGGTCAGGGCGACCGACAGGTTTGCAGGGAAGGCTTGATTATGTATTGCGCTTCTTCGCACCCCCCTCTGTCCTGCCGGACATCTCCCCCGCAAGGGGGGAGATCAGCTGGCATGCCGGCTTTCGCCAATCGCCGGCGTTGCAGGATGGAGCGAGACGTCAATACTGCCGATCTCCCCCCTCGTGGGGGAGATGTCCGGCAGGACAGAGGGGGGCGCCATAGAGCATCTGCCCCCAAGGTGTTGCCATGAAAGAACGCATCTATCTCTTCGACACGACGCTGCGGGACGGCCAGCAGACGCCGGGCATCGACTTCTCCGTCGAGGACAAGATCGCGATCGCCGGCATGCTGGACGAGTTCGGGCTCGACTATGTCGAGGGCGGCTATCCGGGCGCCAACCCGACCGACACGGCCTTCTTCCAGGAGAAGCGCACCAGGCGGGCGAAGTTCGTCGCCTTCGGCATGACCAAGCGGGCAGGGGTGTCGGCCTCCAACGACCCGGGCATCGCCGCACTCGTGCAGGCGAAGTCGGACGCCGTCTGCTACGTCGCCAAGAGCTGGGACTACCACGTGCGGGTGGCGCTCGGCGTCAGCAACGAGGAGAACCTCGAGTCGGTCCGGGCTTCGGTCGAGGCGGCGCGCGCCGCCGGCAAAGAGCCGATGGTCGACTGCGAGCACTTCTTCGACGGCTTCAAGGCCAACCCCGACTATGCACTGGCCTGCGCGCGCACCGCCTACGAGGCCGGCGCGCGCTGGGTGGTGCTGTGCGACACCAATGGCGGCACCCAGCCGTCCGAGGTGGGCGACATCGTCGCCAAGGTGATCGCAGGCGGCATCCCGGGGCAGAATCTCGGCATCCATGCCCATGACGACACCGGCCAGGCGGTGGCCAACTCGCTCGCGGCGATCGAGGCCGGCGTGCGCCAGGTGCAGGGCACCATCAACGGCATCGGCGAGCGCTGCGGCAATGCCAATTTGGTGACGATCATCCCGACGCTGGCGCTCAAGCCGCATTTCGCCGACCGCTTCGAGACCGGCATCTCGGCGGATGCGCTCGGCGGCATCTCGCGCCTGTCGCGGGCCTTCGACGAACTGCTCAACCGCGCGCCGGAAGCGCAGGCGCCCTATGTCGGCTCCTCCGCCTTCGCCACCAAGGCCGGCATCCACGCCTCCGCTATCGCCAAGGAGCCCAAGACCTACGAGCACGTGCCGCCGGAAACGGTGGGCAACCGCCGCAAGGTCATGGTGTCGGACCAGGGCGGCAAGGCCAACTTCATCGCCGAGCTCAGGCGCCGCGGCATCGACGTGCCCAAGGACGATCACAGGCTCGACGCGCTGATCGCGGTGGTCAAGGAGCGCGAGGCGGAAGGCTATGCCTATGAGGGTGCCGACGCGAGCTTCGAGCTTCTGGCGCGCAAGATGCTGCACGGCCTGCCCGAATTCTTCAACGTCACCAGCTTCCGCTGCATGGTCGAGCGCCGCTTCGATGCCAACGGCAACCTGAAGACGGTTTCCGAGGCGATCGTGAAGGTGGTGGTCGACGGCGAGGAGAAGATGTCGGTGGCCGAGGGGCACGGCCCGGTCAACGCGCTCGACATCGCCCTGCGCAAGGACCTCGGCAAGTTCCAGAGCGAGATCGGCGACCTGGAACTGGCCGACTTCAAGGTGCGCATCCTCAACGGCGGCACCGAGGCGATCACCCGTGTCCTGATCGAATCGCACGACGGAACCGGCGCGCGCTGGTGGACGGTCGGGGTGTCGGAGAACATCATCGACGCCTCGTTCCAGGCGCTGATGGATTCGATCGTCTACAAGCTGATGAAGAACCGCGACATGGCGGGCCTGGTGGCGGCGGAGTAGCCGCCGCTACGCCTGCCGGCCGCTGCGGCAGGCGTTGATCCATCAACGAAAAGCGGCTGGACCATCAGTATTTTGAAATGGCGTCGATGACCCGCCGGGCGCATAGGTTCGCGCCATGAGCACACAAGCGCCTGCGATTTCCCGCGACGAAGCATCGCGCGGCTTTCTCTTTGCCCTTTCGGCCTACCTGATGTGGGGCTTCCTGCCCTTCTACATGAAGGCAGTGGCGCACATTCCCTCGCCCGAGGTGATCGCCCACCGCATCGTCTGGTCGATACCGATCGCCGCCCTGCTGCTGTGGTGGCTCGGCCGCACCGCAGACATCAAGGTCGCGCTGCGTACGCCGCGCACCCTGGCGCTGGGCGCGCTGACGGCAGGCCTCATCACCATCAACTGGGGCGTCTATGTCTGGGCGATCGCCAACGACCGGGCGTTGGAAACCGCACTCGGCTACTACATCAACCCGCTGTTCACCGTCTTCCTGGGCGCCGTCGTGCTCGGCGAGAAGCTGACCCGGGCGCAGATGCTGGCGATCGGGCTTGCCGTGGTCGCGGTGGCGCTGCTGACCTGGGATACCGGCGGGCTGCCGTGGGTATCCATCGTGCTCGCCCTGTCCTGGGGTTTCTACGCCCTGTTCAAGAAGACGCTGCCGATCGGGCCTGCCCAGGGCTTCTTCCTCGAGGTGCTGCTGCTCGGCATTCCCGCGCTGGCCTACATCCTCTACCTGCAGTCGTCCGGCGTCGGCCATTTCACCACCACGGGCATGGCCGACGTCTGGCTGCTGCTCGGCTGCGGCGTCGTCACCGCGGTACCGCTGATCCTGTTCGCCAACGGCGCCAAGCGGCTCAGGATGTCGACCATCGGCATCATGCAGTACATCGCCCCGACGATGATCTTCGTCATCGCCATCTTCATCTTCCGCGAGCCGTTCTCGAGCGAACGCGCCGTTGCCTTCGCGCTGATCTGGGCGGCGCTCGCGATCTACACCTGGTCGATGTTCTCGGAACGCAGCAAGGGCGGCTGACGAGACCGGACGGAGGAGACGATGTACGAACTCTATATCGCCAACAAGAACTACTCGTCCTGGTCGCTCCGGCCCTGGATACTGATGCGGGCGCAGGGCATCGACTTCGCCGAGCGGCAGGTGCCGTTCGGGAACCTGCCGGGGTATCCGGATTTCCGCTCGTTTTCGCCGACCGGCAGCGTTCCGTGCCTGATCGACGGCGGCCTGACCGTGTGGGACTCGCTGGCGATCGTCGAATACCTGGCCGAACGCCATCACGGCGTCTGGGCGGAAGATGCCGTCGCCCGCGCCTGGTCGCGATCGGCCGCGGCCGAGATGCATTCCGGCTTCCGCAGCCTGCGCAACATCTGCGGCATGAGCTGCGGCGTGCGCGTGGCCCTCAGCGAGCGCCCGGCGGACCTGGAAAAGGACATCACGCGGATCGGGGAGCTGTGGAACCAGGGGCTCGAACGCTTCGGCGGCCCGTTCCTTGCCGGCCGGCATTTCACCGCCGTGGACGCCTTCTTCGCCCCGGTGGTATTCCGGGCGCTGACCTACGGGCTCGAATTCGGCGGTCGCGCCGGGACCTATGTCGCAACCATGCTGGCAACCCCGTCGATGCGCGAATGGTATGACGCTGGCCTGGCGGAGACCTGGCGCGACCAGCCGCACGAGGACGAGATCGCGGCGTCCGGGACGATCACCGCCGACCTGCGCGCCCGCGCCTGAACCGCTTGCTCACATCTTGTCGATGAGCGACTGGACGCCTTCGGTGGGCGTGGCGTCCGCGCCTGCCGCGACCAGTATCGCGGCGACCATCGCTTCGGGCTCGTCGATGACGAGTGGCTGCACCAGATGCGAGGTGTGGACGAAGCCCTCGGTCCGCATGTGCTCGATGAGCGACAGCATCGGGTCCCAGAAGCCGTTGACGTTGGCGAAGGCGATCGGCTTGCGGTGATGGCCGAGCTGCGCCCAGGTCATCACCTCGACGATCTCCTCGACCGTGCCGATGCCGCCCGGAAGCGCCACGAAGGCATCGGACTTCTCGAACATGGCATGCTTGCGCTGGTGCATGTTGTCGGTGATGACGAGTTCGTCGAGCCGGCCGAGCGCGCTTTCGGTCGCTTCCTTGTTCATCAGGAAGCGCGGTATGATGCCGGTGACCTTGCCGCCGGCGCGCCGGGCGCCATCGGCGACCGCGCCCATGACGCCCTTGGTGCCGCCGCCATAGATGAGCCGCAGTCCGGCCTTGGCGATCGAGCGGCCGAGCAGGTGGCCGGCCTTGATGTAGACCTCATCGCGGCCCGGCGACGAGCCGCAATAGACGCAGATGGATCGAATCGTGTTCATGCCTGATTGGGTATTGCGTCTGTGGGCAGGGTCAAGCCCGCACCGGGCTTTTTCTTGTCGCTGCCGGCAAAACAAGGTAGACCCGTCGCGCGGCTAGGGGCAGGAACAAGAATGGCAATCAATCCGTTGAAAATCTTCCTTCTGGCAGCCGGCGGCTCGGTCGCGGCTGCCGGTGTTGCATATGTATCGGGCGTGCTCGATCCTTACCTCGCGCCGCCGCCGGCGGCGGTGGCGAGCCTGCAGGCTCCGGCCACGCCGGCGCCAGCCGCGCCGAGCGCGCCCAAGGCTGCCGAGCCCGCCAAGCCCGCGGCCGAAGCCGCGGCTCCGGCCCAGCCGGCAGCAGGGGTGGTGCCGCCGTCCTTCGATGTCGTCCGCGTCGAGGAGAACGGCTCGCTCGTGATCGCCGGTAAGGCCCCGGCCAGCGCCAAGGTCGAGATCGTCACCGGCTCCAAGGTCATCGGCGCGGCGACGGCCGGCACAGACGGCGACTTCGCCGTGGTGCTCGACAAGCCGCTCGAGCCGGGCGACTACCAGATCGTGCTGCGCTCGACCGCTCCCGACAATCTGGTCGCCACGTCGACCGAGACAGCGGTGGTCTCCGTTCCCGAGCAGCCGGGCGGGCAGGTGCTGGCATTGGTCGAGGAGCCGGGCAAGCCGTCGCAGCTGATCACCGTTCCCAAGGCGCCGGCCGAGCCGGCAACGCCGCCAGCGGCCGACCAGCCGGCGCAAGGCAGTGCCGCCGTGGCGCCGGCCGCGCCGCAGGCCGCTCCGGCAGCACCCGAGGCGGCCGCCAAGGTCAAGGTCGCCGTCGAGGCGGTCGAGATCGAGGGCAAGAAGGTCTTCATCGCCGGAACCGCCGACGCCGGCCGCAAGGTGCGCGCCTATGCCAACGAGATCCTGATCGGCGAAGCCGTGACCTCGCCCGAGGGCCGCTTCCTGATCGAGGCCGAGCGCGAACTGCCGGTGGGCGACTACATCGTCCGGGTCGACGCGCTCGAGGCCGACGGCGTCAAGGTGGCCGCACGCGCCGCCGTGCCGTTCACGCGTGAGCCGGGCGAGGCGGTGGCAGCCGTGGCCCCGGCGCAGCCCGCACAGGCTGAGGCGCAGCCGGCGGCGCCTGCCGGGCAGGGCGGAACCCAGGCCGAAGCGCCGGCCGCCGGCACATCTGCCAAGCCCGCTGAAGTGGCGGCTGCCCCGAGCGTGCCCGAAAAGCCGGCCGAGACCGCAGCGGCGCCCGCCGCCCCCGCCGGCGAGACGCCGGCGGCGACGGCGCCGAAGCTGCAGCCGGTCAACGGCGCGGTGATCATCCGCCGCGGCGATTCTTTGTGGCGCATCTCGCGCCGCGTCTATGGCTACGGCGTGCGCTACTCGACCATCTACCTCGCCAACCAGGACCAGATCCGCGATCCCGACCGCATCTGGCCGGGCCAGGTGTTCCGCGTCCCGGAGAAGTCCAAGGAAGGCGAAGCCGCCAACATGGACGCCATGGGCGAGCAGGCGATGCCCGCCCAGGCACCCAAGCAGTAGGCCGGAGCACGGATTTCCGGTAATTGCAGTTGCGAAGGCCAATTTCATCGTCTATCGTCGATAGACGATGAAATCCTTCCATCCAGATCAGCATTGCGGCACCGCGTCCAGCGAGGACGTGGCCCAGAAGCTCGCGGCGCTCTCGCATCCCGCGCGGCTGCAGATCCTGAGGCGGCTGGGCGGCGGCAGGTCGTGCTGCTGCAAGGAAGTGGTCGAGCATCTCGACCTCGCCCAGTCGACGGTTTCCCAGCATCTGAAGATCCTCGTCGAGGCCGGGCTGGTGCGTTATGCGCCGGAGCGGCAGCGCTCCCGCTACCAGATAAATGAGGCGGCGCTGGCCGAGGTTTCGGCCTCGGTCGCCGCGCTCGTCGAATCCTGCTGCGCCGTCGACGGCGCCGGCGGCTAATCAAGGCAAGACCAGTGGCTAACAAGACCGTTTCCGCCGATCGCGGCTCGACCTTCAGCACGATCAAGAACCTGTGGCCCTACATGTGGCCGGACGATCGCCCCGACCTCAAGATGCGCGTCGTCTGGGCGACGGTGTTCCTGATCGTCGCCAAGCTGACGCTGGTGGCCGGACCGTATTTCTTCAAATGGGCGACAGACGCGCTGGCCGGCGACCAGCGTTCGCCCCTGGCGCTGCCGGCCTTCCTGCTCGCGCCGGTCATGCTTGTGGTTGCCTACAACTTCGTGCGCATCGTCCAGCTCGGCTTCAACCAGCTGCGCGACGCGCTGTTTGCCAGCGTCGGCCAGTATGCTGTCCGCCAGCTTGCGCACCGGACCTTCGTGCACATGCACGAGCTGTCGCTGCGCTTCCATCTCGAGCGGCGCACCGGCGGGCTGTCGCGCATCATCGAGCGCGGCACCAAGGGCATCGAGACCATCGTCCGCTTCACCATCCTCAACACCGCCCCGACCGTCCTCGAATTCGCGCTGACGGCCGGCATCTTCGGCTTCGCCTATGGCTGGAAATACGTGGCCGTGGTGGCGGTCACCGTGTGGCTGTACGTCTGGTTCACGGTCAAGGCGAGCGACTGGCGCATCGCCATCCGCCGCGAGATGAACGATTCCGACACCGACGCCAACACCAAGGCGATCGATTCGCTGCTCAACTTCGAGACGGTGAAGTATTTCAACAACGAGCGCATGGAGGCCGAGCGCTTCGACCGCTCGATGGCGCGATACGAGCGCGCGGCGACCAAGACCTGGACCTCGCTCGGCTGGCTCAACTTTGGCCAGGGCGTCATCTTCGGCCTCGGCATGACCGTGGTCATGTGGATGTCGGCGCAGGAGGTGATGGCCGGCACGCAGACGGTTGGCGACTTCGTGTTCGTCAATGCCATGCTGATGCAGCTTTCCGTGCCGCTCAACTTCATCGGCATGATCTACCGCGAGATCCGCCAGGGCCTGACCGACATCGAGAAGATGTTCGACCTGCTCGACGTCGAGCAGGAGGTGGTCGACAGGCCGGGCGCCCGGGCGCTGACGGTCGGCTCCGGCCGCGTCGAGTTCCGCGACGTGCATTTCGCCTATGACAAGAACCGGCAGATCCTGAAGGGCGTGAGCTTCGAGGTTCCGGCCGGCAAGACGGTGGCTATCGTCGGCCCCTCGGGCGCCGGCAAGTCGACGATCTCGCGGCTGCTGTTCCGCTTCTACGACATCCAGCAGGGCGCGATCCTGATCGACGGCCAGGACCTGCGCGACGTGACGCAGGAAAGCCTGCGCGGCGTCATCGGCATGGTGCCGCAGGACACGGTGCTGTTCAACGACACCATCGCCTACAACATCCGCTACGGCTGCACGAACGCCGACGAGGAGGACGTGCGCAAGGCGGCGGAACTCGCCCAGATCTCGGGCTTCATCGAGCGCATGCCCGACGGCTACAAGTCGATGGTCGGCGAGCGCGGGCTGAAGCTCTCGGGCGGCGAGAAGCAGCGCGTGGCGATCGCCCGCACCATCCTCAAGGCGCCGCCGATCCTGATGCTGGACGAGGCGACCTCGGCGCTCGACACCCAGACCGAGCAGGACATCCAGAGCGCGCTCGACATGGTCAGCAAGGGCCGCACCACGCTGGTCATCGCCCATCGCCTGTCGACCGTCATCTCCGCCGACGAGATCATCGTGCTCGAGGACGGCAGGATCGCCGAACGCGGCACCCATGCCGACCTGCTCAGGCACCGCGGCCTCTACGCCAGGATGTGGGATCGCCAGCGCGAGGCGAACGAGGCCGAGGAGCGGCTGCGCAAGGTGCGCGAGGAGGACGAGCTCGGCGTCATTGCGCGCCGGCGCACGCCGGAGGTCGCCGAGGGCAACTGATCCGAAACCGGGTCGCCGCTGCGCCGATGTCGCGTTGCGGCGGCTGACCGTTTCCGGTAAGCACTCCGGAACCTCAACAGCCGGGGCAGCCCCTTCATGAGCATAGCCGACACGATCCGCAACGCCTTTGTTCCGGTCCATCGCGAGGGCTACCCCTTCATCGCCGGATTCGCGGCCGTTGCCGTTCTTCTGGGGCTGTTCTCGACCTCGCTGTTCTGGATCGGGGCGATTCTGACGGCCTGGTGCGCCTACTTCTTCCGCGACCCCGAGCGGGTCACGCCGCTCGACGACAGGCTGGTCGTCAGCCCGGCCGATGGCGTGGTCTCGGCCGTCGGCCCCGCCGTGCCGCCGCGCGAACTCGGCCTCGGCACCACCGAGATGACCCGCATCTCGGTGTTCATGAACGTCTTTTCCTGCCACGTGAACCGTGCGCCGGTGCGCGGCAAGATCGTCCGCATCGAGCACCGCCCGGGCAAGTTCCTCAATGCCGAACTCGACAAGGCGAGCCAGGAGAACGAGCGTAACGGCGTGGTCATCGACAGCCCGAACGGGCAGGTGGCCGCGGTGCAGATCGCCGGCCTGGTGGCCCGCCGCATCGTCTGCTGGGCGGATGTCGGCGGCAACATTGCGGTCGGCGAGCGCTTCGGCCTGATCCGTTTCGGCTCCCGCGTCGACGTGTTCCTGCCCGCCAATGCGGTCCCGCGCGTCGCCGTCGGCCAGACGGCCGTGGCCGGCGAGACGGTGCTGGCAGAATTCGGCGGGGCGAGCCACGCGCCGCTGGTGCGGGTCTCTTGACCATGGTGGCGCCGTTCAAGCCCTTCGAGCCGCATGGGCGCGGCGGTCCGCGCATCCGGGAGATCCCGCTACGGCTGGTGCTGCCCAACCTCATTACGGTGCTCGCCATTTGCGCCGGCCTGTCGGGGATCAGGCTCGCCTTCGAGGGGCGCTTCGAGCCCGCCGTGGTGATGGTGCTGGTCGCCGCCTTCCTCGACGGCATCGACGGCCGGCTTGCCCGCATGCTCAAGGCGACGTCGAAATTCGGAGCGCAGATGGATTCGCTGGCCGACATCGTCAATTTCGGCGTGGTGCCGGCGCTCGTGCTCTACGCCTTCCTGCTCGACCGCGCCGGCTCGCTCGGCTGGATTGCGGCGCTGCTCTTCACCATCGCCTGCGGGCTGAGGCTCGCCCGCTTCAACGTGCTCGACGACGACCTCGAGCGGCCGGCCTGGCAGGCCGAATATTTCGTCGGCGTTCCGGCTCCGGCCGGTGCGGTGGTGGTCTTGGCGCCGATGTACCTGGCCTTCCTGGGAGTGGAGCCGACGCGCGCGGTGGCCTATGCCGGCACCGCCTTCGCCATCCTGATCGCCTTCCTGCTGGTCAGCCGGCTGCCGGTCTATTCCGGCAAGAAGCTGAGGATCCGGCGCGAATACCTGCTGCCGGTGATGCTGGCGGCGGTGTTCTACGTCCTGTTGCTGACGGTCTACCCGTGGCAGACGCTGACGGCTTCGGTCGCGGGCTATCTCCTGTTCCTGCCGCTGAGCGCCAGTGCCTATGCGCGCCGGGCCAAGATCGAGGCGGCAGCCGAAGCCGCCGCTGTCGAGGCAACTGCCGAAACGCCCGATACCACGGCGCCGGAGGCCTAGGCGGCCGCCAGGCCCAGTTGCTCGATCGCCATGCGCCGCGCCGCCACGTAGTCGGTCTTGCCGGAGCCGAGCACCGGCAATTCCCCGACCTTGACGATGTCGTGCGGTACCATGAGGTCGGCCACGCCGGCCTGCTTGCCGTAGAGCCGCAAGGTCTCGGCATCGGCATTGCCGGCGGTGGTGACCAGCACGATGCGCTCGCCCTTGCGCTTGTCGGGCACCGCGACGGCGGCGTGATGCTCCTCGGGCCACAGCGACTGCACCAGCATCTCGACCGCGCCGAGCGACACCATCTCGCCGGCGATCTTGGCGAAGCGCTTGGCGCGGCCGCGGATGGTCAGGAAGCCCTCGCGATCCACCGAAACGATGTCGCCGGTGTCGTGCCAGCCGTCGAGCGGCTGCAATTCGCCCGGCCGGTCGGCGGTCATGTAGCCCATCATCATGTTGGGGCCGGTGAGCCAGAGCTGGCCGCCTTCGCCGACGCCCTCGACCGGCTCGAGCCGCATGCGGATGCCCGGCAGCAGCCGACCCACCGTGCCGTCGCGGTTGTGGGTGGCGGTGTTGACGGCAACGACCGGCGCGGCCTCGGTCAGCCCGTAACCCTCAACGATCTCGGCGCCGAAGCGGTCGCGCCAGACGCGGCGCGTCTCCTGGCGGACCGGCTCGGCGCCGGCGACGACGAAGCGCAGGCTCGAAAAGTCGCCGTCCTCCGCCGTCCGCGCATAGGCGGACAGGAAGGTGTCGGTGCCGAACATGATGGTCGGGCGGGCCTTGCGGGCGATGTCGGGGATCAGCTTGTAGTGCAGCGGCGAGGGATAGAGGAGCAGTCGCACGCCGGTCAGCAGCGGCAGGATGGTGCCGCCGGTCAGGCCGAAGGAATGGAAGGCCGGCAGCACGTTGAGCAGCTTGTCGGCGGGCGAGATGGAGATGCGGGCCTCCGCCTGCATGGCGTTGGCGATGAGGTTGCGGTGCGACAGCACCACCGCCTTGGGCGTGCCTTCCGAGCCCGAGGTGAACAGGATGACGGCGGGCTTCGACGCGTCCTGCGGCTGCAGCGGGCGATGCCATTGCAGCGCGGCAGCCGCCTTCTCGGGCGCCGAGACGGCTTCGCGCAGTTCCTCCAGCCAGACCATGCGGGCGCCGGCCTGCTCGATCGCGGCGACGACATCGGCGAGATCTGCCTTTTCGATGAAGACCTTCGAGGAGACGACGACCCTGACCTCGGCGGTCCTGATCGCCGAGGCGACGTTGGCCGGGCCCGCGGTGTAGTTGACCATGGCCGCGACCCGGGCCGCAGAAACCAGCCCCATGAGCGTGACGACCAGCCCGTTGGCGTTGGGCAGGAGCACGCCGACGGCGTCGCCGGGGGCCGACATTGCCTCGAGGCGCCGGCCGATCACGCGGGCGCCCGTCATCAGCATGCGGTAGCTCAGGGCGCCGGTGACGACGTCCTCGACGATCGTCCGCGACGCGCCGTAGCGCTCGGCGGCGTCGCACATGGCATGGAAAAGCCCGCCGTCGAGCTCGGCGGCGGCGAGGCGCGCTTCGGCGAAGCGGTCGAAGAAGGCGTTGGCGGAGGTGGTGTTGGCGGCGCCGGCGCGCTCGGCCAGCTCGGCGATGGTCATCGGCGCGAGCGCCGCGATGCCAAGGCGCGGGAACCAGCTGCGCGGCGCCTGCTTCGGCGGCGTCAGCGACGACGGCAGGTGGCGCGCGCCGCCGACGAAGATGGGTACGATGCGAGCGTCGGCCTGCATGGCGATGCGGGCGACGGCGCGGAACAGGCGGAACGACTTGACGTCCGGTTCGACGGTGTCCGGGAAATAGACGGCGAGGCGGCCCTTGCCGCGCAGCACGCGCACGAGCCGGCGGCTGACGAAGACGTGCTCGGCGTTGAAGACGATGTTGCGCGCCAGCGTCCGCCAGGGGTCGAGCCAGTGTGCCTCGGCCGACGCCTCGTCGAGGATGTGCAGGGTGTCTTCGGGCAGCAGCGACAGCATCAGCGCCGGTTCGATGCGCGACTGGTGCGAGACCACGTAGATGGCCGGGGCGGGGGCCGCGCGGGCGTCGCGCGTGGCGTCGTCGCGGATGCGGTAGACCAGCTTGAACGGGACGTAGAGCAACGCTTGGCGGAAACGGATGCCGAGCGTGTAGGCCAATACGCCCGCAGCGAGCGCCCAGACGGCCGCGACGCCTAGCAACACAGCACTGGCCAGCAGCATGCCGCACCTCCCAATGCACGCGGTCGTGGACCGCATGCCATGAAACTAGACGATGCCGACGCAAGGTCAATTCGCATCGTCTCCCAATCCCTTTGCCCCAAATAGGAAAAAGCCGGTCTTGCGACCGGCTTGAAGTCTAGGGACGGGTGGAGGGGATGGGGGGATGGGGCAACCCGTCCTGGGCGCTATAACGCGGTCGCGGCCAAATGGTTCCGCAGCCCTCACACATTTTGCGACTGGCCACTGGCAGTGAGGGGGCGGCGCGCGGCGTTCCAGTCGCGCCAGGCATGCGCGAACACCGCCGAAAGCACGATGGCGCCGCCGGCGAGGCTTGCCGCCGGCGGTATTTCGGACAGGAACAGCCAGGCGAAGAATATGCCGATCGGCACCTCGGCGGTGCCGATGAGGCCGGCTTCGGCCGCCGGTATGCGGCGTGCGCCCTCGGTCCACAGCACGACGGCCAGCGCGAAGGCGAAGCCGAAGGCCGCGAGCAGGGGCACGTCGCGGGCCGCGACCGCCAGCGGATCGGCCACGAACCAGGCGGGCAGGACGCCGAGGAAGGCCGAAACGGCGCCCGCCCACACCACCGGGGCGGTGCGGAAGCGGCGGACGAGGGCGGCATAGATCGCGAAGGAGAAGGTCATCACCAGGGCCAGGAAATCGCCGAAGGCGTGGCCGCCGCCCAGCCCGGATCCGACCATGATGGCCACGCCTGCCAGGCAGGCGGCCGCGGCGACCAGCGTCTCGCGCCGGAAGGGCTCGTTTGCGACGATCCGCGCCATGAGCGCCGCCACGAAGGGCACGGTGGCGTATATGACCACGACATTGGCGACATAGGTGTTCTTGAACGAGGCGATGAAGACGATGCTGGAGAACGTGCCGAGCCCGGCGAGCAGCCAGCCCTGCCAGCCGAGACGGAGGCTCTCGCCGCCGCCCCGGGCACGGCGCCAGAGGACATAGGCCGAGATCAGCACGCCGCCGACCAGGCCGCGCCAGGAGGTGACGGTCAGCGGATCGGCGTCGATGGATTTGGTCAATATGCCCGCGAGCCCGAAGACAGCGGCCGAGAGGGCGACGAGCGCCATGCCGAGCCTGTGTTTCGCCTGCCTGCCGGCCTCGACCGCCATCGAACCTCTCCCTGCCGAACAGAGGTTAGCTTAATTGGCGCCAGCTGCCAGCCTTGTGTCAGGAGCGGGCGCCCGGCTAGCATGCGGTGCACAAAGCCGGAGGAAGGCCATGGATGCCGCAGGATTGAAGGCGCTGCAGGCGCCGCTCAAGGAAGCCTACCGCGAGGACGCCGGGCGCGCCCTGATCACGCTCAGGGCGAGGGGGACGGTCGACGACCAGTCGATCGCCTGCAAGGTCGATACCGGCAAGGCGATGGTGACCGCCGGCCTGCATCCCGCGACAGGCGGCACCGGTCTCGAACTCTGCTCCGGCGACATGCTGCTCGAGGCGCTGGTGGCCTGTGCCGGGGTGACGCTCAAGGCGGTGGCCACCGCTCTCGAATTCCGCCTCGGCGAAGCGGTGGTGTCGGCCGAGGGCGACCTCGACTTCCGGGGCACCCTCGGGGTGGCCAGGGACGCGCCGGTGGGCTTCCGCGCCATAAGGCTCGCCTTCAAGCTGGACACCGACGAGCCGAAGGAGCGCATCGACGCCCTCATCAAGCTGACCGAGCGCTACTGCGTGGTGTTCCAGACGCTGAGCGCCCGCCCCGAGCTCTCGGTGACGGCCGAGCGGTGAGGAACCGCAGGGTCGGCGATCCGCTCAGTTGGCGGCGAAGCAATAGAACAGGCCGTCGCCGCCGGTGCCCTTGAGCGCCTCCTGGCCGCAGCCGCCGCGCGACGGGTGCGAGGAATTCCACGACTTGGCGGCCGCCGAATCGTCGAGCCCCATGCGGTCGTGGTGGCCCATCATCGCCACGCCCTCGCCGTCGCTGGTCCAGTCGCCGCAGGTCTGGTCGGCGATCCTGGTCCCGTCCGGTTTCGAGCCGGTGAGCATGTCGTGGCGGTTGGGCGTGTCGCCGCGGCCGTTGATGACGTTGCCCTTTTCGTCGAGCGCGGTCTGCTTGTTGATGTTGTTGGCGTCGCTGTGCAGGGAATCGACGTCGTCGGCGACCTTCTGGCCCTTGGCGTTGAACCACGGACCGTTGCCGATGCGGCTGCGCGCGTCGACCGTGCTGGTCGACAGATAGGCGCGCCATGTCTTGCCGGTCGCGCCGGCGGCCTCCGCGAGCTTCCGGCATTGCGCGTCGGCCCCCTCCAAGCCGCCGAGATTGGCGCCCTTGCCGAGGCTGCTGCTGGTGACGAAAAAGCTCATCGTGTTCTCCTGGGCGCCTGCTGCGGCGAGGCCGGCATAGAGTGCGGCGGACAAGACGAGGATACGCTTCATCGGATGGTCCTCCCTGGATGGCGATCGAGGCCCGCAAAACTAGGGCGCGGCGCCATCGAGGGCCAATCACGCTTGTGTGTCGCTCGCCTGACGATTTCGTCTGGCTGCAAGACGCCCTAAATCGGCCAGACGAGCATCAGCAACGGCACCGCCACCGCGATCACCAGCAGCGACAGCGGCAGGCCGAGGCGCGGATAGTCGGAGAACTTGTAGCCGCCGGGACCCATGACCAGCGTGTTGCACTGATGCCCGATCGGGGTCAGGAAGTCGCAGCCGGCGCCGATCGCCACGGCCATCAGGAAGGCTTCGGGCCGGTAGCCGAGCGTGCTGGCGAAGCCGGCCGCGATCGGGGCGACCACCAGAACCGTCGCGGCGTTGTTGAGGAAGGGCGTCACCGCCATCGCGACGACGAGGATGAGGCCGAGCGCCCCGGCCGGGGGCAGCGCGGAGGCGAAATCCGCGAGCCAGGCCGCGATCAGGTCGGTCGCTCCGGTGCGCCTGAGCGAATCGCTGACGGGGATGAGGGCTGCGAGCATGACCAGAATCGGGCCGTCGATGGCGTCGTAGACGTCGCGCAGAGGGATGACGCGAAACAGCACCATGGCGATCGCCGCGGTGAAGAAGGCGAAGGGCACCGGCAACAGGCCGAAGGCCGTGGCGGCCATCGCCGCCACCAGAATGAAAAGCGGGACTATGCCGCGGCGGAAACTGCCGAGCAGGATCGGACGCTCCGCCAGCGGCAGGCAGCCGAGTTCGCGCAGGATGTCCGGCAAGGTCTGCGGGTTGCCCTGCAGCACCACGACGTCGCCCATCCGCAGGGTGACCGCGCCGAGACGCTCCTGGATTCGCTCGCCCTTGCGGCTGACCGCCAAGAGGTTGACGTTGTAGCGGTCATAGAGCGCCAGCCGCTGGGCCGATCCGCCGATCAGCCGGGAATTTTCGCCGATGACGGCCTCGACGGCGGTCGCGGCGTGCTTGCCGCCGGCCGAATCGCGGCTGCCGGTGACGCTGAGCTTGGCCTGCGCGACCAGGCGGTCCAGCACGTCGGGGGCGCCCTCGATGAGAAGGATGTCGCCTTCGCGCAGCTTGACGTCCGGGAACGGCGTCACGTGCTGGGCGCGCGAACGCAGGACCGAGGTCACCACCGCGCGCCCGCCGCCGGTCTTGACCAGGTCGGCCAGGCTCTTGCCGACCACGGTGGAGTCGCCGACGATGCGCGCCTCGGTGACGTAGTTGTCGATGTCGATGGCTTCGTGGATGGAGGCCGCGGCGCGCGACCTGATCGGCACCAGCCTGTAGAACAGCACCAGGAAGACGACGCCGGCGGCCGCCAGGCTGGCGCCGACCGGCGTGAAGTCGAACATGGTGAAGGCCTCGCCGGTCATCTCCTGGCGCACGCGCGAGACCACGATGTTGGGCGAGGTGCCGACCAGGGTCATCAGGCCGCCGAGCAGCGCGCCGAAGGCCATCGGCATCAGGAAAACCGAAGGCGAGGTGTTGGAGCGCCGCGCGAACTGGAACGCGATGGGGATCATGATCGCCAGCGCGCCGATGTTCTTCACGAAGGCGGAGAGCACGGTGACGATGACGACGAGCAGCGCGAGCTGCGCGCGCACGCTGGAGACGTCGGGCGCGAAGCGCTGGATGGCGTATTCCATGATGCCCGAGCGGGCGACACCGGCACTGACCAGCAGCGCGCTGGCGACGATTATGACGATGTCGTCGCTGAAGCCGGTGAAGGCGCTTGCGGTCGGCACGATGCCGGCCGCGACCGCGACGATCAGCGCGCCACAGCCGACGAGGTCATAGCGGTACCGTCCCCAGATGAACGCCGCCATCATCAGCACGATGACGGCGATGGACATCATCTGGTCGGTCGTCATGCGGCGGAAGTCCCCACTTCGGTCGGTCGGCGATGGTCAACGCGGCAGCAGTATTATCGTTGCCTCTTGCGCCGGCCAAGGCCCCAAGCGGCAAGGGCCGGGCGGCAGAGGGCGCTCAGGCCGGCTGCTGGTAGGAAACCCAGCGCTGTTCGCGCGCCTGGTAGATCAGGCCCGTCCGGGTGAGGGCAGGGTCGACCAGCGGCAGCATGTGGACTGCAACCTCGGAGGGGTGCGGCACCGTTTCGGGGTTTTCGCCGGGCATCGCCTGGGCACGCATCGCGGTGCGGGTACGGCCGGGGTCGAAGGCGTTGACGCGCAGCCGCAGATTGCGGGTCTCGTCGGCCCATGAGCGCATCAGCGTCTCGACCGCGGCCTTGGATGCGGCGTAGGGCGCCCAGAAGGCGCGCGCCGAATGGGCGGCGTTGGAGGTGACGACCACGGCGCGGCCGGCGTCGGAAAGGCGCAGCAGCGGATCGACCGAGCGTATCAGCCGCCAGGTGGCGGTGACGTTGACCGCCATCACCTTGTCAAAGACCTTGGCTTCGACATGGCCGATGGGGGCGATGACGCCGAGGACGGCGGCGTTCGCCACCAGGATGTCGAGCTTGCCCCAGCGCTCGTGGATCGATCCGCCGAGCCGGTCGATGCCGGCCATGTCGGTGAGGTCGAGCGGCACCAGCGTCGCCTGGCCGCCGGCTGCCTTGATCTCGTCGTCGAGCTCCTCCAGGCCGCCGACCGTGCGGGCCACGGCGATGACATGGGCGCCGGCAGCGGCAAGCTGCTTGGCGGTGTGGTAGCCGATGCCGCGCGAGGCGCCAGTGACGAGCGCGATGCGGCCGGAGAGGTCGGGGGTGGTGGTCATACGGGCATCCAATTCGAACTGGTCGATCCGCAGCCTGATAGGACGATTTCGCCGCGAACAAAACCCCGCAAGGGAGAATGGATGCAGGCGCCGGCCGGTAACACGCGAAAATGTCCGCCCAGAATGTCGGAACGACGCGCCAGCAGACGTCCTATGTTGCGAACGATCCCAAGAGGAGGCCACCGATGAGCAGAACCGTTGCGATCCTTGTTGCTCGACTGATCTTCGCCGCCGTATTTGCCATGGCGGCCGTCTTCAAATTTTTTGGCATGGCGGATACGGCGCTCTACATCGCTGCCGCCGGCTTTCCGTTGCCGCTGCCGCTGGCATGGCTGGCGGCGATCTTCGAGATAGGCCTGGTGCTGGCGTTCCTGACCGGCGCCTATTTCTCGGAGGCCGCGCTGCTTGCCGGCGCCTATGTGATCTTCCTGGCCTTCGCCTTCCACGGCCCGTCGCGCTGGCAGGGCAACCAGGCCGAGTTCGGCTTTTTCGTCGACCACTTCACCTTCCTCGCGGGGCTGCTGTTCGCAGCGGTCCACGGTCCAGGCGAGCGGCTGGCGCTGCGGCAGGGCTACATCTGGAAAGGCGGCGCGGCCTCCGCGAACTGACGCGGAAGCGGCCCATAGATGAGGAGACCTACACCCCGCCGGTGGCGAGCAGCGACAGGGAGCGCACGTTGTCGGCGCCCTCGTGGTCGAGCAGGCGAGTCGGGTATTGACCCGAGAAGCAGGCATCGCAGAACTGCGGCTGCTCGTCGTTGCGGCCGGCCTCGCCGACGGCGCGGTAGAGCCCGTCCATCGACAGGAAGCCGAGTGTATCGACACGGATGAACTCGGCCATCTCCTCGATCGACATGCGCGAGGCGAGCAGCTTCGACTTCTCCGGCGTGTCGACGCCGTAGAAGCACGAGGCGCGGGTGGGCGGCGAGGCGATGCGCATATGCACTTCCTTGGCGCCGGCGTCGCGCACCATCTGCACGATCTTCTGGCTGGTGGTGCCACGCACGATGGAATCATCGACCAGCACGACCCGCTTGCCCTCGATCATGCGGCGGTTGGCGTTGTGCTTGAGCTTGACGCCCATGTGACGGATGGAATCGCCCGGCGAGATGAAAGTGCGGCCGACATAGTGGTTGCGGATGATGCCGAGCTCGAACGGCAGGCCGGCCTCCTGGCTGAAGCCGATCGCCGCCGGCGTGCCCGAGTCGGGCACGGGCACGACCAGGTCGGCGTCCACCGGGCTCTCGCGCGCCAGCTCCATGCCGATGCGCTTGCGCACGTCGTAGACGTTGCGGCCTTCGACCGAGGAATCGGGACGGGCGAAATAGACGTACTCGAAGATGCAGAAGCGCGGCTTCTGCGGCTCGAACGGGAAGTGGCTCTCGACGCCCTTGGAGGTGACGACCACCATCTCGCCCGGCTTGAGGTCGCGGACGAAGCGCGCGCCGATGATGTCGAGCGCGCAGGTCTCGGAGGCGAGGATCCAGGCGCCGTCGAGGTCGCCCAGCACCAGCGGGCGGATGCCGAGCGGATCGCGGCAGCCGATCATCTTCTTCGACGACAGCGCCACCAGCGAGAAGGCGCCCTCGACCTGGCGGACCGCGTCGATGAAGCGCGCATTGAGGTCACGTTCCTTGCTGACGGCGACGAGGTGCAGGATCGTCTCGGTGTCGGAGGTCGACGAAAAAATCGCGCCTTGCTTCTGCAGG
Source organism: Aminobacter sp. BE322 (assembly GCF_050433525.1). Lineage (NCBI taxonomy): Bacteria > Pseudomonadati > Pseudomonadota > Alphaproteobacteria > Hyphomicrobiales > Phyllobacteriaceae > Aminobacter > Aminobacter sp. BE322. The sequence continues at coordinate 327,614 of NZ_JBNPXB010000003.1, read as the reverse complement.
GCGCGCTGGACGGTCATGGCGTTGGTGAGGTTGCCGTTGTGGGCGATGGCGAAGCCGCCGTCGGCCAGCTCGGCGAAGAACGGCTGCACGTTGCGCATGCCCGCTCCGCCGGTGGTGGCGTAGCGCGTGTGGCCGATGGCACGGTTGCCCTTGAGCCGGTCGATGACGGATTGCTTGGTGAAGGTGTCGCCGATCAGGCCGATGTGCCGTTCGACGTGGAACTGGCTGCCGTCATAGGAGACGATGCCGGCAGCCTCCTGGCCGCGATGCTGGAGGGCATGCAGCCCCAGCGTCACGATGGCTGCGGCCTCCTGCCGGCCGAATATACCGAACACGCCGCATTCGTCGTGGAAATGATCGTCGGCTTCCGCTGAAAGGGCGGTCGATGCGTCTGCCATGGGGCGAGGCCTCTCGTCGCAAAAACGCTATATAGTGCCAAGGGGCGGGAAGGGCAACGCGACTTCCACGCCCCTCGCGCCTTGATCAGTTGTTTGTCGGCGCCGGCTCGGCGGGCGCGTCGGCTTCGCCTTCGGGATGCGCCTCGGCGCCACCCGCCTCGGCTCCGCCTTCGGCCGGCGGTGCGGCGGTCCCGGTATCGGAACCCTGCGGATTGAGCTTCTTGAGGATCGAGTTTTCCGGATCCTCGGGCAGAAGGTTCTCGAGCGACGTGCCGATGCTTTCGAGCAGCGGCCGCGACTTGGCTTCGGCGATCCAGGCCGGCGACTTGTCGCCGACCAGCCAGCTGAAGAACAGCAGGCCGACGGCGACGACGAGGATGCCGCGGGCGGCGCCGTAGAGGAAGCCGAGCGTGCGGTCGAGCGCGCCGATGCGGCTGTCGATGATGAAGTCGGCGATCTTCATGGTGATGATGGTGACCACGATCAGCGCGACGATGAAGACGATGCCGGCCGCGGCCGCCATGGCGATCTTCTCGTTGTCGATATAGGGCTGAACGTAGGGGACGACCGGCTTGTAGAGCAGGAAGGCGGCGACCGCCGCGGCTGCCCACGATGCGATGGAGAGCACCTCGCGGGAAAAGCCGCGAACCATGGCGAGCATCGCCGAAACGAGGGTGAAGCCGACCAGAATTCCGTCGAGCAGCGTAATCGGCATCGTGTCACTCACTCCATGACGACGGTGTCAGTCCGTCTCTTCCGCGCGGCTTCGCCTCGAGCCGGCTATCCGTGCCACCAGATCCGAAAGCTCGGTCGGCTGGAACGTTCCGGCACCTGCACCGCCCGCGATGTCCCCACTGCCGGAGGGCAGCACGGCCCTTCCGAACCCCAACTTTTCGGCCTCTTTAAGGCGCTGCTGCGCATGCGCAACGGGCCTTATCGCACCTGAAAGGCTGATTTCGCCGAAATAGACGCAATCCGCGGGCAGAGCAATACCGGTAAGCGACGAAACCAGTGCGGAAGCCACCGCGAGATCGGCCGCGGGCTCGGAGATGCGGTAGCCGCCGGCGACGTTGAGATAGACGTCGTGCTGGCCGAAGCGGACGCCGCAATGCGCCTCGAGCACGGCGAGCACCATTGACAGCCGCGACGAATCCCAGCCGACCACGGCGCGGCGCGGCGTCCCCAGCGTCGAAGGCGCCACCAGCGCCTGGATCTCGACCAGCACCGGACGGGTGCCCTCGATGGCGGCGAAGACGGCTGCACCCGGCGCCTTGGCGTGGCGTTCGCCGAGGAACAGCTCGGACGGATTGGCGACCTCGCGCAGGCCCTTGTCGGACATTTCGAACACGCCGATCTCGTCCGTGGGGCCGAATCGGTTCTTCACCGTGCGCAGGATGCGGTAGTGGTGGCCGCCTTCGCCCTCGAAATAGAGCACGCCGTCGACCATGTGCTCGACCACGCGCGGGCCGGCGATCTGGCCTTCCTTGGTGACGTGGCCGACCAGCACCACGGCGGCCCCCGTCGACTTGGCGTAGCGGATCATCGCCTGGGCCGAGGCACGCACCTGGGTGACCGTGCCCGGAGCGGAATCGGCGAGGTCCGTCCATAGCGTCTGGATGGAATCGATGATGACGAGGTCGGGCCGCTTGCCGTCGGCGATGGTGGCGAGGATGTCCTCGACGTTGGTTTCGGCGGCGAGTTCGACCGGCGCCGAGGCCGCACCCAGCCTTTGCGCACGCAGCCTGATCTGGGCGACCGCCTCCTCGCCCGAGACATAGACGATGCGGTGGCCCTGGCGGGCGAGTGCCGCCGCTGCCTGGGTGAGCAGGGTCGACTTGCCGATGCCGGGATCGCCGCCGATGAGCAGCGCCGAGCCGCGCACGAAGCCGCCGCCGGTGGCCCGGTCGAGCTCGCCGATGCGCGAGACGATGCGCGGCGCGTCCTCGATGTCGCCGTCGAGCGAGGTCAGCGTGACCGCGCGGCCCTTGCGCGCGCTCTTGAGCGAGGACGGCCCGCTGCCGATGCCGCCGGCCGTGCCCTCCTCGACGAGCGTGTTCCACTCGCCGCAGGAATCGCATTTTCCGGCCCAGCGCTGATGCGCCGCGCCGCAATTCTGGCACACGAACTGGGTGCGGGTCTTAGCCATGGAGGGGCTGTGAAGGTGCGGGAAGGTTGAGTTCTGCCGCACCCCCCTCTGGCCTGCCGACCATCTCCCCCGCAAGGGGGGAGATTGGCAGCGGGTGCCTCACGCCTCTCCCTGCAACGCCGGCGATTGGCGAAGGCCGACGCGACGGCTGATCTCCCCCCTTGCGGGGGAGATGGCCGGCAGGCCAGAGGGGGGTGGGAAGGAACGCGGTGTCGGACAAGGCCTACTCTTCTCCAAACCGCTCGGGCAGGTGATGCTCGGGTGCGAGGTCGAAGAAGCGGGTGAACTCGCCCTGGAAGCCGAGGCTGACGGTGCCGGTGGGGCCGTGACGCTGCTTGGCGACGATCACCTCGGCCTTGCCGCGCACGTCGTTCATGTTGGCTTCCCACTGCAGGTATTCGTCGGTGCCGGGCTTCGGCTCCTTGTTCTTGAGGTAGTATTCCTCGCGGTAAACGAACAGCACCACGTCGGCGTCCTGCTCGATCGAGCCCGATTCACGAAGGTCGGAGAGCTGCGGGCGCTTGTCGTCGCGGCTTTCGACCTGACGCGACAGCTGCGACAGCGCGATGATGGGGACGTTGAGTTCCTTGGCCAGCGCCTTCAGGCCGGTGGTGATCTCGGTGATTTCCTGCACGCGATTCTGCGACGCCTTGGCCGACGAGCCCTGCATCAGCTGGATATAGTCGATGATGATGACGTCGAGGCCGCGCTGGCGCTTGAGCCGGCGCGAGCGGGCGGCGAGCTGGGCGATGGAGATGCCGCCGGTCGAATCGATGAACAGCGGGATCTTCTGCAGCGTCTGGGTGCAGCCCACCAGCTTCTCGAAGTCGGCCTCGGTGAGGTCGCCGCGGCGGATCTTGGAGGAGGGCACCTCGGCCTGCTCGGAAATGATACGCGTGGCGAGCTGTTCGGACGACATTTCGAGCGAGAAGAAGCCGACGACGCCGCCGTTGGCGGCCTTGAACGAACCGTCGGCCTGCTGGGCCGGCACATAGGCGTGGGCGACGTTGAAGGCGATGTTGGTGACGAGCGAGGTCTTGCCCATGCCGGGGCGGCCGGCGAGCACGATCAAGTCGGAGGACTGCAGCCCGCCCATGCGGTTGTCGAGGTCGTGCAGCCCGGTGGCGGTGCCGGAGAGATGGCCGTCGCGCATGTAGGCGGCGCTGGCCATGTCGATGGCGGTCTTGACCGCATCGGAGAAGCTTTCGAAGCCGCCGTCGTAGCGGCCGGTCTCGGCGAGCTCGAACAGGCGGCGCTCGGCATCCTCGATCTGCTCGGCCGGCGACATGTCGACCGGCGCGTCATAGGCGACGTTGACCATGTCCTCGCCGACGGTGATCAGCGCGCGGCGGGTGGCAAGGTCGTAGATGGCGCGGCCGTAGTCGGCGGCGTTGATGACGGTGACCGCTTCGGCGGCGAGGCGGGCGAGATAGTGGGCGACGGTCATGTCGCCGACCTTCTCCTCGGCGGGCAGGAAGGTCTTGATGGTGACGGGGTTCGCCATCTTGCCCATGCGGATGAGCTCGGACGAAACCTCGTAGATCTTGCGGTGCAGCGGCTCGTAGAAGTGGGTGGCCTTGAGGAAGTCGGAGACGCGGTAGAAGGCGTCGTTGTTGACCAGGATCGCGCCCAGCAGCGCCTGCTCGGCCTCGATGTTGTTCGGAGCCTCCCGGTAGAGCGGGGTTTCCGCCACTTCGAATTTGCGCGCTGCCTCGGCCAATGTCTTCCCCAATCCGTTCTCGAACACCTCCAGTATCAGAGCTGGCGATGTGGTCCCCGCTTCCCGCGAGGGGTTCGCCCCATATCCACGTTGTTCACAGCAGCCGAAGAGCATCGAGGACAAGGGTTGACGTATATTGCCCTGATTCTACCTGCCGCGGTAAGTCTCGAAAAGAACAAAAAGGGAACAATATGTCACGCGGCACGCGGCGCGAGCAGGATGACCGACGCGCCGAAGACGCAGATGGCGGCACCGGCGAGGTCCCAGCGGTCGGGGCGCACGCCTTCGGCGATCCACAGCCAGCCGAGCGATGCGACGATGTAGATGCCGCCATAGGCGGCATAGGCGCGGCCGGCCGCGTCGGACTCCACCAGCGCCAGCAGCCAGGCGAAGGCGACCAGCGCGGCAAGTCCCGGCACGAGCCACAATGGCGACTTGTCGAGCCGCCACCAGGCCCAGAAGGAAAAGCAGCCGGCGATCTCGGCGAGCGCTGCGGCGGCGTAGATGGCATAGGTCATGGAAAAGGCCCGGTCCGGATGGCAACGGGCCTTTTTCCTATGGAAGCGGGAGGCGATCAAGGGCTACTCCTGGTCGGCCACCTTGCGTCTGCGCGGCGGCTTGGCCGCCGGCCCGGTCCGGCGATGCGCGATGTCGTGCATGGCCAGCGCCTTCTCGCACTTGCCGATGTAGTCGCGCGTGACCGGCAGTATGTCGTTGCGGTGGGCGAGCTGGATCTGGAAGACCATCAGGTCCTGCCAGCGGAACGAGGCCTCTGACGCCGCGAGGTAGAACTCCCACATGCGGCAGAAACGCTCGTCGTAGATCGCCTTGGCCTTGTCGCGGTTGGCGAGGAAGCGCTCGCGCCAGTGCTTCAGCGTTTCGGCGTAGTGCAGGCGCAGGATCTCGACGTCGGTCACCATCAGGCCGGACTTCTCGATCGCGGGCAGGACCTCGGAGAGAGCGGGGATGTAGCCGCCGGGGAAGATGTATTTGCGGATGAAGGCGCTGGTGGCGGTCGGCGGGCCGGCGCGGCCGATCGAATGCAGCAGCATCACGCCGTCGGGCTTCAGCCGCTTCGCCACGGCGTCGAAGAAGGTGCGGTAGTGGTTGACGCCGACATGCTCGAACATGCCGACCGAGACGATGCGGTCGAAGCGCTCGACGAGGTCGCGGTAGTCCCGGAGCTCGAAATGGACCTGGTTCTCCAGCCCCTCCGCCTGGGCGCGCTCGGTCGCGACCGCGTGCTGCTCGGTCGACAGCGTGACGCCGAGCACCTGCACCTCGAAGGACTTGGCGAGGTAGAGCCCGAGGCCGCCCCAGCCGGACCCGATATCGAGCACCGACTGGCCGGGCCTCAGCCGCATCTTGGCGGCGAGGTGCGCCTTCTTGGCGAGTTGCGCCTCTTCGAGCGTCATCTCCGGTTCGGCGAAATAGGCGCAGGAATATTGCATGTCGCGATCGAGGAAGAGGCGGTAGATGTCCCCCGACAGGTCGTAGTGGCGCTCGACGTTGCGTCGGGAGCGCGCCGCCGTATTGACCTGCTGGAAGCGGCGGAAGGCGACGCGCAGCCCTTCGATGGCGCGCGTCCAGGCCGCGTCGATGGTGCCGTTGCCGAGATTCTGGAAGGCGATCCGCATCAGGCCGAGGACGTCGCCGCCGACGATGTCCATCTCGCCGTCCATGAAGCTTTCGGGCACGGCCAGCATCGGGTCGAAGGTAATGGCGCGTTCGGCGCGCCGCGTCTTGATGAGCATGTGGATCGGCTCGCCGCTGCCGTCGCCGAAGCGGTGGGCGGTGCCGTCCGGGCCGGTGACGGTCAGGTCACCTACGCGCACAAGTCTTCCAAGTATACGCTGCAGCAACACGTTCATGGGCAGTGCTCGCGATCTGTCAGTCGTGTAGGCTAATCTTGTTCAATCGCGGCGCGCTTGGCAAGTTCCTCCTGGCATAAAAAAGCCCGGGTGTTTCCACCCGGGCTTGATCAAGAAATTCTGAAGAGGGAGAGGCTTAGGCCTCTTCTTCTTCCTCTGCGTTCGGATCGAAGAAGCTATCCGGACGGGCGTTCTCGTTGATGTCATCGCCGTAGATGGCCTCGGCGGTGGTCAGCGTCTCGCCCTTCGACTGGCGCTCGGCTTCGTCGGCCGTGCGGGCGATGTTGAGGGTGATGGTGACCTCGACTTCGGCGTGCAGGGCAATCGCCACGTTGGTCAGGCCGATGGTCTTGATCGGCTGGTTCAGCTCGACCTGGTTGCGGGCAACCGTGAAGCCTTCGGCGCTGAGCAGATCGGCGATGTCGCGGGTCGAGACCGAGCCGTAGAGCTGGCCGGTTTCGCCGGCCGAGCGGACGATCACGAAGCTCTTGCCGTCGAGTTTGTCGGCGACCTGCTGGGCTTCCGACTTGCGCTCGAGGTTGCGGGCCTCGAGCTGGGCGCGCTGGCCTTCGAACTTCTTCTTGTTGGCTTCGTTGGCGCGGAGCGCCTTGCCCTTGGGCAGGAGGAAGTTGCGGGCAAAGCCGTCCTTGACCTTGACGGTGTCGCCCATCTGGCCGAGGCGGGAAATGCGTTCGAGGAGAATGACGTCCATTTTCCTTGTCCTTTCGTTGGCTGCGAAGGCAGCGAATTGAAATCAACGGGCAAGGAAGCAATCGGGGCGCGGGGAGCGCCGGTTTCGCTGTCCTGCCTGTCGCGGCAGTTAGGATCTCGTGAGAAATCCAACTCGGGATTTGAGGCTCGCCCGGCCGCGCCCGTCGCGGCGGGAGTTTCCGGCCCGGGGCGGAAGCCGCCGGGCCGGAACGAATATCACTTCACCACGTAGGGCAGCAGGCCGAGGAAGCGGGCGCGCTTGATCGCCTGGGCGAGTTCACGCTGCTTCTTCTGGCTGACGGCGGTGATGCGCGACGGCACGATCTTGCCGCGCTCGGAGATGTAGCGCTGCAGCAGACGCACGTCCTTGTAGTCGATCTTCGGAGCGTTGGCGCCGGAGAACGGGCAGGTCTTGCGACGGCGGTGGAACGGACGACGGGTCGGGATCTGATTGATGTCGACCATTATTCTGCACCCCCTTCAACACCTTCGCGCGGACGGCGCGGGCCACGATCACCACCGCCATCGCGGTCGCCGAAGCTGCGCGGACCACGGTCGCCGCGGTCGCGGTCGCCGAAGCGCGGACGGTCGCCGAAGCCACCGCGCTCGCCACGCTCGGAGCGCTCTTCGCGCTTCTGCATCATGGCGGACACACCTTCCTCATGCGCCTCGACCTTGACGGTCATGAAGCGCAGGACGTCTTCGGACAGGCCCTGCTGGCGCTCGACTTCCTTGACGGCAGCCGACGGCGCGGTGATGTCCATGAGCGTGTAATACGCCTTGCGGTTCTTGTTGATGCGGTAGGTGAGGGACTTCAGTCCCCAGTTCTCGACCCGGCCAACCGACCCGCCGGCTGCAGTGATGATGCCCTTGTAGTGTTCGACAAGCGCATCGACCTGCTGCTGCGAGAGGTCCTGACGGGCAAGAAACACATGTTCGTAAAGAGCCATAGTTCTTTGCCTTTCTTCGTTTCCATCTTCCGGTCCCGGCGGCTAGAGCCTCTGCGACCTCCCTGATCCTTCGAGGGCCCGTTGGCCACCGCAGGAGAAGAAAGGAGCACGACGAGACGGTCGAGAGCGGAGACACGGGAGGCGGAAGCGTTTTCGCTTCACACGAAGGCTCTTGCAAACCTCCGGCCCTCCGTTCAGCCCCCAGCTGGGACCGGCAGATGGCGGGCGTCTACAGGCATAGAGCCCAAAAGGCAAGGGCAGCAGTGAATTTCTCGCCGAATCCGGCGCCTTTGGTCGGATCGGGTTCAGCCGAACGCCTCGTCGTGCAGGAACAGCGGCGAGTGGATGCGGTTGGCCACGACCTTGTCGATCGTTTCGGGGAAGAACTCCTTGGCGCCGCGGCGCTTGCCGAACATCATGTCGTACTGCAGCCAGCGGAAATCGCGGATCATCGGATCGATTTCCTTCTCGCGCGACCAGTCGAACTTGGTCGCGCCGAGCCGCGGCAGGAGCACGTTGCGGTCGACGACGCGGAAGCGCTCATGCACCCGGCCGAGGAAGCCCGTGTAGTAGGGATGGCTGATGCCGGCGGTTTCGAGCACGTGCAGCGGCAGGAAGGCCGGGCTGATCGATCCGAGGTCGCGCGCCGGGCCGGTGCGGTTCGACCACACGACCAGCGGCGTCTCGTGCTGCACCAGCATGTCGTTGATCGGCGCCTTGCGCTTGGCCACGGGCTCTTTCATGAAACCGGTCTCGACATAGACCGCCCCGAGCGGCGGCAGGTGGTCGCCGAAGAAGGCGATGACGGTCGGGCGCTTGCGCTTGGCCGCCCAGTCCATCAGGCGCTGCAGGCCGCGGTCGGCGTCCGAGGCGCCTTCGGCATAGCTCAGGATCGAATCGCGCGCCCATTGCGACGTCGGCGCATCGACCTTGTGGGTCGTATTGATGTAGCGGTTGGGCTCGTAGGGGCCATGGCTCTGCAGGCTGACGGCGAAATAGAAGAACGGATGCTCGGTGGCGTCCGCCTGGCGGATGATCTCCTCGGTCAGCGCCGCGTCCGAGGCCAGCGGCCCGCGCTTCTCCAGCGGCGGCATGTTTTCCTCGGACATGAAGCGGTCGAAGCCGAAGGCCTTGTAGACCGGGGCGCGGTTCCAGAACCAGCCCGCGAACGGATGGATGGCGCGCGTCTCGTAGCCTTCGCTGCGCAGGAAGGTGGCGAGCGAGGGCACCGGCGCGCGGACATATTGCTGATAGGGGATGCTGCCCGTGGGCAGGAAGGCGTTCGAGAAGCCGGTCAGCGCCTCGAACTCGACATTGGCGGTCATGCCGCCGAATTCGGGCGAGAAGACGTTGCCGGAGCGCGCGGCGCGCACGGTGGGGATCGGGTCGGGCGTGATCGACACGCCAGGCAGCCGGGTCGGATCCCAGAAGGATTCGCTCATCACCACGATGATGTCGGGCTTCTCCTCGGGCAGGGAAGCGACCACGTCGGTGCGGGCGATTGCGTCGATCGCCTTGGCGGAATAGCCGTGCGGGGCGTTTACCTTGGCCATCGGCACGTTCAGCGCGAAGGCGATGGCGAAGCCGTTGGAGTTGTAGTTCTCCTTCTGGTCCCACATCATCGGGATGATCTGCAGGCGGTCGCGCGTCCACGAGAACGTCGCGTAGTCCATGATCGAGACGAAGAAGGCGAGCGCCGGAATGGCGATGGCCAGCCGCGAGATGCGCGCCCAGAAGGACAGCGCCGGCATGCGGCTGCGCCAGTAGCGCCAGGCGAAGACCAGAAGCGAGATGCCGGCGACGATGCCGACGGCGATGCCGATGCCGGTCAGCGGCCGTTCGCGCACCAGGAGCGGCATCAGCTCGACGATCTGCCGGGCGTAGAGGAAATCGGTCGGGTAGAGCGGGTCGCCGAGATAGAGCGACTTCTGGTGGCCGATGAAGGCCAGGAGCAGCGCCAGCGGGGCGACGATCAGCAGGCCGTTGTGCGGCCGGCCGAGCAGGGCGTCGAGGCCGACGAGCAGGAGGGCGAAGAGCGCGACCGTGGTCCAGCTCGGCTTGAAGGGCTGCTGGAAGAAATGCAGCGTGTCGACGAAGGAGCCGCGGGCGATGAGTTCGATGGCGAAAACCAGCACCGCCGAGACGGTGAGCGTCACCATCACCGAGCGCAGCACGCCCAGCGCATAGGTGCGCCGGCCGAGCGCGGTCTGCTCCGCGTCGTCGGCGCCCTTTACAGCTTTGTCGACTACACTTCCCAACTCGAACTTCCCCGGTGTCATGACGGCGCAAGATGCAGACGTCACCTGAACGTCACCTGAACGTCATCAAACTGTCATGCAGAAGCTAGGGCTTATGGCAAAATTGAGAAGCGTTGGCCAACAATTCGTGTTTCGGCTTAATCATGCGTGATTGTCGACCCGTTTCGATCCCAGGGGCGCTCAAGGCTTGACTTGACAGGGCGCATTGCGCCAGAGCCACAAATTCCGGAGCCGGTGCGCGCCAAGACGCGCAACTGCGCTCCCAGAGATGTCTGCGCGTCGTCGATGCGCCGGAAGCCAGGAGACAGAGAATGGCCATCGCTTTTACTTTCCCGGGTCAGGGCAGCCAGGCCGTGGGCATGGGCAAGGAACTGGCCGATGCATTTCCGGAAGCGCGCCGCGTCTTCGAGGAAGTGGATGATGCGCTCGGCGAGAAGCTGTCGAAGCTGATCTGGGAGGGCCCGGAGGAGACGCTGACGCTGACGGCCAACGCCCAGCCGGCGCTGATGGCCGTGTCGATGGCCGCCTTCCGGGCGCTGGAATCGCGTGGCCTCTCGCTCAAGGACAAGGTTTCCTACGTCGCTGGCCATTCGCTCGGCGAATATTCGGCGCTCGCCGCCGCGGGCTTCGTGTCGGTGGCCGATGCGGCGCGTCTGCTGCGCATCCGCGGCGACGCCATGCAGGCGGCGGTGCCTGCCGGGCAGGGCGCCATGGCCGCAATCATCGGGCTGGAGCAACCCGACGTCGACGCGGCCTGCGCCGAGGCTGCCGAGGGCTCGGTGTGCCAGATCGCCAACGACAATGGCGGCGGCCAGCTGGTCATCTCCGGCGAGAAGGCCGCGGTCGAGCGCGCCGCTGCACTTTGCACCGCAAAGGGCGCCAAGCGCGCGCTGATGCTGCAGGTCTCGGCGCCCTTCCATTCGGCGCTGATGGCGCCGGCGGCCGAGCGCATGCGCGAGGCGCTGGCCGGCGTGAGGAAGAACGTGCCCGTAGTGCCGGTCGTGGCCAACGTCACGGTCCAGCCGATCACCGACCCGGAAGAGATCGCCGCCCGCCTCGTCGAACAGGTCACCGGCCAGGTGCGCTGGCGCGAGACGGTCGAGTGGTTCGGCAAGAACGGCGTCACCACGCTCTACGAAGTGGGCGCCGGCAAGGTGCTGTCGGGCCTCGCCCGCCGCATCAACAAGGAGATCGCGACGGCCGCGGTCAACAACCCGGCCGACGTCGACGCGGCGCTTGCAGCACTAGCCTGAAATCGATGACCCCACCCGTGTGAAGGGTGCGCTTACAAGGGGATTGGAAAAATGCTCGACCTGACCGGCCGCAAGGCACTCGTCACCGGTGCTTCCGGTGGCATCGGCGAGGAAATCGCCCGCATCCTGCACAAGCAGGGCGCCACCGTCGGCCTGCACGGCACCCGCGTCGAGAAGCTCGAGGCGCTGGCGAACGAGCTTGGCGAGCGGGTAAGACTGTTCCCGGCCAACCTCGCCGACCGCGACGAGGTCAAGGCGCTGGGCCAGAAGGCCGAGGCCGAGCTCGAAGGCGTCGACATCCTGGTCAATAACGCGGGCATCACCAAGGACGGCCTGTTCGTGCGCATGTCGGACGCCGACTGGGACCAGGTCATCGAGATCAACCTGACGGCGATGTTCCGGCTTACCCGCGAACTGACGCATCCGATGATGCGCCGCCGCCATGGCCGCATCATCAACATCACCTCGGTGGTGGGCGTGACCGGCAACCCCGGCCAGACCAACTACTGCGCCTCGAAGGCCGGCATGATCGGCTTCTCGAAGTCGCTGGCGCAGGAGATCGCGACCCGCAACATCACCGTCAATTGCGTCGCTCCGGGCTTCATCGAATCGGCAATGACCGACAAGCTCAACGACAAGCAGAAGGAAGCGATCATGGCCGCGATCCCGGCCAAGCGCATGGGTACCGGCAAGGAGGTCGCTTCGGCGGTCGCCTATCTCGCTTCCGACGAGGCCTCCTACGTCACCGGCCAGACGATCCACGTCAACGGCGGCATGGCGATGATCTGACGAGCTTCGCCCGATTTCAGGCCGCCATGCGGCCCGAAAGGGCGAAAGAAGCGGCGATAGGCCGGGAAAACCGGCCTTTTGGCCCTTGGATGCGGTAAAGATTTCGTGTAATGGCGCGCCGCATCGGGTGGCTGGACCGTTAGTCGGCCGCTGCCAGAGCGCTTTGGGAAAGCGTAGAATTGAACTTGATTAGCGGCATTCCGCCCGCTAACGAAGACCTGACAAACACCAGACTGAGGATGCCCACATGAGTGACACCGCAGAGCGCGTCAAGAAGATCGTTGTCGAACATCTTGGCGTCGACGCCGACAAGGTGACGGAAGCTGCAAGCTTCATCGACGACCTGGGCGCGGACAGCCTCGACACGGTCGAGCTCGTTATGGCGTTCGAAGAAGAATTCGGCGTCGAGATCCCCGATGACGCGGCCGAGACCATCCTGACGGTCGGCGACGCCGTGAAGTATATCGACAAGGCTTCGGCCTAAGCGATTGCAGACTTGTCAGGGATGCCTGCGATGAGGCGTGTGGTCGTCACGGGCCTAGGCCTGCTTTCGCCGTTCGGCATGGGCTACGAGCACGGCTGGAAGGAGCTTCTTTCCGGCCGGAGCGCCGCGAGGCGCATCACGGAGTTCGAGGTCGAAGACCTCCCCTGCAAGATTGCCAACGTCATCCCGCGCGGTGACGGCAGCAACGGTACCTTCAATCCCGAAGCGTTCCTGGAACCCAAGGAACTGCGCAAGATCGGCGACTTCATCCTGTACGGGATCGCGGCCGCCGACGAGGCGTTGAAGGACTCGGGCTGGGCGCCCAAGACGCCGGAAGAGCAGAACGCGACCGGCGTCATGATCGGCTCGGGCATCGGCGGCATCGACGGCATAGCCGAGAATGCCCTGATCCTTCGGGAGCGCGGCCCGCGCCGCATCAGCCCCTTCTTCATTCCCGGCCAGATCATCAATCTGGTTTCCGGACAGGTTTCGATCCGGCACGGCCTCAAGGGGCCGAACCATGCCGTGGTCACCGCCTGCTCGACCGGCGCGCACGCCATCGGTGATGCGGCCCGCCTGATCATGTTCGGCGACGCCGACGTCATGTTGGCCGGCGGCGCCGAGGCGCCCGTGACTCGCCTTTCGCTGGCCGGCTTCGCCGCCTGCAAGGCGCTTTCGACCGATCGCAACGACGAGCCCGAGAAGGCCTCGCGCCCCTATGACCGCGACCGCGACGGCTTCGTCATGGGCGAGGGTGCGGGCGTCGTGGTTCTGGAAGAACTCGAGCACGCCAAGGCGCGCGGCGCAAAGATCTACGCCGAGGTGGTTGGTTACGGCCTGACCGGCGATGCCCATCACATCACGGCTCCGGCCGAGGACGGCGACGGCGCGTTCCGCTGCATGTCGGCCGCCCTCAAGCGCGCCAACCTGACGCCCGCCGACGTCGACTACATCAACGCCCACGGCACCTCGACCATGGCCGACACGATCGAGCTGGGTGCCGTCGAGCGCCTGGTCGGCAATGCCGCGTCCAAGGTGTCGATGTCGTCGACCAAGTCGTCGATAGGCCACCTCCTGGGTGCGGCGGGCGCGGCCGAGGCGATCTTCTCGATCCTGGCGATGCGCGACAACATCGCGCCCGCGACGATCAACCTGGACAATCCCGAGCGCGAAACGGCCATCGACCTGGTGCCGAACAAGCCGCGCGCCCGGCAGATCGACGTGGCGCTGTCGAACTCGTTCGGCTTCGGCGGCACCAACGCTTCGCTGGTCTTCAGGCGCTACAACGGCTGAGGCCTGTGGGAAGGCGGCCGGAGAGGCCCCTTCGCCGTGATTTTTGCCATATTCCGCCCTAGTCTCCCGGCGGGGATTCGCAAGAGGGAGTGGCGAGGCAGATGAGCATGAATACGCCAGGCATGGGTGAGGGCGCGCCGCGCCCCGCGCCGTCAAGTCCGATCGTTCCGAAGACGGCCCAGGAGGCGCTGCGCCCGGAAACCGGCACGCCGCCGCCCAGGCGCTCGCGCGCCTCGCGCAGCCAGATCGTCGTGTTCATGAACTTCGTGGTCTCGTCGGTCATGCTGCTGATCGTGGGCGCCGGCGCTGCGCTCTATTTCGGCAAGCAGGAATTCAGCGGCCAGGGGCCGTCGACCGTGGCGACGACCTTCATGGTCAGGCCGAGCACCGGCGTGGCCGACATTGCCGACCAGCTCGAACGCCGTGGCCTGATCAGCGATGCGCGCATCTTCCGGCTGGGCGTGCGCGCCTACGGCAACGACGGCGCCCTGAAGGCGGGCGAATACGAGATCCAGGCCGGCGCCTCGATGCGCGACATCATGGATCTCATGAAGAGCGGCAAGTCGATGCTCTATTCGCTCACCATTCCCGAAGGGCTGACGGTCGAGCAGGCCTGGCAGCGTATCGCCGAACAGGAGGCGCTGACGGGCGACATGCCTGCGCAGATGCCGGCGGAAGGTACGCTCGCCGCCGACACCCAGCGCTTCACGCGCGGGGCTTCGCGCGAGCAGATCGTCAAGAAGATGCTGTCCGACCAGAAGGACCTGGTGGAAAGCATCTGGGCCCGCCGCGCGCCCGACCTGCCCATCGCCGACGTCAACGAGTTCGTGACCCTGGCCTCGATCGTCGAAAAGGAAACCGCTCGCGGCGACGAGCGCTCGCGCGTTGCGGCCGTGTTCATCAACCGCCTCAACAAGGGCATGCGGCTGCAGTCGGACCCGACGATCATCTACGGCATCTTCGGCGGCAAGGGCAAACCGGCCGACCGCCCCATCTACCGCTCCGACATAGACAAGCCGACGCCCTACAACACCTATACGATCAAGGGCCTGCCGCCGACTCCGATCGCCAATCCCGGCCGCGCCTCGCTCGAGGCCGTCGCCAACCCGTCCAAGACGGACGATCTCTATTTCGTCGCCGACGGCACCGGCGGCCACGTCTTCGCCGCGACGCTCGAAGAGCACAACCAGAACGTCGCCCGCTGGCGGGCGTTCCAGCGCAATATCGTCGAGGACGAGAAGGCGGATGACGCGGCCAAGAAGGACGGCACCACGACCAATGCCGTCAAGAAGAACTAGGGCTGTGGGCGGGCTGTCGATATGATCCTGCAGAGCATGACGGGCTTCGCGCGCGCCACGGCGGAGCATGACGGCACGGCCATCGCCTGGGAGGTGAAGTCGGTCAACGGCAAGAGCGCCGAGGTGCGCCTGCGCCTGCCGCAAGGCTACGAGCGGCTCGAGGCGGCGGCGCGGCAGGCGGTCCAGAAGCGGTTCTCGCGCGGCAATTTCCAGGCCACGCTGACCGTTGGCCGGACCGGCGGCGCCATGGTCCAGCCGGTCGTCAACGAGGCGTTCCTGCGCGACGTCGCCGAACTCGCCAACCGCCTGGTCGAGCAGTTCGGCGCGGCACCCGCCACCGCCGACGGCCTGCTTGCGCTGCGCGGTGTCTTCGACGTGCCGGAAGCGGTCGAAACCGAGGAAGAGCGCGCGGCGATCGACGCGGCGATCCTTGCCTGTCTCGACGCGTCTTTGGCGGGGCTCGAACAGGCCCGCTGCGCCGAGGGCGAGGCCTTGCGGGCCCTGCTGTCAGGACATGTCGCCGCCATCGAGACGCTCACGCTCAAGGCCGAGGCGGATCCGTCGCGCGAGCCCGCGGCGATCCGCCAGCGTCTCGCCGATCAGGTGCGCCTGCTGCTCGACGCCTCGTCGGCGCTCGACGAAGCGCGGCTGAACATGGAGGCGGCGTTTCTTGCGACCAAGGCCGACATCCGCGAGGAGATCGACCGGCTGAAGACCCATGTCGCCTCGGCGCGCGGCCTGCTCGCCGGGGGCGGCGCGATCGGGCGCAAGCTCGATTTTCTGGCGCAGGAATTCAATCGCGAATCGAATACGCTATGTTCGAAGTCGAACGCCGCCGCGGTGACCGCCATCGGGCTGGAGCTGAAGGCCGTGGTCGACCAGTTTCGCGAGCAGGTTCAGAATCTGGAGTAGCGCGCATGAGCGCAGAAAACCCCTCGAACGCTATCAGGCGGCGTGGCCTGATGCTCGTCCTGTCCTCGCCTTCGGGAGCGGGCAAGTCGACGATCGCGCGCAACCTGCTCGAGAGCGATCCCGGTCTCGAACTGTCGGTCAGCGTGACGACACGCGCCCGCCGCGGCAGCGAGATCGACGGCATCCACTATCATTTCCGCTCGATGCGCGACTTCGAACGGCTGCGCGATTCGGATGCGCTGCTCGAATGGGCCGAGGTGCACGGCAACTATTACGCCACCCCGCGCGAGCCGGCTGAACTGGCCATGGCGCAGGGTCGCGACATGCTGTTCGACATCGACTGGCAGGGTGCCGAACAGCTCAAGGAGAAGATGCGCGCCGACATCGTGTCGATCTTCATCCTGCCGCCGTCGATGACCGAGCTGAAGGCGCGCCTGCGCCGCCGCGCCGAGGACCAGGATTCGGTGATCGAGACCAGGCTGCACAACGCCCGGGTCGAACTGGAGCATTGGCGCGACTACGACTACGTCGTCGTCAACGACGACCTCGACAAGGCCTTCGCCTCGGTCAAGGCGATCGTCACCGCCGAGCGGCTGCGCCGCGACCGCCGGCCGGGCCTGTTCGACTTCGTGTCCAAGCTGCTCGACGAAAAGGTCTGAGGCGGCAGCCGGCAGCGTCGGGTTTCGTTCTGAGCCGGCCTTTTTACCCCCGCCGCTGACCCCTCCCCACAAGGGGGAGGAATTCCGACGATTTGACCGCAGCGGTGGCGAAATCGTCCTCTCCCTTCAACGGAGAGGGATGGCTCCCGCCAGCGCGACGAATTCCTCGACGCCGAGCGTTTCGGCCCGGCGCGTCGGATCTATGCCGACGGTTTCCAGGAGTTTTTCTCCGCCCAGGCTTTTCAGGCTCTGGCGCAGCATCTTGCGGCGCTGGCCGAAGGCTGCCTCGGTGACGCGGCCGAGCACGGTCACGTCCGCCGGCAGCGGCGCGGCACGGGGGACCAGATGCACGACCGAAGACGTGACCTTGGGCGGCGGCGTGAACGCCTGCGGCGGCACGTCGAAGGCGATGCGCGCCTCGGTGCGCCAGCCGGCCAGCACGCCGAGCCGGCCGTAGGCCGAGCTAGCCGGCCTGGCGACGATGCGCTCGGCGACCTCGCGCTGGAACATCAGCGTCAGCGACTGGTAGAAGGGCGGCCAGGCCGGAACCGTGAGCCAGCGGACCAGAAGCTCGGTGCCGATGTTGTAGGGCAGGTTGGCGACGATCTTCACCGGGCCCTCGGCGAGGGCGGCGAAGTCGGTCTTCAGCGCGTCGCCCGACACCACGTCCAGCCGCCCGGGATAGTGGGCGGCCACGTCCGCAAGGGCGGCGAGGCAGCGCTCGTCGCGCTCGATGGCGACGACGCGCTTCGCGCCGTGCATGAGCAGCGCCCGCGTCAAGCCCCCCGGTCCCGGGCCGACCTCGACGACCGTCACCCCGGTGAGATCGCCTGCCGCGCGGGCAACCTTGCCGGTCAGGTTGAGGTCGAGCAGGAAGTTCTGGCCGAGCGACTTCTTGGCTTGGAGCCCGTGCCGCTCGATGACGTCGCGCAGCGGCGGCAGGCCGTCGATGCTGGTGACCGCGCTCACGATGCGCGCGCCTCGACGTCGGCGAGCCGGCGCGCCAGCTTGAGCGCCGCGATCAGGCTGTCGGGCCGCGCCACGCCCTTGCCGGCGATGTCGAATGCGGTGCCGTGGTCGGGCGAGGTGCGGATGAAGGGCAGGCCGAGCGTGACGTTGACCGTCTCGTCGAAGGCGAGCGCCTTGGCCGGGATCAGCGCCTGGTCGTGATACATGCAGATCGCCGCATCGTAGCCGGCGCGGGCGCGGGCATGGAACATGGTGTCGGCGGGCAGGGGACCGAACGCGCCGATGCCCTCGGCCTTCAGCGCCTCGATGGCCGGCCGGATGATATCCTCGTCCTCGCGTCCCATGGCGCCGCCTTCGCCGGCATGCGGGTTGAGGCCCGAGACGGCGATGCGCGGGTCGGCGATGCCGAAGCGCTGCCCGAGGTCGCGGGCGGTGATGCGGGCCGTCTCGACGATGGCCTCTGTGGTCAGCGCCTTCGGCACCTCGGACAGAGCGATGTGGATGGTGACCGGCACCGCACGCAGCTCGGGACCGGCCAGCATCATCACCGGCGTGACGTCGCGGCCGAGCTTCTGCGCGGCGAGATGGGCGAGGTACTCGGTATGGCCGGGAAAGCGGAAACCGGCGTCGTAGAGCGGCTTCTTGGCTATCGGGCAGGTGACGACGGCGGCGGCGCGGCCTTCGAACGTGTCGGCAACGGCGCGATCGATGGCCTCGACGATGCCGGCGGCGTTGCGGCTGTCCGGCTGCCCAGGGGCGTCGACGAGCTTCGCTGCCAGCGGCACGACCGGAAGCGCCGTTCCGAACAGGCTTGCGGCGCCTGCCGGATCGGTTTCGGCGATCTTCAGCGCCAGGCCGAGCTTGGCCGCGCGTGCGGCCACGAGCGCCGGATCGGCAAGCAGGTAGAAAGCGGGAATGTCGGCGTCGTTGCGCAGCCGCCATGCGGCGACTGCGATTTCGGGGCCGATGCCTGAGGGATCGCCAACGGTCAGCGCCAATGGGGCGCCAGCGGCACCCACGGGCTAGCGGGTGACGATGCGGGCCTTGGCCCGCAGCTCGTCGAGATACTTCTTGCTGAGTTCGTCGGCCTTTTCGTTGCCGGCGCCGGCGCCCTCGGCCTGGAAGACCATCTGGGCGACCTTGTCATCGGACACTTCACGGGCGCTGCAGACGCCGATGAACTCGACGCCGCGGTCGGTCTCGCGCACCGGGGTGGCGCCGCCGGCCTTGAGCTTCTTGATCTGGTCGGCCCATTCCGGCGGGAGCTGCGGCGCGAGCACGCGACCGAGATCGCGCACCGTCACGTCGAGCAGGCCCTTGGCGAATTCGCGCGTCTGCTCGCAGCCGTTGAAACGGCCGCGCATCGCATCGGCCTCGCGCTTGCGCTTGCCGATCGAGCCGCGCTCGGAGGCGGGCACGACGAAGATGACCTGCTGCAGCATGTATTCGGTTGCCGACGGCTTGGCGCCGCCCTGCTGCAGCATGCGTCGCACGGCGTCCTGCTCGCTGGTTCCGCCGCCGCCCTGTTCGGAGCGGAAGCGGGCGCCGAGCGCCTGGTTCCAGCCCATCTGGGTGCGGATGTATTCCTTGAAGTGGCCCGCCGTTACGCCTGCCTGAGCCAGGATCTGGTTCATCTGCTCGGGCTTGAGCTTGTTGGAGCCGGCGAAGCGGGCATAGGCGTCGTCGACCTGCTTGTCGGAGATGCGAATGCCGAGCCGCTTCATCTCTACCTGCCGCAGCGTCTGCTCGACCATTTCCTGGCCGGCGTCGCCCTTGCGCTTCTGCAGCTTGAGGAAGGCGGCGCGGCGCTGGATGTCGTAGCTGGTGATCGGCACATCGTTGACGATGTACTTGATCTCGCTTGCCTGCGCCGGCGGCGCATAGGTAGCAACCGATAGCGACGTCGCCGCCACGAGCAGCGCGATGCCTGCCGAAAAGAGGTACTTCCGCATCGAAAAAAGTCCCGTTCAAACACCAGAATCCGGGCTTCGCCCGGATGCGTATTGCCCCGTCCATGGCCGCGTTATGCGGCAAAACGATGTCACGTTGCCCCTACAACCCTGAGACGTACGTCAGAAGGAGCTCGATTTCGACCCGAAGTCGCCCAGCGTGCGGAACGAAATGTTGAAGCCGACGGTGCGCTTGACGTCATCGGGCTTGGTCAGCTCGCGGCTCTCGGCATAAGTCATCATGTAGCTGAAGCATTCGTCGTCATAGGCGAAGCCGAAGCCATTCTTGACCAGCACATCGGACTTGAGGTCGTAGGTGCCGGAGCCGAACACCCGCCATTCCTCGTTGATGCGCGCGGTGGCGGCGAGCGTCACCTCGTGCCGTTCCTGGGTAAAGCCGTAGAGCGGCTGCTCGTCGATGAAGGCGTATTTCGCCGAAACCGCGAACCTGTCGATGTCGAGCCCGGCCTTGACCTCGGCGCGACGCACTTCGAGCGTCTGCTCGTCGAAGCGGCCGCTGACGGACGCCGCAAATCCGTTCGGGCTGGCGATGCCGGCGAGCGCGACATAGTCCGACGTCTCGGTCTCGAGCCCGGAATAGGCGCCGGCATTGACGAGGTCGGGCGAGGCGAACGAGTTGTCGCCGGCGAGCTGGTAGGACTGGCCGAACAGCGCGTTGGTCGTCCAGCCATTGGCGTAGCTGCCCGAGTAGCGGAAGCCGACGTTGGCGCGCGTTCCGCCTTCGATGCGGTCGTAGCCGGAGAACTTGTCGCGCTCGAACAGCGTGGCGGCGTCGAAAACGAAGCTCTGGGCATCCTCGTTGGGGATGCCGAGCCCGTTGATGTCGGATTCGCTCGGGCGGGCGAAGACCTGCGCCATCGGCTCAAGCACATGGGTCGCGCTGGTGGACGAGAACAGCACCGGCCAGCGCAGCTCGAGGCCGAGCGTCGCCATGTAGCGGAAGAGCGACGATTGCACGTCGGCCGCGACGTTGATGTCGGGATCGCCTGCCATGGTGTTGATGGCGGCTACCGAGGCATTGGAGGCGTCGAGGTAGCTGCCGTCCGCGCGGAAGGCGAGCAGCGGCGTGACCAGCAGGCCGCCGTCGGTGACGATGGTGCGCTTCCATTCGACTTCGCCGCTGAGGCGCGCCGACGTCCCTTCTATGCCGCGGACGGCGGGAGCGCTGGGTACCCAGTCGAGGTCCGAACGCTGGATGACACGTGCATTGACGTCGATCGACAATTCGCCGCCGGCCAGCGGCATGTCCGGGATATAGGCATAGTCGAGCGACGGCAGCACCCAGGGCTGCTTGTCGGCGCGTGCACCCGGATCCGAATCGAGCGCGTCTTCCTGTACTTGGAAGCGCATGGCGCGCAGGTCGAAGTAATTCCGGTCGTTGAGGCCGGTCAGGTAGACTTCCGAGCGCTGCGTGCTGTCCGAGAAGCCGTCGATTTTATAGGTGCGCGAGAAATTCTTGTCGGACTGGACCATGACGTCCCAGCCGAACGTCCAGCGCGGGTTGAGGTCGAAGCGACCCTTGGATCCGACCATGCCGCGCAGCTTGTTCTCGTCGCCCGCCGGGCCCGAATCCACCGTGTTGGCGTCGAACTTGTCCGGGTTCATCTGGCTGATGCCAGCGATCTTCAGGCTGTACTGGCCGTTGTTGAAGCGCTGGCGCCATTCCGCTTCGCCGAGGAAGCCCTGCCTGGTGTAGCCGGTCCCGGTCACGGTCAGGTCGTATGTCGGGGACAGCGCGAAATAGTAGGGGACCGACAGGCTGACGCCGAGTTCGCTCTTGTAGCTGATGCTCGGGATGAGGAAGCCGCTCTTGCGCTTGACGGTGGGGTCGGCGATTTCGAAGGCCGGCAGGAAGGCGATGGGGAAGCCGAAGAACTCGAAATTGGAGTTCTCGAAGCGCACCGTCTTCTTCTGGCCGTTCCAGATGATCTTCTGCGCCTTGATGCGCCAGATCGGGGCCTTGTCGGGCTTTGCCTCGCAGGGTTCGCAGGCGGTATAGACGCCGTTGCTGAACGTGGTGAGGTAGCCGTCTTCGCGCTTGGCGCTCTCGGCGGCGAAATAGGTCTTGTCGACGGTCTCCAGCCGCAGCGAATTGACGAAACCGTCGGCAAAGTCGTCGGTGACGTCGATTTCCTGCGAGAAAATCTTGGTGCCGTCGGAATTGACGATCTGCACATTGCCGCTGGCGATCAGCCGCGACGTCTTGCGGTTGTAGGTCACGCGCTGGGCGACGAGACGGTTGCCGGCATAGTCGATCTGCACGCCGCCGACCGCAGTGACGGTCTGGGCGTCGTTGTCGTAGACGAGCGTGTCCGCCTCGAGCAGCATCTTCGAGCCCTCGGGCACGTCGGGCGCGAGGTCGGCGACAGTCTGAGCGAAGACAGGAGTGGCGGGAAGCGCGCTTGCAAACAGGCAAGCGAGCGCAGTCGCGCCGAACAAACGTGCCCTATGGGCCGTCCTGCGGCTGGCCAATGCGCCCCTCAACTAACCATCCTCCTTGTTAAGCAGGAAAGTCACCCCGAAAAACATTGCTACGACAACCGGAAACCACGCCGCAATGTAAGTCGGCACGAATCCCGCATTGCCAAATGCTTTGACCAGAACCGAAACGACATAAAGCAGAAAGCCGGCGACTACGCCACCCAGAATCATCGTGGCCGACTGTCCCATCCTCGCAAATCTCATCGACACTGTTGCAGCGATGAGCGTCATTGCGACCAAGAGGAAGGGCAGCGCCACCAGCGAGTGGAACTGCATGGCGAATGCGTTGGCCCGCAAGCCGAAGGAGCGCGCCACGTCGATCTTTGCCGGCAACTCGAAGAACGGGATCGTCTCGGGCCGCGCCAGCCTTTCCTGGACGAATTCCGGCTTCAGGTTGGTCCGGACCCTGTCGGTCGCCTGCGAGGTGAAGTTCTCGGCACCGCGCATGCTGCGCACGCCGACAAGCTCCCAGTAGCCGTCGCGCAGATAGGCGGTCTCGGCGTCCTTGCGCTCGATCATGTTGCCGTCGGCGTCGAAGATGAAGAACACGGCGTCGGAAAGCTGCAGGCCCTGATTGAGCACGGCGCGGGCGCCGATGATGACGTCGGTCTTGCCGACCTTCTGGCGCAGCCATGGCGCGGAGAAGGCCGAGACCGAATTCGACTGGCGCGAACGCAGCTGCGATTCGAGCGCCTCGGCGCGCGAGAAGCCATGCGCGGCCAGCGGATTGAGGATGCCGACGGTGATGGCGCCGAAGATGAGGGCGCCGATGCAGAACGGCAGCAGGAACTGCCAGGCCGAGATCCCGGCGGCGCGCGCCACCACCAGTTCGTAGCGGCGGTTGAGCGACACCAGCGTGGCCATCGCGCCGAACAGGCCGACGAAGGGCACCGTCTGCTGCATGATCATCGGCACTCGGAGCGCCGAGACCGTCAGCGCCAGACCGAAGGAGTAGCCGGGCAGCCCGCCGATGTTGCTGGAGAACTCGGTGACGTCGATGATGAAGATCAGCGCGAATATGCCGACGAAGAACCACGTCGTGATCGCGGCATAGCGGAAGAAGAAATAGCGTCCGAGCGTCCATCCCATCATGCCGCTCCCTGCTTGGGAGCGGTGCCGTAGCGCAGCGCCGTCAGCCGGTCGCCGATCCGGCCCATGACGGAGGCAAGCCAGTCGGCGGCTGCAACCGGCAATTCCATGGTGCGATTGCGGCGGATGAACCAGATGGAGATGGCGGCGGCTGCAAGCGGAATGCCGTAGACGAAATAGCTCAGCCAGCGGATCGACTCGGCCTTGCTGTCGGCGAAGAAGCCGAGCCAGCGGAAGAACAGGGCGATCGTGACGGTGGTGACCAGCGGATGGATCCGGGCTTCGCGGTGCGAGCGGGCGTCGCCTGCGACCGCGAGCGCGATCAGCGCGAAGGCCATCGGGTAGAGCCATTCGGTGAAGCGGCGGTCCAGTTCGGCCTTGAACTGCAGCGGTTCGCGTTGGAAGAACTTGTCGTTGGCCGGCGGGTTGAGAAGATATGAGGTCGATCGGTCCTTCGGCCGCATCACCACTTCGTTGGCGGCGGCCGTGAATTCGCTGAGGTCGAAGGCGTAGGAATCGAAGCTGATCACCGAAACCTCGCCGCCCGGTGCCTTGCGGTGGATCACGCCGTCGTTCATGACCAGCATCTGCTTGCCGTCGCGTTCGATGAACGAACCGTCCTTGGCGTAGTAGACGAGGTCGACATTCTTCTCGCGCGAATCCGCGACGAAGATGCCGCCGAGGCCGCCGTTGGGCAGGCGCTTGCCGACCTGGACGAAGAGGCCGTTGTCGACCTTGCGGAACGTGCCTTCCTGGATGATCAGCGAAAGCAGATCGGCGCGCGAGGTGGCGATGAGTTCGCGGTTGCGCTGCCGTGCCAACGGGTCGGCGACATTGTCGACGACGAACGAGAACACGCAGGCGAATGCCGCAAGGATGAGGATCGGCCTGATGACGGTCAGCCGCGAGGCGCCTGCCGCATTGATCACCACGAGCTCGGAATCGCCGTTCATGGTGCTGAGCGTCTGCGCCACCGCGATCACCAGGGCAAAGGGCACGACGATCGGGATGACGGTCGGCAGGATGAGCGCCGCGACCTCGAAGAAGGTCATCGCCGACTGGCCGCTGTCGGTGACGAGGTCGATTCGCCCCAGCACCTGGGTCGTCCAGACGATCGCCAGCGTCCACGTCAGCGCCGCGATGAAGACCGCGAACGCGCGCCGCAGGATGTAGCGTTCAACAACCTTCATCGATGATCAGGATTCCGTGTTTCCGATGCAGCAGGCTGGCCGGGGGCTGCATGGCCTGCGAGTTGGTAGGGTATAGTCCAAGTGAGGCCGGCACAACTGGCCCCTTCCGTGGCTGCCAAAGTCCGAAAGCGTCGCCCCTGCCGCCCGAGTGTCGGCAGCAATGGCTAAGAAAGGCCCAATGGAGGTGGTTAACACAAGGTTTCCGACGACATTGCGTCGGCGACCATATCCGACTTCGCCGAGGTCAGGCTTGCCAAACCGGCCAAAACGACGAAATGTCGCGCACCAGCGGAAATGGGTAACAACAAGCAGGACATCATGACTTCCAAGCCGTCGATCAGCTTCGCCAAGCCGGGAACGCCCAAGAAGGGGAGTGTGTTCGTGTTCTCCGCCGAGGACGGAGGCCTGAGCGATTCGGCGCGGGCGTGCGATCCGGCAGGCAAGCTCGATCTTGCCTTCCCGGTGGCCGACTTCTCGGGCAAGTTCGGCAGCTCGGTTGAAGTGCTGGCGCCCGAGGGAACCGCGGCCGACAGGCTCGTCGCGATCGGAGTCGGCAAGGTTGCGTCGCTCGACGAATACGCGTGGTTCAAGCTCGGCGGTACCATTGCCGCGCACCTGCGCAAGTCGGCCGAGGTCGCCGTCGTCCTGGACATAGCCGGTATCGCGGCCGACGGCGCGGCTGCCGCCCGCCTTGCGGCAGGCATCCTGCTCCGCAGCTACGCCTTCGACAAATACAAGACCAAGAAGGACAACAGCAACGGCAAGGCCGACGACCGCAAGCCGGCCAAGATCACCATCCATTGCGCCGACACTGCTGCCGCCAAGAAGGCGTTCGCGGATGCCGAGGCCGTGGTCGGCGGCGTGCTGCTGGCGCGCGACCTAGTCAACGAACCGGCAAATATCCTGGGACCGGTTGAATTCGCCGCGCAGGCCAAGGAACTCGAAAAGCTCGGGGTCAAGGTCGAGATCCTGACCGAGAAGGAGATGAGGAAGCTCGGCATGGGCGCGCTTCTGGGCGTCGCCCAGGGATCGGTGCGCCCGCCGCGCATGGCGATCATGCAGTGGAATGGCGGCAAGGCCAAGGACAAGCCGGTCGCCTTCGTCGGCAAGGGCGTCGTCTTCGATTCGGGCGGCGTGTCGATCAAGCCGGCGGCCGGCATGGAGGACATGAAGGGCGACATGGGCGGCGCCGCCGCCGTCACCGGCCTGATGCATGCGCTGGCCGCGCGCAAGGCCAAGGTCAACGCCGTCGGCATCATCGGCCTGGTCGAGAACATGGTCGACGGCAACGCGCAGCGGCCGGGCGACATCGTCACGTCCATGTCGGGCCAGACGATCGAAGTGCTCAACACTGACGCCGAAGGCCGCCTCGTGCTCGCCGACGCCCTCTGGTACTGCAACCAGCGCTTCGAGCCGAAGTTCATGGTCAACCTGGCGACGCTGACGGGTGCAATCATGGTGGCGCTGGGCCAGCATCATGCCGGGCTCTTCTCCAACAACGACGAACTCGCCGGCCACCTGACCGCATCGGGGACGGCGACCCAGGAGAAGCTGTGGCGCATGCCGCTGAGCCCCGACTACGACAAGCTGATCGATTCCAAGAACGCCGACATGAAGAACATCGGCGGCCGCTACGGCGGATCGATCACCGCCGCGCAGTTCCTGCAGCGCTTCGTCAAGGAAACGCCCTGGGCGCATCTCGACATTGCCGGCACGGCGATGGGATCGCCGACCAACGAGATCAACCAGTCGTGGGGCTCCGGCTTCGGCGTGCGGCTGCTGGACAGGCTGGTGCGCGACCACTACGAGGCGTAAGGCTGAATAAATCCGCCCCGGCGGCCACTTCTTATGGCGCGCTGGGCCGAATTTCTGGAAGCCTTACGGGTGGCGCGAACTGAGCAATGGCCGAAGTCCTATTCTACCACCTGACGGAGTCGACGCTCGAGGACGCCCTGCCGGGGCTGCTCGAGCGTAGCCTCCAGCGCGGCTGGAAGGCCGTGGTGCAGGCCGGAACCGAGGAGCGGCGCGACGCGCTCGACGCCCACCTCTGGACCTTCCGCGACGATTCGTTCCTGGCCCATGGGAGCGACCGGGAGCCCTGGCCCGCCGAGCAGCCGATCGTGCTGACCGTTGGCGGGGCAAACCCGAACGCCGCGGAAATCCGCTTCCTGGTGGATGGCGCCTCGCCGCCGGACATCAGCCCCTACCAGCGCGCTGTTTTCCTGTTCGACGGCCATGATGCCATGCAGTTGGAGGCGGCGCGCGGGCACTGGAAGGCGATGAAGGCCGGCGGACATACGGTGACCTACTGGCAGCAGACGCCCGACCGGCGCTGGGAGCGCAAGGCCTGAACGGCGCGGCGGCTGAGCTTGCAGCGCCGCACCGGCAGCAACGCTACTTCGCGGCGCTCATCTCGCCGCCGACTTCCTTCTTGAAGGTCTCGAAATCGACCTGCATGCCGTTGAGGACCGTGCTCCAGTGGCGCGTGAGCGCCGCCATGGCCACCGCCTCCTGGATTTCCTCGTCGGTGGCGCCGGCCTGCCTGGCGCTCTGCGTGTCGGCCCAGATGCAATAGCTGCAGGGGATCTGCGCGGCCACCGCCAGCGAGATCAGCGCCTTGGTCTTCGGCGGCAGGGCGGTCTTGTCGCTGAACTCGACGTTCTTGAGCTCCGACCACGCCCCCGGCAGACCGGCCTTGGGGAACTGCTTGATGAAGCTAGGCACGCCGCCCATCGTCTTCTGGATGTCCTGGATCGCCGCGTCGTAGTCGTCGGCGAGCGCCGGCATGGGCATCATCGCAAGGGTGGCCGAGCAGGCCGCGGCGCCGGCCAGGACCGTCATCGTGCGGCGGAACGAGGCGAAGGCGGATGCATGGTATGCGAACATGACTTCCTCCTCTGGAACATTGTTGCCTTACGGTGTAAGGTGTGCGTATTGATGAACCTTACAGTGTAAGTTGTCAAGCAGGGCCATGCAGACGTCGATCAACAAAAGGCGAGCGCGCGGAAGGCTGTCGCGCGACCTCATCGAAGCCGCGGCGTTCGAGGTCATCGAGCGGGAAGGGCTCGCGGGGTTTTCCATGCGCAAGCTGGCGCAGGCGCTGCACTGCGAGGCGATGAGCATCTACCATCACTACCCGTCCCAGGCGCACCTGTTCGAGGCGCTGGTCGAACGGCTGGTCTGCGACCTGGAGATCCCGCCGGCCGACCTGCCGTGGCGGCAGCGGGTGCGGATGGTGATGGGCGATTTCCGGGCGGCGGCCCGGGCCCATCCCGCCTTTGCGCCGTTCCTCGTGACCTATCGCATGAATTCGCCCGGGTGCCTCAGATGGCTCGACGGGGTGCTCGCCGTGTTCGGGGGCGGTGGCTTCGGCGAGGAGCGCGGGGCGCGCCTGTTCCGCGCCGCCGGCTACTACCTGATGGGGGCGATCCTCGACGAGAATGCCGGCTACGCAAAGGGACCGTCGGCGGTGACCACCGTGGACGACGAACAGCTCCGGGAGGACTATCCCAACGTTGCGGCGGCGGGGCGGTATTTCGCCGAGAGCGAGTTCGACATGACCTTCGACATGGGCCTCGACATGCTGCTCGATGCGATGGAGCGCGACCTGCCGGCAAAGCCATGACGGCACTTTCCGTCTCGCGGCAAAGGGCTTAGTAGGGGGCAAGCCTCCCACCCCCGCCGGCCGACCGTCCTGGCGGGCCGGCACCAGAGATACGAGCCATGCGGTTCCTGTTCCTTCTTGTCCTGCTCGCGGGCGCCGGCCTCGGCATCGTCTATCCCTGGGCGGCCACGAATTTTTCCGGCCGCGAGATCGGCACCTTTCGTGCCTACGACCGGGGAGGGACGTTCCGCCCGATCGAAGTGGCACTGGCGAGCACCGACGCCCCGGTGCGCGTGCTGGTCGACCTGACGACGCTGGCGCCGCCGATCGTCACGCCGGCCCGGGCGGTGCTGACCATCACCGCCTCGACGCGGGGCGAAACCGTGCTGGCGCAGGCGCTGAATTTCTACGACTCCACGCCGCGCGAACGCAGCCCGCAACTGCCCGACCCGATCTTCCGCGACGATGCCGGCCTCATCCGCGACGTGCAGGCGGGCACCTATCGCTTCGTCGTCGGCCAGGGCGATGCCGAGAACGTCCAGATCAGGAGCGTCGACTTGATCCTGCGGGCCGGCGGCATCGAGGCCGACGGGCGCGCCCAGCCGGTCGGCCTCTCGCTGATGGCGGTAGGCTTCGTCGGGCTGGTGCTGTCGCTGCGGCGCGGTCGGGACCGGCCGCAGAACCCGAACTCGCAGCCGCCGGCGCCGCGCTGGGGCAGGGGTGCTGACAAGACATGAACTACCGCCACGCCTATCATGCCGGAAACTTCGCCGACGTGGTCAAGCACGCGGTGCTGGCGCGGCTCGTCGAATATCTCAAGCGCAAGGACAAGGCCTTCCGCGTCATCGACACCCATGCCGGCATCGGGCTCTACGACCTCGGCTCGGAAGAGGCGCAGAAGACGGGCGAGTGGCATGACGGCATCGGCCGTCTGGTCGAGGCGAAGCTGCCTGCCGAGGCGGCCGACCTGCTTGCGCCCTATCTGGATGCCGTGCGTGCATCGAACCCGGACGGCGGCATCGAAAGATATCCCGGCTCGCCGCTGATCGTCCGTCACCTGCTGCGCAAGCAGGACCGCTTGTCGGCGATCGAACTGCACCCGGCCGACGCAAGGACGCTCGCGGCCCTGTTCGAAGGCGATTTCCAGACGCGGGTGACCGAACTCGACGGCTGGCTGGCGCTCGGCGCGCATCTGCCGCCGAAGGAAAAGCGCGGCCTGGTGCTGGTCGACCCGCCCTTCGAGAAGGAGGGCGAATTCGCCCGGCTGGTCGACGGTCTCGAGCGAGCGCATCGGCGCTGGCCGGGCGGCATGTTCGCGCTGTGGTATCCGATCAAGGACCGCAAGGCCGTGGCGGCCTTCCGCGCCGCGCTCGCCGACGCGGGCATCGCCAAGATCCTGGACATCGCCTTCGAGGTCCGCCCGCCGTCGCCGGAGCCGAGGTTCGACGGCACCGGCATGGTGGTCGTCAATCCGCCATATGCGCTGGAGGCCGAACTGCGCGTGCTGTTGCCGGTGCTCGGCAAGATCCTCGTCCAGGACGGGACGGCCCGCTGGTCGGCCGAGTGGCTGGCGGGCGAAACGCCGGCTGCTTGACCGGAACACGGCGACGCCGCAAACTGCCCTACAGCAGTCTTGGAGAGGGAAGCCATGAGTCGCGTCGCCAGCACCATCCTTGCCGCAATCCTCGGTGCCGGAGCGGCCATGCTCGCTACGGGCGCCGCCGGCGCCGCCGACCTCGCCGTCGGCGCGGACTATGGCGATCCTGGCGTCTGCGGCAGCGCCTCGGTCCTCAACCGCATCACCGAGCGCTTCAGCTACCAGGTGCGGCACGTGCCGAACCTGCCGGACGTGTCCATCACCGACTTCCAGCGCGTCCATGAGCACCGTTACCTGCCCGCCGACGAGGACCACCCGATCGCCCGCCGCTATTGCGGGGCGACGGTGGCGCTGTCGGACGGCGGCTCCCGCGACGTCTGGTACCTGATCGAGGAAGGCATGGGCTTCGCCTCGATCGGCGACAACGTCGAATTCTGCGTCTCGGGCTTCGACCGCTGGTATGTCTACAACGGCCGCTGCCGCGTCCTGCGCTGAGGCTTGACGATCCCGATGAAGCTGGCATTGCGCGGCCGGTTCGCCGTGCTTTCGCTCGTGGCGCTTCTGGCACTCGCCGCCTGTGCGCCATCGGAGCAGCAGTCCGCTGATGCCGCACCGCAACCGGCAGCCGAGGCGCCGGCGGCGGTGCCGCGGGGCGAGGGCTTCGACTTCTACGTGCTCTCCTTGTCCTGGTCGCCGAGCTATTGCGAGGCGGAGGGCGGCGAGGCCGACGGCCAGCAGTGCCGGTCGGGCCGGCCCTATGCCTTCGTGGTCCACGGCCTGTGGCCGCAGTTCGAGCGCGGCTATCCCGAGTTCTGCCGGACGCGCGAGGCCGACGTCGCCAACGACAGGACCCGCCCGCTCCTCGACCTGATGCCTTCCGCCGGGCTCATCCGCCATCAGTGGCGCAAGCACGGATCATGCACCGGGCTTGCCCAGGACGACTATTTCGAGGTGTTGCGGGCAGCGCGCGAAAAGGTGGTGGTCCCGGCCGAATTCAAGCGGCTGGAGGCCTACCGCACGCTCAGGCCGGGAGAGGCCGAGCGCGCCTTCCTGCAATCCAATCCCGGGATGGCGGCGGACGGCGTGGCTGTGACCTGCGACCGGCGCTTCTTGCGCGAGGTGCGCATCTGCATGGACAAGGACCTCGGCTTCCGCGCCTGCCCGGAGCTGGAGCGCAGCGCCTGCAGCCGCGACAAGGTGGTGATGCCGCCGGTGCGCGGCGGTTGAATTTCCGCGCGACCCGCGTTGCCCGCGGCACGGTTGCTGAATAAGGTCCACCGCCAAAAGGGGACCCTCTCATGCCGAAACTTTTCTACTCTTCCGCCTCGCCCTATAGCGCCAAGGTCCGCATGGCGGCCGCCTATGCCGGCATCGCCGTCGAGGCGGTCACGGTCGAGACCGGCCCGCAGCCGGCCATGCTCACCGACGCCAACCCGCTCGGTAAGATTCCTGTTTGGATCACCGACGAGGGCGACGGCATCTATGACAGCCGGGTGATCACGCAATATCTGAACCGCCTGTCCGGCCAGAAGCTCTTCCCACGCAATGCCGCAAAACGGCTCGAGGCGGAACGGCTCGAGGCCATGGCCGACGGCATTTGCGATTGCCTGCTGGCGATCGTCTACGAACGCCGCTCGCGGCCCGAGGAGATCGTCCACCAGCCGTGGATCGACAAGCAGTGGGCCAAGGTCACCCGCGCGCTCGACCTGCTCAACGCCAATCCGCCGAAACTGCCGAAAACCATCACCGTGGGCCAGATCGCGCTGCGCGCCACGATCGGCTACATGCAGCTCAGATTTGCCGGCAAGTGGGAGAAGGGGCGGTCCAGGCTGACCCGCTGGGCGGCGCGCTTCGACGAGAAGTTCCCCGAACTCAAGGCGGTCATCCCGCAAGGCTGAGCCGGCCCGGCCGGCGAACGGCATAGGGTGATGGGCAACAAAAAAGCCGGGCGCGAGGCCCGGCTTCTTCGTTGTTGCCGATCTTGCGATCAGAACTTCATGCCGACGCCGAACTGGATGCGATGATCCTTGCTCGACACCTCGGTCGAGGTGCCGCCGAGGTTGTAGTTGTCGCTGCCGAAGTCGGTGTAGCGGTACTCGACGCGGCCGAAGACCGATTCCGTCAGCTTGACGTCGGTGCCGACGCCGGCCGTCCAGCCGAGCGCGGTGTTCGAGTCTTCGCCTGCGGCGTTGGAGACCTCGATGCGCTTGCCGGCGCCGCCGGCCGTACCGTAGAGCAGGATGTCCGGCGAAACGGCATAACCGAGGCGGGCGCGCAGCGAGCCTTCGAAGCCCGACTTGACGTTGATGCCGCCGTTGTCGCCTTCCACGCCGCTGTAGCCGATGTCGCCTTCGGCACCGAGCACGAAGTTGTTCATCTCGTAGTTGTAGCCGACGAAGGCGCCGCCGAGGAAGCCGTCGGTGTCGACGTTGGTGCCGCCGACATCGGACTCACCGCTGAAGCCGTAGCCGAGGAACACACCGGCGTAGGGCCCGCCCCAGCTGGCGACCGGGGGCAGCTCCATCGGAGCGGCGGGGGCCGGCGGCTCCTGCATGACGACGTCGGCGGCGAAGGCGGGCATTGCCGCCAGGGCGACCAGGCCGAACGCCGCGGCAAGCGGGCGACCGTGCTTGAGAATGGCAGTCATTGTTTTACTCCTTAAGCCAACGAAACACTGGCTCTCTTTCAAAGTGGCGCCCCTAGACCCGTCCGGGGGGAGAAACGGCGTGGGCGCCGGACGGTTCCGAATGTCGTGCCGAAATGCGGCTGAACCGAACCTGAAGTGAGGTGATTGGGGGGCGCAAATGAGGCTGAAGCTTGACGTTGCTGGAATGCAACAACGCTTGTCAGCAGCCTTGGCGGCCTTTGGCTGCAGCCCGCTTGGTGCAACGGGTCGAGCGTTCTATATCTCGTTGGCAGTCACGGTTCGCCGACACGGCCGCGCGGTGGTGGGAAGCGACTTTGCCGCATTGTTGCCCCATCATTGAACGGCTTTTTACCTAGGTTACCGGGTGGCGTGGGTGGCTTGCACTGGCCGAGGAATGCTCGAGAGGTCGATTGATGACGAAGAAAGTTGGCAACGTGCTGGTGACGGGTGGGGCCAAGCGCATAGGCCGCGCCGTGGCCGAAGACCTTGCCGCGCACGGCTTCGGCGTCGTCATCCACTGCAACCGCTCGCGCGACGAGGCCGAACGGCTGGCGGCCACCGTCAAGGCGCGTGGCGGGCAGGCCGCCGTCGTCCAGGCCGACCTCACCGACATGGCTGCCGTCGACCGGCTGATCGCCTCAGCCGAAGCCGCGCTCGGCCCGGTTTCGCTGCTCGTCAACAGCGCGTCCACCTTCGACAACGATTCGGTCACCGATTTCGGCTGGGAGGCCTGGGACAGGCATTTTGCCCTGCACGTGAAGACGCCGGCGCTGCTGGCCAGGAATTTCGCAGCGGCGCTGCCCGCGGGCATGGAGGGCCTGATCGTCAACATCATCGACCAGCGGGTGCTGAAGCCGACGCCGCAGTTCTTCTCCTACTCGCTGTCGAAGGCGGCGCTCTGGGCAGCGACCCGGACCATGGCGCAGGCGCTGGCGCCGCGCATCCGCGTGAACGCCATCGGCCCCGGGCCGACGCTGCCGAGCGCGCGCCAGGACGAGACCGCCTTCGCGGCCCAGCTCGACGGGTTGATCCTGAAGCATGGACCCGAACTCGCCGAATTCGGCGCGACGATCCGCTATCTCTGGGAGGCGCGGTCGGTGACGGGCCAGATGATCGCCATCGACGGCGGCCAGCACCTTGCCTGGCAGACACCCGATGTGACAGGCATGCCCGAATGAGTGCACGCGAATCCGATCCCGGCGCGAGCCCCCGCAAGGACGGCAGGGCAGCCGACGACATGCCCGACCTCGACCTCGACGACGACGAGGCGGTGGAGGAGGAAGTTGCGCCTGCCGGGCCGGACCTGCCGTTCCAGGCAATCGACTGGACCGTGCATGCCGGTGATGCCGACGGTCTCGTCGGGGCCGAGGTCATCCAGGCGCTGGTGAAGCGCCTGCCCAATGCGCCGGGCGTCTACCGGATGATGAACGCTGCCGGCGACGTGCTCTACGTCGGCAAGGCGCGCAGCCTGAAGAAGCGCGTGACCAACTACGCGCAGGGGCGATTCCACACCAATCGCATCGGCCGCATGGTGCGAGAGACGGCGACGATGGAGTTCGTCGTCACCCGCACCGAGATCGAGGCGCTGCTGCTCGAGGCCAACCTCATCAAGCGGCTGAGGCCGCGCTTCAACGTGCTGATGCGGGACGACAAGTCGTTCCCCTACATCATGCTGACGAGCGACCATGCCTCGCCGGGCATCTACAAGCATCGCGGCGCGCGCTCGCGTAAGGGCGGCGACTATTTCGGTCCCTTCGCCTCGGCGCAGGCGGTGGGGCGGACCATCAATTCGCTGCAGCGCGCCTTCCTGCTGCGCAGCTGCACCGACAGTTTCTTCGACAACCGCACGCGGCCTTGCCTGCTGTTCCAGATCAAGCGCTGCGCCGGCCCGTGCACCGGCGAGATCTCGCCCGAGGGCTATGCCGAGCTGGTCAGCGAAGCCAAGGACTTCCTGTCCGGCCGCAGCCAGAAGGTGAAGACCGAGATCTCCGCCCAGATGCAGCAGGCGGCCGAGGACCTCGATTTCGAGCGCGCCGCCATCTACCGCGACCGCCTAGCCGCGCTGTCGCACGTGCAGAGCCACCAGGGCATCAACCCGCAGACGGTCGACGAGGCCGACGTCTTCGCCATCCACCAGGAAGGCGGCCAGACCTGCATCCAGGTGTTCTTCTTCCGCACCGGCCAGAACTGGGGCAACCGCGCCTACTTCCCCAAGGCGGATCCCGCCATCGAGGCCGCGGAGGTGCTGGGCTCGTTCCTGGCCCAGTTCTACGACGACAAGCCGTCGCCGCGCTCCATCCTGCTCTCCCAGGCGGTCGAGGAGCAGGAACTGCTGGCCGAGGCGCTGTCCACCCGCGCCGGCCACAAGGTGGCG
This sequence comes from Aminobacter sp. BE322, assembly GCF_050433525.1. Taxonomy (NCBI): domain Bacteria; kingdom Pseudomonadati; phylum Pseudomonadota; class Alphaproteobacteria; order Hyphomicrobiales; family Phyllobacteriaceae; genus Aminobacter; species Aminobacter sp. BE322. Next base: position 292,951 of record NZ_JBNPXB010000003.1, on the reverse strand, counting down.
ATCGCGGTGCCGCAGCGGGGCGAGAAGAAGGACATCGTCGACCAGGCGGCGCAGAATGCCCGCGAGGCGCTCGGGCGCAGGCTCGCCGAGACCTCGACCCAGGCGCGCCTGCTCGAAGGTTTCGCCCAGACCTTCGGCCTCGAAAAGCCCCCCGCGCGCATCGAGGTCTACGACAACTCGCACATCATGGGCACCAACGCGGTCGGCGCCATGATCGTCGCGGGGCCGGAAGGCTTCGTGAAGAACCAGTACCGCAAGTTCAACATCCGCTCGACCGACATCACCCCCGGCGACGACTTCGGAATGATGCGCGAAGTGATGCAGCGGCGCTTCACGCGCCTGCTGAAGGAGCATGGCGACGAGCCGGCGGACACCGACGACGACGTGGAAGCCAACGGGGCCTTCCCGGCCTGGCCGGACGTCATCCTGATCGACGGCGGGCAGGGCCAGATGACGGCCGTGCGCGCGATGCTCGCCGAACTCGGCATCGAGGACAGGGTGATGGCGATCGGCGTCGCCAAGGGCCAGGACCGCGAGGCCGGCCGCGAGCGCTTCTTCGCCAAGGGCAAGGATTCGTTCTCGTTGCCGGTCCGCGACCCGGTGCTCTATTTCGTCCAGCGGCTGCGCGACGAGGCGCACCGCTTCGCCATCGGCTCGCACCGTGCCCGCCGCAAGAAGGAGATGGTCAAGAACCCGCTCGACGAGATCGGCGGCATCGGGCCGGCGCGCAAGCGCGCGCTGCTCCTCGCCTTCGGAACGGCCAAGGCGGTGAGCCGCGCGGCGGTCGAGGATCTGATGGCGGTGGAGGGCATCTCGGAATCGATCGCACGCCTTGTTTACAACCATTTTCACGACAATTGATGGCCGCGATTGGCGTCGATGCGGGGCTGGACTATCTATAGCCAGTTGACCCCCGGCATAGCCTTCTGATTTCACTACGCAGACGAAAGAGCACAAGAGAAACCATGGCCAAGCGCGCATTCAACCTGCCCAACATGCTCACCTATGCGCGCATCGTGGCCGTGCCGCTGGTGGTGCTCTGCTTTTTCCTGGAGGGCCGCCTGCAGTCGAGCGATTTCGCTCGCTGGAGCGCGCTGGGCATCTTCATCGCCGCCAGCGTGACCGACTATCTCGACGGCTACCTGGCGCGCGCCTGGAAGCAGACCTCGAACATCGGCAAGATGCTCGATCCCATCGCCGACAAGCTGCTGGTGGCGACTTGCCTGCTGCTGCTTGCCGCAGACACCGACAACCGCGGCGGCATCGCCGGCTGGTCGCTGTGGGCGGCTATCATCATCCTCTGCCGCGAGATCCTGGTTTCGGGCCTGCGCGAATATCTCGCTGCGCTGAAGGTCAGCGTGCCGGTTACCCAGCTGGCGAAGTGGAAGACGACCATCCAGATGGTGGCGATCGCGTTCCTGCTGGCCGGTCCGGCCGGCGACAAGATCTTCCCCCTGACCACCCAGGTCGGTCTGACGCTGCTATGGATCGCCGCCATCGTCACCCTGTATACCGGCTACGATTATTTCCGCGCCGGCCTCAAGCACATCATGGACGAATGAGGCGATGACCAAGCTCATCTATTTTGCCTGGGTGCGCGAGCGGATCGGCAAGGCCGAGGAGGACGTCGACCTGCCGGCCGAGGTGAGGACGGTGTCCGACCTGCTGCTGTGGCTCAAGTCGCGCGGCGAAGAATTCGAAAGCGCGCTGCAGCACCCCGAAGTGATCCGCGTGGCGATCAACCAGGAGCATGTCGACCATCGCGAGGCGGTGGCCGGCGCGCGCGAAATCGCGCTCTTCCCGCCGATGACGGGGGGCTGAGGCCGTGACCGCCGCCGTCGTGCCGGTGGTTCGCATCCAGGCGGCGGACTTCGACGTCGCCGCCGAGATCGCGCGGCTGACGCGGGGCAGGGCGGATGTCGGCGCGGTCGTCAGCTTCACCGGGCTGTGCCGCGACGAGGCCGGCACGCTGGCGGCACTCGAACTCGAACACTATCCCGGCATGGCGGAGGCTGAGATCAGCCGCATCGCCGGCGAGGCGCTTGCGCGCTGGCCACTCACCGGCATCACTGCCATCCATCGCTTTGGCCGCATCGCGCCGGGCCAGAACATCGTGCTGGTGGTAGCGGCTTCCGCGCACCGGCGGGCCGCGTTCGAGGCGGCGAGCTTCCTGATGGACTACCTCAAGTCGCGCGCCCCCTTCTGGAAGAAGGAGCACCGGGCCGACGGCAGCGAAGGGGCCTGGGTCGACGCCAAGGAAAGCGACGAGGCCGCCGCCGCCCGCTGGTCAAAAACTTGAATCGCCGCCTCGGCGAAGTCATCGAACGACCGTAATTCATTGCACATTCGGCCACTGGATCCCGATGCCTGAATGGAGAGGCCGGGGCAACAGAGCAGATGGAGTGTGGCCATGATGGGCAAGCTTGCGGAATATTTCGTGTTCGGCGTCGCGCCGCTGCTGGTCGGGCTCCTGGCGATGCCGGCCTTGGCCACCGCCGAGGACAAGACGATCAGCGGCGAGGTGCTTTACCGCGAACGCATTGCCCTGCCGCCGCAGGCGGTCCTGACGGTTCAGCTGGTCGACGTGTCGCTGGCCGACGCACCCGCAAAGGTCATCGGGCAGCAGAAGATCGAGCCTGCCGGCCAGGTGCCGATCAAGTTCGCCGTCAAGTTCGACGAAGCCGCCATCCGCAGCGGCATGAGCTACGCGCTCGAGGCCCGCATCACCGTCGACGACCGGCTCTGGTTCATCAACGACGTTCGCCATTCGGTCGACCCGCTCAAGGCCGGGCCGCAGTCGATGCTGCTCAAGATGGTCGGCCAGTCGGAGCCTGCCGACGAGGCCGGCATCTTCGAGCGCGACTGGGTCGCCGAGGACATCGACGGCGGCGGCGTGATCGACAAGGCCAAGTCGACGCTGCGCATCGGCAAGGACGGCGGGGTCTCGGGCCGCGGCGGCTGCAACGGCTATTTCGGCAGTGCCAAGATCGACGGCAACGGCATCGCCTTCGGCCAGATCGGGGCGACGCAGATGGCCTGCGAGCAGGCGATGATGGACCAGGAGCACAAGTTCCACGACGCGCTCGGGCGCGTCGCCACCTATGCCATCGCGGACGGCAAGCTGGTCATGGCGGACAAGGACGGCAAGGCGATCCTCCGCTTCGCGGCCGGCAGCTGATTGAATCATTTTCGCCGGAATTTCAGCCAAGCCGTTGAAATTCCGGCTACGGAGACGGCAGCGCGGCGGCGACCTCCGCTTGCCGGCCTGCAGCGCAAAAGAAAAAAGCCGGGGCGTAATGCCCCGGCTTTCGATTCCGCGTCAGTGGCTCGAGGCCAATGACCTATGCCGCAGGTCAGCCGACGATCTCGGTGCCCGAGAACCAGTAGGCGATCTCTTCGGCCGCCGTCTCCGGGGCGTCCGAACCGTGCACCGAGTTCTCGCCGATCGACAGCGCATGAACCTTGCGGATGGTGCCTTCTGCGGCGTTGGCCGGGTTGGTGGCGCCCATCACGTCGCGGTTCTTGGTGATGGCGTTGTCGCCTTCGAGAACCTGGACGATCGTCGGGCCCGACGACATGAACTCGACCAGCTCGCCGAAGAAGGGGCGTTCCTTGTGGACGGCGTAGAAGCCTTCGGCCTCGCGGCGGCTCATCCACACGCGCTTGGAAGCGACGACGCGCAGGCCGGCATCCTCGAGCATCTTGGTGATGGCGCCCGTCAGATTGCGCTTGGTTGCGTCCGGCTTGATCATCGAAAAGGTGCGTTCGATCGCCATGATAGGTCCTTGTTGTCTGGGGATTTGCAGTGTGGCGGGCTCTATACAGGCCGCCCACCGCATTGCCAAGTGGCCTATGCTGCCGCAGCGACCCGTCGCCCCGTGCCGCCATGCAGGTCGAGGCATCGCTCGAACCAGCCGGCAACGGGATCGCCCTGTTCGAGCACCTGGAACGGCGAGGCGACGCGGGCCCACTGCAGCGCGCCGAACACGATGTAGTCGGCAAAGAGCGGAATATCGCCGCCGATCCAGGGCTGGTAGGCGAGCATGCTGCGCAGCGGCTCCAGCGAAGCGCGGAAGGTGGCGAGGCCGGTCTCGCGGCCGGCCGTCACCTCCTCGAGCGTCCTGCCGAAACGAGCCTCGCGGCTCTCGCGGAAATAGGCGGCGTTCGGCTCGTCCTGCATGGCGTGGAGCGCGGTCAGCGCGGCGACGGCGAGATAGGGATGCAGGGTCAGTTGCGACCAGCGTTCGACGAAGCGCGCATGGGCCTTGCCGCCCGCGCCGCCGAACAGCGTCGGCCGGTCCGGATAGGCCGCGTCGAGATGGAGCGCGATGGCAAAGGAGTCGGCGATCGTCTTTTCGCCGTCGCGGATGACCGGGATGGTCTTGGAGGCGCCTTCCTCGATGCGCGGCACGTCCAGGAAGCGCGTCGGCACAATGCGGTGGTCGAGGCCCTTGTGCGCAAGCGCCATCGCCACTTTCCAGCAATGCGGGCTGAACGGGCGCGAGCTGTCGCGGCCCACGAGGTCGTAGAAGACAATAGTCATTGGCGAGGCTTTCCGATGGACTTAGGAAGGACTGGAAGGTTTCGAAGCACCGAAGGAAATTCGATGAAACAGCATTTCATGATGATGGCAGCCTATAATCAATGGGCCAACGAGAGGATTTACGAGGCCGCCGCCGATCTCAGCGAAGAGGAATTCGGCCGCGATACCGGCGCCTTCTTCAAGTCGATGCGGGGGACGCTCAACCACCTGCTGGTCGCGGACCGCATCTGGATGAAGCGCTTCAGCAGCGAGGGTGACGCGCCGGCAGCGCTTGACGCCATGCTCCACGCCGACTTCGCCAGGCTCCGGGCGGCCCGCCAGGCAGAGGACAAGCGCATCCTGGAATGGGTCAACGGCTTGAGCGAAAAGGCCTTTGCCGGCCGCTTCACCTACATGACGGTGACCGACATGCGGACCATCTCGCAAAGGCTGGCGCCTGCGCTCGATCATTTCTTCAACCATCAAACACATCACCGCGGCCAGGCACACATGGTGCTCACAGTGTTGGGTCGACCGTCAACTATCTTAGATTTGGTTTATTTCCAGAGGACGGAAGACGGGCGTGCATTTGCTTAAGATGATAAAATTTTATGCTTTAATAGCAAATTGTGAAAAGGATTCATGTGTTTACTTTGTTCCGTAGCGCGCATTGAATCTCTGTATAAAAAACACAGAGTGAAGCATTGGGCGAAACTGTTTGCCCGATCGAAGCGTTGCTGGTTGGGCGACTGGCCTTTTTAGTGAAGGCCGGATCGCTGGGGTTTGGTAACCACAGGGAGACATCCATGACTGGTATTTCGAAGGCATTAGCAACGGCATTGGCTGGGGGCATGGTATTCGCCGCGCTCAGCGCGCCGGTCAGCGCGATCGAAATCGGTAGCCGCAGCGGTGGGCTGGGCGTATCGGTCGACTCTGGAGGCATCGGTGCGACCGTGGGCGGTTCCGGCGGGGTCAACGCCGACATCGGGCTCGGCGGCAGCGGCGCGAGCGCCAAGGCGACCGTAGGCGGCTCCAGCGGGGTCAATGCCGACGTCGGGCTCGGCGGCAGCGGCGCAAGTGCCAAGGCGACCGTGGGCGGTAGCGGTGGCCTTACTGCGGGTGTCGGCGCCAATCTCGGCGGCGGCGGCCTGGCCAATGTCAAGACAACTCTTGGCCTGGGTGGCAACACGCTTGCGGATATCGACATCGGCATCGGTGGGCCTGCCGGTCCCGGCGGGCCCGGTGGCCCCGGCGGTCCTGGAGGTCCGGGCGGACCTGGCGGACCTGGCGGCCCAGGCATCAATCCGGGCGTCGTGAAGGGTATGTCGCAGGCCCAGGTCGCGACCTACGTCAAGCGCTGCAAGATGGTGCTTTCGAACCCGATGGCCTTCGAGAGCGACCTGCGCGAACTCTGCAAGCTGCTGCGCACGGCCAGCCGCTGAGCGGCTACGCGACGGACAGGAATTCGGAACGGCCCGCGTCGCGGGCCGTTTCTTTTATACGGTCTTCGGCTCTGGCGCTGCGCCGGTTAGTGTCAGCGGACGATCGTGACGGGGCAGTGGGCGGTCGACACGACCTCGGTGGCGACCGAGCCGAGGAAGAGACGCTCCAGCTCGTTCGTCACTCCGGTTCCCATGACGATGTGGTCGAACTCCTTCTCCTTGGCATAGGAGGCGATCGCCGAGGAGACGCGGTTGCCGGTCACGACGACGCTGCTGAAATCCGTCAGCCCCTGGCTGGCGGCGATCTTCTGGCCGTGGGCCAGTTGCTCCTTGATCTGGGCGTTCACCGCCGAGATCAGCGTCTCGTCCCAGAACCAAGTCTTGGCTATGCGGTCCGGCGGCACGGTATTGACATGGACGAAGGTGAGTTTGGCGCCGGTCGCCTTGGCGAGCTCGACCGCGCAAGCTGCGGCACGGTCCGATGCATGTGAACCATCGACCGCGCAGAGGATTTTCCTTGGCATGACTTCCCCTATGATTGGATCTTGGACGTATCGACATTCACAACGGTAAATTTAATTTCTTATGGATAAAATACTACGAATTGGGATCGCTCTGTGGCGGATTGTCGCATGACGCGATGAGCGCTCCCTCTCCGTGGTCGCCGGCCAGTAGAGCCGTTCTTGGAACCGGGCTGGCGACGCCGATCCTTGTCACGAGCATGTCTGGATCATCGCTTCGTCCCGGCGAGGCGCCTTGCCTTTCACTGCGGGCCTGAGCAGAACGGGGGCGAGAGCGGCAGGCCATGGCCGCCTTTCCATCCGCGAGGAAATCAGTTTGCGCGCTCAAGGCGAAAGGCTCGGCCAGACGATCGTGCTCGTGCTCATCGCGGGGGCGGGCGCGCTCGCCATCGCCCGCGGCATGACGCTGACCTTCCTGGCGATCCGCCTGCAGCGGGATTTTGGCCTCGGCCCGGCGACCATCGGCATGCTGATCGGCGCCGGCCCGCTTCTCGGGGCCTGCGCCAGCCCGTTCGCCGGAACGCTGTCCGACCGGATCGGCCGCCGCATCGTGCTGACGGTGGCGCTGGCCTTCGCCGGCCTCGGCCTGATCGGCCTGGGGCTGGCACAGTCGGTCGCGGCCTTTGCGCTCGCCCATATCGTCTCGTCCGTCGCCGCCGCGGTCTACGAGCCGGTGGCGCGGGCACTGATGAGCGACGCCGCGCCCGAACGGCTCAGGCTGCGCATGTTCTCGTGGCGCTACCTGGTGATCAATGCGGGCTGGGCGGTGGGGCCGATGATCGGCATCGCCATAGGCGCGAATTCGGCGGCACCGTTCATGATCGCCGGCGTCGTGCATTTCGCCTTTTCGGCCGCGATTTTTGCCATCGTGCCCGCCGTTCTCTTGGGTAGCGCCCGCGCCAGGGCCGCGTCGCAATTGCCGGGCCTGCGCCGCCTGGGCGCTGCCCTGCGCGACCGCCGGCTGGTCTTCTACCTCGGCGGCGGCATACTGCTGCTCGCCGTCTACGGGCAATGGTCGGTGACGCTGTCGCAATACGTCACCGCCAACCTGGAGGACGGGGTGAAGGTCTTCGCCTGGCTGGTGACCACCAATGCCACGGTCGTGGTGCTGGCCACCGCACCGGCACGGATATTGATCGAGAAGATCGGGCCGATGAAGGCGATGGTCGCGGGCTGCCTGCTGTTCCTTGGCGGCGAGGTCGGCTTTGCCTTCGCCACCAGCGCGACGATGCTGATCGGTTTCATGGTGCTGTTCACCGTGGGCGAGGTGTTGGTCGTCCCGGCCGAATACGTGCTGGTCGACCGGATCGCCAGCGACGACAACCGCGGTGCCTATTTCGGCGCGCATTCGCTGGCCTCCGTCGGCAACTTCCTCGGACCGTTGTTGGGCGGGCTGGCGCTCGGCGCCTTCGGCGGGCAGGGCATGTTCATGCTCTTTGCCGTGCTTGCGGCGGGCAGCGCCGTACTGTTCGCCCTGGGCCATGCCTCGCCGCCGCCCGCATCGCTGGACGGTCGCGCCGCAGGCCACGGCGGCGAAGTGGCCGAAGGCGCCATGCACCGCATGGGCAGACCGATTTTCGCCTAGGCCACCGGCGCCTGCTTCGATTTTCGACCGTGCGTTGCGCGTCGTCCCTGCGCGCGCACTTGCCATCGTCACGACACTTCGTCAGAAACCCTCTCGTCATGCTTATCATCAACGATCTCTCCCTCCGCATTGCCGGACGTCTGCTTCTCGATCATGCGTCGCTGACCCTGCCCGCCGGCACCAAGGCGGGTCTCGTCGGCCGCAACGGCACGGGCAAGACCACGCTGTTCAAGGCGATCACCGGCGACTTCAGCTCGGAAACCGGCAGCATCAGCCTGCCCAAGAACACCCGTATCGGCCAAGTGGCGCAGGAAGCGCCCGGAACCGAGGAGCCGCTGATCGATATCGTGCTCAAGGCCGACGTCGAGCGCACGGCACTTCTCGCCGAGGAACAGACGGCCACCGACCCGCACCGCATCGCCGAGATCCATATCCGCCTGGCCGACATCGACGCGCATTCGGCGGAGTCACGCGCCGCGACGATCCTCGCCGGCCTCGGCTTCGATGACGAGGCGCAGAAGCGGCCCGCTTCGTCCTTTTCGGGCGGCTGGCGCATGCGCGTGGCATTGGCGGCGGTGCTGTTCTCCGAGCCCGATCTTCTGCTGCTCGACGAGCCGACCAACTATCTCGATCTCGAGGGCACGCTGTGGCTTGAGAACTACGTGTCGAAGTATCCGCACACGGTTCTCTTGATCAGCCACGACCGCGACCTGCTCAACCGTGCGGTCAATTCGATCGTCCATCTCGACCAGAAGAAGATGACCTTCTGGCGCGGCGGTTACGACCAGTTCGAGCGTCAGATCGCCGAGCAGCGCGAGTTGCAGGAGAAGGGCCGCGTCAAGCAGGAGGCGGCGCGCAAGCACCTGCAGTCCTTCGTGGATCGTTTTCGCGCCAAGGCCTCCAAGGCGCGCCAGGCGCAGTCGCGCATCAAGGCGCTGGAGAAGATGAAGCCGATCGCGGCGCTGATCGAGGACAATGTCCGCCCGTTCAGCTTCCCGGAGCCGGTGAAGACTGTTGCCTCGCCGATCGTAGCACTCGACCGCGTCAACGTCGGCTACCAGGCGGACAAACCGATCCTCAAGAAGATGACTTTGCGCATCGACGCCGACGACCGCATCGCGCTTCTCGGCGCCAACGGCAACGGCAAGTCGACCTTCGCCAAGCTGCTGGCCGGACGGCTTCAGGCCGAGACGGGATCGGTGACGGTGGCGCCGGGGCTGAAGGTGGCGATCTTCGCCCAGCACCAGCTCGACGATCTCCGACCTGAGGAGAATGCCTACGAGCACGTGCGCCGGCTGATGCCGGAGGCGCCCGAATCGAAGGTGAGGGCGCGCGTCGCCCAGTTCGGCCTCCCCACCGAGAAGATGAACACCGCCGCGAAGGACCTGTCCGGCGGCGAGAAGGCGCGGCTGCTGATGGGGCTTTCCGCCTTCGACGGGCCGAACCTGTTCATCCTCGACGAGCCGACCAACCACCTGGATATCGACAGCCGCGAGGCGCTGATCATGGCGCTCAACGATTTTCCGGGCGCAGTGATCCTGATCAGCCACGATCGCCACCTGCTCGAGGCGACGGCCGACCGGCTGTGGCTGGTCAAGGACGGTTCGGTCAATCCGTATGACGGCGACCTCGAGGACTACAAGACGCTGGTGACCGGCGTGTCGGGCGACCGGCGTGACAAGCGCGAGGCCGACAAGGCATCCAAGGCCGACAGGCGCCGCGAGGCCGCGGCGCGGCGCGCGGCGCTGGAGCCGCTGGCCAAGGAGATCCGCGCCACCGAGGCGCTGATGGACCGCATCCGCAAGCGCATCGACCTCATCGAGGACCAGCTGGCAGATCCCAAGCTCTACGAGAAGGACCCGACGACCGCGACCCAGCTCGCCAAGGAGCGCTCGCAGCTTGGCGCCCAGCTTGGCCAGAACGAGGACAAATGGCTGACGATGTCGGCGGAGTACGAGGAAGGGGTCGCGGAGTAAATTGCCGCACCGTTGCGTTGCCCCTCATCCCCCTGCCGGGACCTTCTCCCCGTATAGGGACGGGGAGAAGGGACAAGCGGAGCCGTCGCGGCCAGCCTCCTTCTCCCCGTTTACGGGGAGAAGGTGCCGGCAGGCGGATGAGGGGCAGCGCAACCTCTAGAATTGGCCCTACACGGCAATCCGGCATCAGGGTAAAAGGGCGCCATGAACCAGCACGCCAAGATCAGGATCGGCCATTCGGCCTGTCCGCACGACTGCCCGTCGACCTGTGCCCTCGACGTCGAGCTCATCGACGACAAGCGCATCGGCCGCATCCACGGCTCGCGCGACAACAGCTACACGGCCGGCGTCATCTGCGCCAAGGTCGCGCGTTATGCCGACCGCGTGCATCATCCCGACCGCCTGCTGAAGCCGCTTGTGCGCTCAGGCGCCAAGGGCGAGGGGCAATGGAAGGAAGCGAGCTGGGAAGCGGCGCTCGACCTGGTGGCGGAGAAGTTCATCGCTGCCGAGGCGAAGCACGGCTCGGAGACCGTCTGGCCCTATTTCTACGCCGGCACGATGGGGCTGGTGCAGCGCGACGGCATCGAGCGGCTGCGCCACGCCAAGAAATATTCCGGCTTCTTCGGCTCGATCTGCACCAATCTCGCCTGGACCGGCTACGTCATGGGCACCGGCGCGCTGCGAGGAACCGATCCGCGCGAGATCGGCAAGTCCGACTGCGTGGTGATCTGGGGCACCAATGCGGTGGTCACCCAGGTCAACGTCATGACCCATGCGGTGAAGGCCCGCAAGGAACGCGGCGCCAAGATCGTCGCCATCGACATCTATGAGAATGCGACGATGAAGCAGGCCGACATGGCGCTGGTGCTGAAGCCCGGCACCGACGGCGCGCTCGCCTGCGCGGTCATGCACGTGCTGTTCCGCGACGGCTTGGCCGACTGGCCCTATCTCGAAAAATACACAGACGATCCCAAGGGGCTGGAGGCGCATCTTGCGACGCGCACGCCCGAATGGGCCTCCGCCATCACCGGCCTGTCGGTCGAGGAGATCGAGGCCTTCGCCCGGCTGGTGGGCGCGACCAAGAAGACTTTCTTCCGCCTCGGCTATGGTTTCTCGCGCCAGCGCAACGGTTCGGTCAACATGCATGCGGCGCTGTCGATCCCGGCGGTGACGGGCGCCTGGCAATACGAGGGCGGCGGCGCCTTCCATTCCAATTCGGGCATCTTCAAGCTCAACGGCGAACTGCTCGAGGGCACCAAGCTGCGCGACCCCAACATCCGCTATCTCGACCATTCGCGCATCGGCCCGGTGCTGACCAATGCCGAGGATGCGCTCTATGGCGGCCCGCCGGTGACGGGGTTGCTGATCCAGAATACCAATCCGGTCAACGTCGCGCCCGAGCAGCGGCTGGTGGTGCAGGGCTTCCTGCGCGACGACCTGTTCTCTTGCGTGCACGAGCAGTTCATGACCGATACGGCCAAGCTCGCCGACGTCGTGTTGCCGGCGACGATGTTCCTCGAGCATGACGACATCTACAAGGGCGGCGGCAACCAGCACATCACGCTGGGGCCGAAGCTGATCGACCCGCCGGAAGGGCCGCGCACCAACCACTATGTCATCGAAGAACTGGCCAGGCGCCTTGGCGTGGCGCACATGCCCGGCTTCGGCCTGACCGAGCGCCAGCATATCGACCACATGCTGGAAAAGCGCGGCCTCGGCAGTTTCGACAGCCTGAAGTCGAGCCGCTGGGTCGACATGCAGCCCGAATTCGAGAGCGCCCATTTCCTGAAGGGCTTCGGCCATCCCGACGGCAGGTTCCGCTTCAAGCCGCAGTGGAACGGCGGTGCCGCACCCAACAAGCCGCCGAAGAGCATGGGCATCTTCGGGCCTTACCGGCAGTTGCCGGAGTTCCCCGACCATGTCGACCTGATCGAGGTGGCGGACGCCGAGCATCCGTTCCGGCTGGCGACGTCGCCGGCGCGCAACTTCCTCAACTCGACCTTCGCCGAGACTCCGGTGTCGCGCGAGAAGGAGGGGCGGCCGGAGTTGCTGATCCATCCCGACGACGCAGCAGCCATGGGCGTCGCCACGGGCGATCGCGTCGAGGTCGGCAACACGCGCGGCGAGGTGGTGCTGCATGCTAAGCTGTTCGACAAGATCAAGCGCGGCGTGGTCATCGCCGAGGGCATCTGGCCGAACTCGGACCACGAGCGCGGCGAGGGCATCAACGTGCTGACCGGCGCCGATGCGCCTGCGCCCTATGGCGGCGCGGCCGTTCACGACAACAAGGTCTGGGTGCGCGCGGTCGCATAACCATGGCGCCGGAGAGGGACAGGCGATGAGCGGCGACCACCAGCATGTCGACATGGAAAGCACGCCGGTGCCGCGGCTCTGGATCGCCCTCGGCCTGGCCGGCTCGTTCATGGTGGCCGAGGTGGTGGGGGGCATCATCACCGGCAGCCTGGCGCTGATCTCGGACGCCGCGCACATGCTGACCGATGCCATGGCGCTGGCGATCGCGCTGCTGGCAATCCGCGTCGGGCGCCGCCCGGCTGACATCCTGCGCACCTACGGCTATGCCCGTTTCGAGATCCTGGCCGCGGCGTTCAACGCGCTGCTGCTGCTCGGCGTCGCCTTCTACATCCTCTACGAAGCCTATAAGCGCCTCTACGAGCCGGCCGAGATCGCCTCGCTGGGCATGCTGGCGATCGCCATGGTCGGCCTGCTGGTCAATCTCCTGGCGATGCGCATCCTCACCGGGCACAAGGACAAGAGCCTCAACGTCAAGGGCGCCTACCTGGAGGTCTGGGCCGACATGCTGGGCTCGATCGGGGTCATCGCCGGCGCCGGGCTGATCTGGCTCACGGGCTGGGAGTGGGTCGATTCCCTGGTCGCCGTGGGCATCGGCTTCATGGTCTTCCCGCGCACCTGGGTCCTGCTCAAGGAATGCGTCAACATCCTGCTGGAGGGTGTTCCCCCCGGCATGAGCCTGGCCGAGGTCGAACAGGCCATCGTTTCCGTATCGGGGGTCGCGTCGGTGCACGACCTGCACCTCTGGGCGATCACCCAGAGCAAGGCCTCGCTCAGCGCCCATGCCGTGCTGGCCGAGGGCGCCGACGCCGAGACGGTGCGCCGGGCGATCGAAGCGCGGCTGCAGCAGAAGTTCGACCTCCACCACACGACGCTGCAGTTGGAACGCGAGAACTGCGCGCCGATGGAAACCATCCACTGAGCGGCGTTTGCGACATCCTGTCTCCCCAGCATTTTTCCTCTTTAACCTCTAGCGGCTGGAGGAATTAGTCTTCCGGCAGCTTTGGGGAAGGCTCGAAGCGCTGCTGTCGAGGAGGCAATCCGATGGGATGGCACGGCAAGTCCGGGCATCACGGCAATCACGGCCGAGCCAGGCGCCATGGCGCGGGCAACGGGCATGGCGTGCGCGCCAGCGGGTTGCTTGGCGCCCTCGGCATCGGCAAGGCCCGCATGACGTCGGAACCGGGCCACGAGCCGGGACGGCAGGAGCCTGCGAATGCCGTATGGGGCAGGGGTGGTTCGAAGCAGAGCGCGCCCCATGACGAACCGCGCGCAGCGGCGATCAGAATGCCGAGAGTGGGGACTGCCACGGTGCTGGCGATGCTGGTCGCGTGGACGCTGCTTGCCTGGGCGGGATACAATCTCGTCGACGGACTGGGGGCCTGGCTGGCGGGCAATGCCGGCGCCGTCATCCAGGGCGGCAAGGACGCCGCCGCCGCCGGCGGATTGGACAAGAACGTCGTCGGCATGCTCAACGTCGATCAGGCGTCGGGATTTATCGCGCAGATCGTCGCGCTCGCCCGGACTATCGCCAAGCCGTTGATCGTCCTCGCCTGGTTCCTGGGCGCCCTGGCCATAGTTGCCTTGCCGATGGTGCTGAGGCTGCTTGCCGGCAGGTTCGGCGGCCACCGGCGCTAGCCGATATCCTTCGGCCTCAGCATATGCGTCAGGGTCGCGCTGCCGGGGCGGAGCGAATCCCAGCCGCCCTTCAGTTCGAGGCGGGCAATCGCGCCGGTCGGGAATTTCTCGCCGACCAGCCGCAGGGCGGTTTCGGCGGAGTCAGGGCCGGCGAGCATGCGGACGAAGGTTTCGAGGCCGGGATTGTGGCCGAGAACCAAGAGCGTGCGGACGGTGCGCGGCACCGACTGGACCTCGGCCAGGATTTCGGCGGCGGTGGCCTCGTAGAGTTCCTGCGGGTAGGCGACGGACGGCAATGGTTGCGGCCACGATGCGGTGGCAAGCCGCCAGGTTTCACGGGTGCGCAGGGAAGGGGAGACGAGCGCGAATTCCGGCAGCCAGCCGCGCTTTGCGATCTCCGCCCCCATCAATGGCGCCGTCTTCTCGCCGCGCGGCGCCAGCGGCCGGTCGAAATCGGCGAGCGAGGCATCGTCCCAACTCGACTTCGCATGGCGCAGGACAAGCAGTTGCCGTTTCCCCGCCATGCCTGCCTCCGTCAAGGCGTGATGCGCGCCAGCTGTTCCAGGTCGACCTCTTCGCGCGCCGGAATGGGCGCGGCGATGTGGTCTTGGCTGGTGGCGTCGGAGAAGCCCGAGAAGGCGGAGCGGCTGCCTTCCATGCGGACCTTGCCTTCGGCGAACAGCTTGAGCGCCAGCGGATAGAGCCGATGCTCGGCCTTGAGCACGCGGGCGGCGAGCGTGGCCTCGTCGTCGTCGATAAGCACCGGAACCGCGGCCTGGGCGATGATCGGGCCGTCATCCATCGCCGGGGTGACGAAGTGCACGGTGCAGCCATGGACGCGGATGCCGGCTTCGAGCGCGCGCTGGTGGGTGTCGAGGCCCCTGAAGGAGGGCAGAAGTGCGGGATGGATGTTGATCATCCGGCCCTGCCATCGCTCGACGAAGCCCGTCGTCAGCAGCCGCATGTAGCCGGCAAGTGCCACGATCTCGGCGCCGAAGGTGGCCAGTGCCGCGTCGATGGCGGCGTCATGCGCGTCCTTGCTGGCATGGTCGGCGCGCGTCACGACCTTGGTCGCGATGCCGCGGCTGGCGGCAATGCCCAAGCCCTTGGCGTCGGCCTGGTCGGAGATGACGCCGACGATCTCGGCCGGGAAGGCCGGGTCGGCGGCAGCGTCGATGAGGGCGGCCATGTTGGAGCCGCGGCCGGAAATGAGGATGACGGTGCGCTTGCGGTGCATGCTCATAGCGCCAGCGACCCGCGATAGATGACGCCCGTGTCGCGGCGCGGCACGATGCGGCCGATGGGGGCGACCGTCTCGCCGGCCTCCTGCAGGACGGCTGCGACCTGCGCGGCCTGGCCGGCGGCCACGACCGCGATCATGCCGATGCCGCAGTTGAAGGTGCGCATCATTTCCTCCGGCGCGACCCCGCCGGTCTTGGCAAGCCACGAGAACACCGGGGGCACTTCGATGGCCGACAGGTCCAGCTCGGCCGAGAATTCCTTGGGCAGCACCCTGGGGATGTTTTCGGGGAAGCCGCCGCCGGTGATGTGGGCGAGCGCCTTGATGCCATGGGTTTCGCGGACCGCCTTGAGCAACGACTTGACGTAGATGCGGGTCGGCTCGAGCAGGGCTTCCGCCAGCGTCGGGCCGTCGGCGAAGGGCGCGCGGTCGCCCCAGCCGAGGCCGGACTTTTCGACGATGCGGCGGACGAGCGAGTAGCCGTTGGAATGGACGCCGGACGAGGCGAGGCCGAGCAGCACGTCGCCCTCGACGACGTCGTCGGTGGGCAGCAGCTGACCGCGCTCGGCCGCGCCGACGGCAAATCCGGCGAGGTCGTAGTCGTTGCCGTGGTACATGCCCGGCATCTCGGCGGTCTCGCCGCCGATCAGCGCGCAGCCGGCCTGCCGGCAGCCCTCGGCTATGCCGGAGACGATGTCGGCGCCCTGGTTGGGATCGAGCTTGCCGGTGGCGAAGTAGTCGAGGAACAAGAGCGGCTCGGCGCCCTGGACGACGATGTCGTTGACGCACATGGCCACGAGGTCGATGCCGATGGTGTCGTGCTTGCCCGCGTCGATGGCGATCTTGAGCTTGGTGCCGACGCCGTCATTGGCCGCGACCAGGATCGGGTCGATGAAGCCGGCGGCCCTTAGGTCGAACAATCCGCCGAAGCCGCCGATCTCGCTGTCGGCGCCTGGCCGGCGCGTCGAGCGCACCAGCGGCTTGATCTTTTCGACCATCAGGTTGCCCGCGTCGATGTCGACGCCCGCCTGCGCGTAGGTGAGACCGTTCTTGCCTTCGCTCATCGTCAAATCCTGGTGCCGTGCGCCTTTTGCGCGCTATTCGCATGAACGGACCCTTCCCGCAAGCGACAGCGGCCATATGCGACGGCTGGGAGCAGCCAAAGCCGTGGACAGCCTCGCCATGCGCCTTGTCTCTTGCGGCGATCGGAAGTCTCTCCCATGTTTCGCTGAAACACAAAGGCGGGATGAGGCCGTGACTGTTCCGAACCTGATCACGATAGGCAGACTGGTGCTCGTGCCCTGCGTGATCTACGCCATGCTGACGGGGAGCTGGGACTGGGCCTTCGCCGGCTTCGTCGTTGCCGGCGTGTCCGATGCCGTCGACGGCTTCATCGCCCGCCATTTCAACCAATATTCCAAGCTCGGCGCCTATCTCGACCCGATGGCCGACAAGCTGCTGCTGGTCAGCGTCTTCGTCGTTCTCGGCATCATGGGCCACCTGCCGCTGTGGCTGGTGGTGCTGGCCGTCTCGCGCGACGCGCTGATCGTCTGCGCGGTGCTTTTGTCGACGGTCATGGGCAATCCGGTGGTGGTGAAGCCGTTGATGGTTTCCAAGATCAACACCGCCGTCCAGATCGTGCTTGCGGCGCTGGTACTGGCCGAATTGTCGTTTGGTTTCGGGTTCGGCCCGCTTCGCCCGGCGTTGATAACGGTCTCCGGCCTCTTGACCGTCGCTTCGGCGGCGGCCTATCTCGTTGCCTGGCTGGGACATATGAGCGGCTATGGCGAAGGCGAAACTCCCGATCGATAACGAGGCGCTGGAAGCTGCCGCCGCGGCGGCCTTCCGCAAACAGATCCGCTTCTGGCTGGTATCGGCCGTTCTCTTTGTCGGTTTCCTCTATTTGTTCAGCAACATCCTGCTGCCCTTCGTGGCCGGCATGGCGCTCGCCTATTTCCTCGACCCGGTGGCCGACCGCCTGCAGCGGCTCGGCCTGTCGCGCCTGATGGCGACGGTGGTCATCCTCGTCTGTTTCCTGGTCTTCCTCGTTCTGGCGCTGGTCATCATCGTACCGGTGCTGGCGTCGCAGATGGCCGATTTCGCCGCCAAGGTGCCGGGCTATATCGAGAAGCTCCAGCAACTGGTGACCAACTTCAACCCCGAGTGGCTCGAGCAGCGCTTCGGCGTCGACGCCGCCGGGTTGCGCGAGGGGCTCAATTCGCTGCTCACGACCGGCTTCGGGTTCCTGACCACCATCTTCCAGTCGATCTGGAGTTCGGGCGTGGCCCTGTTCTCCATTGCCAGCCTTTTCGTGGTCACGCCGGTCGTGGCGTTCTACATGCTGCTCGACTGGGATCGCATGGTTGCCGTGGTGGACAGCTGGATCCCGCGCGACCACGTCGACACCGTCAGGCAGATCGCCCGCGACATCAACACGGCCGTTGCCGGCTTCGTCCGCGGGCAGGGCACGCTCTGCCTCGTGCTCGGCATCATGTATGCCGTGGGGCTGACGCTGACGGGCTTGAACTTCGGTGTCCTCATCGGCCTGTTCGCAGGCTTGATCAGCTTCATCCCCTATGTCGGTTCGCTGACTGGACTGGTGCTTTCGCTCGGCGTCGCCATCGTCCAGTTCTGGCCCGACTGGACCATGGTCCTGGCCGTGGCCGCGGTGTTCTTCGTCGGCCAGTTCATCGAAGGCAACATCCTGCAGCCGCGCCTCGTCGGAAAGAGCGTCGGTCTCCACCCGGTCTGGCTGATGTTCGCCCTTGTCGCCTTCGGCGCCATGTTCGGGTTCGTCGGCCTGCTGGTTGCCGTTCCCTCGGCGGCGGCGGTGGCCGTGCTGGTGCGCTTCGCCATCTCGCGCTACCTCGATTCGCCGCTCTATCATGGCCATGCGACGCACGCCCCGGCCGCGAAGCCCGGCGACGCCGGCACGGAAAAATGAACGTGTCGCGCGAGCCTCCAAAACCGCGCCAGCTGCCGCTCGACCTCGGACATCTGCCCGGCCTGTCGCGCGACGACCTCGTGGTGTCGAGCGCCAACCTGCAGGCGGTCGGCATGATCGACCGCTGGCCCGATTGGCCCGCGCCCGTCGTTCTGCTGGCAGGTCCCGCCGGTTCGGGCAAGTCCCATCTCGCCGCCATCTGGCGCGAGCACTCGGGCGCGATCCAGCTCGACGCGTCCGACATCGTGGCCCATGTCGGCGAAATCGGCGCATCGCCGGTGCTGATCGATGATGCGGACCAGGGCAGACTCGATCAGGAGGGCCTGTTCCACCTCATCAACGCGATCCGAGGGGCGCACTCGCACCTGCTCATCACCGCGCGCAGCTTTCCCTCGGCCTGGGGCGTGTCGTTGCCCGACCTCGCCTCGCGTCTCAAGGCTGCCGCGACGGTGGAGATCGAGGAGCCGGACGACCTCCTGCTCGCCGGCGTCATCACCAAGCTGTTCGCCGACCGCCAGGTCGATGTCGAGCCGCATGTGGTGCAGTTCCTCGTCCGCCGCATCGAGCGTTCGCTGTCGACCGCGATCCGGGTGGTGGAGAAGCTCGACCGTGCGGCGCTGGAGCACAAGTCGCGCATCACCCGCGCGCTGGCCGCCGAGATGATCGGCGCGCTCGACGCCGGACAGGGCGAACTGGACGTCTGAGCGCCGGGCGGTCAGCCCAGCCGCGCATAGGCCGCCTTGGCGGCAAATAGCACCGCCAGGATGGTCGCGTTGGAGGCGAGCCCGACCAGGATCGGCGCTGCAGGTCCATCGCTCGCGTCCGCGCCGATGCTGTAGGGGATCAGCACCGCCACGAACACGATGCCGAGCGCGATGGGAATCCAGCGGTTGATCTGCCTGGCGGTGTTGGCCGCCGTAAGCACGAGGGCGATCAGCAGGCCGATGCGAAACGGATCGATGAGCTGGCTGAGATAGATGTCGAGATACGGCACTGCGGTCGATCCTCCTCGCAGCAGATGTGCAGGTTCCAGGCCAATCTGTCGAGTCGGCGCCCGGCTGGGTCAGTCGCCTGCATCCGCAGCGCTCGGCAGCGTCACGCTCAAGAGCAGGCGCACCAGTGCGGATTGCTTGGAAACGCCGGACTTGGCGAAGATCGAGCGCAGGTGGGAGCGCACGGTTTCGCGCGCGACCCCGAACTCCCGGCTGATCGTGTCGATCGAGCGGCCTGCGGCCAGCGCCGAGGCGATTCGCGCCTCGCTGGGGGTGAGGTCGAACATCGCCTGCAGGATACTGGCCGGCGGGGCCACCGGGGCGGCGAGCGGGGTGACCACAAGGATGCTGTGGATGTGGCTGAACAGGTCGTGCACGGCACCCCGCACCGGCAGCAGATGCACCACGCCGGTCGGCCGGCCGGTGTCGTCGGCGACCGGGAAGGACTGGGCGATCCCTTGCCTGGCGCCGAATGCCAGAGCCGAGAGCGCCCCGGCCAGCAGGTTGTCGGCCTTGCGGTCGACGATCTGGATGCGTCCGCTCCCGTCCCGGATGGTGCTCGGGATCAGGCCCTCCATGAGGCGGTTGCAGGCGACCATCTGGCCGTTCGCGTCGAGCACCGCGGCCGGCAGTCCGAGCGCCTCCAGTGCGCCTGCGCCGGCCTGTGCCTTGTCGAGGCCGATGCGGGTGCAGACGACTGCGGCGCGAACGATATGCGGGCGCAGCCGGTCGAGGGCCTCGACATGGGCGCGCTCGAAGGGGCCGCGCGCGGTCGATCTTTCGACGCTGAAGGCGAGCAGGTCGCCGGTCGGCAGCGGGATGAGGGTGCCGGCCGCCCAACCCAGGTCGCGAGGATGAAGGAAGTCCCGGTATATGGGTTCGGTCGCCAGCTCGGACACGCTGTAGAGGTCCAGGTCGGTGAGGAAGCCGGGATGGGCAAGCGCCTCGGCGCGCGTCGTGCGCGTGTTGATGGTCACCCAGCCGTCGCGCATGAACTCCTCGAGATCCGCGGCGATCGCTTCCGATCCGACATGGGCGGCGGCACCGCGGGCGAGTGTGAACAGGCAGCCGCCCTTGCCGTCGACGGCCTGGGACAGGTCCGCCAGCAACTCCGGCCATTTTTCAGGAGCGAAGGACGCTTCGTAGATCTGATCGATGAACTGTTCGGACAGCTCCGCCAATTTTCGTCGCTCCCCCGAGCTGATCCGCGTCGAAATCGATTTCAGACGATGTCGATACGGTTTTGTCGGGCCGGTGCATGCGCAAGAATGATCTCTTGCACGCCAATGCCCAGCCACGCCCCAATAGATCGATAGCACTTGGCTATTTTAGATCAAGATCATCTTTAGGCGCATAGAGACACGTTCGCCGCGCGAGGGCGGCGGAGAACTGGCAAATACTTGGCATATCTTGGATGCGGTGGTCGGAGTGGCAGGATTCGAACCTGCGACCCCCTGATCCCAAATCAGGTGCGCTACCAGGCTGCGCTACACTCCGGACCGATTTGCGTTGCCGTGCGTAGTGACTTCCGATCGACATGGCAAGGGCAAAAAGCAGCCGACCGGCTTTCGCCTTGCGGCGGCGGCCAATGCGCAGTAATGACGGCCCATCTTAAGTCTGCGCCGCCGGCGCGGACCCGTTAGCGAGGTAGGCATGTCAGCGCGAATCTACAGCCCCGCCAAGACCGCCATGCAGTCGGGCAAGGCCAAGACCGGGAACTGGGTGCTCGAATTCGACGCCGAGAAGCCGAAGAAGATCGATCCGCTCATGGGATACACCACCTCGGGCGACATGAAGAGCCAGATCCGGCTGACCTTCGAGACGCGCGAGGAGGCGATCGCCTACGCCGAGAAGGAAGGACTGGATTTCCGGGTGCAGGAGCCGAAGGAGTCCAAGCGCCGGCAGATTTCCTATTCCGACAATTTCCGCTATGACCGCAGGACGCCCTGGACCCACTGACGGCCTGCCAGCACTTGCCGGCCCTCCTTGGGCTGGCCAGCGGTCCCGTAGCTCAGCTGGATAGAGCACCGGCCTTCTAAGCCGATGGTCACAGGTTCGAATCCTGTCGGGATCGCCATACCCTTCGGTTCGCACTACAGATGGGCGGCAGGCGTAGGCCGCGCAAGTGCCGGAGCAAGGGATTGGTCCTACCGCCTCGCTTCGCCCCCCCCAGGTGTCTGGGCCGATCCGTGCATGGGCGGCAAGGCCCCTATGGTTCATAGCCCAATCTGTCGAAATCATTCCGATATAGGTCGAGAATCAGGCCGCGCGTTCGGGGCGTCAGGTACTCGTCCACGGCGCGCCGCACTGAGGCGTTGCGACGCGATACTGTTGGGCGACCTGGCAGGGCCAGTTCAGTCCAAATCGCCTCGATGTCAGCTTCCAGAGATTCGTATCGCAGTATTCGATCAACGATTATCGCTCCTCCGCCGTCGACCAGGAAATCGATCTGGCGTAGGCGTCTCCCAACGGGCTTTCCTGCCAGGTATTTGAGGTATTGTTCGAAGTTCATTTCCTTTACCAACTTGTGTTGGTGATGCCCATCATGTTGGTTGATGAACTGGTAGTAAGAAATGGCTCTGTCATACGGGTGCCTGACGACAGCAAACGATGTCAGTTTGGAATAGCTATCCTCACCAAGCTTGCGGCGGGCCCATTCCGCCGTCGCATGCTGCGGCGGGTTAAAGAACATTTGATGTTCTCGGATGGGCAATTTGGAAAGGACGCGGCGCAAGAGGGTCCGCTTCGGACGATTTGAGTAAGGACGAAATGTATCCTTAACTGACAAACCCGCCGTCTTTGGTATGTGAACGAACAAGAAATTGAATTGATTGGAGATCAGCACGCCTCGGCCTCGCCAGTCCTAGAGCGTTGCTCTACCACCCCATTCTCATCCGAGCAATCACGCGCAATTGTGGCGACGCAGGGCGGGTCAGGCAGTTCGCGAGGCAAAGCGGCAGTGCCGTCGACACAGTTCGACGGCTGCCCGTTCCATCGGTAGCTCACGGCACCGGCCGATGGCTTGTTCAGGCCGCACCAGGGCGCTCGCCGACGCAACCACCTCCTCCCGTCCGGCGCTAGGCGAGCGGAGGGAGGGGGCCGCGGTCACGCCACCGCGTTTGCCGCGGCAAGGCCGGCGGTGATGTCGGCCTTGAGGTCCTCGACGTCCTCGAGCCCGATCTGCAGGCGAATGATCGGCCCGTCATAGGGGCCCTTGGCGATCCTGCGGTCGGTGAGGTTCACCGGCACGGCGAGGCTTTCGAAACCGCCCCAGGAATAGCCCAGCCCGAAGATCTCCAGCGCGTCGAGGAAGGCATGCGCCTTCTCGGTGCCGCCCCCGGCGAGCACGACCGAGAAGATGCCGCTCGATCCAGAGAAGTCGCGTTTCCACATCGCATGGTCGGCATGGCTTTCGAGGCCCGGATGCAGCACCTGGGCGACACCGGGCTGGCCCTCGAGCCAGCGCGCAATCTCCAAGGCGCTCCTTTCATGGTGCGCGAGCCTTACGCCCATGGTGCGCAGGCCGCGCAGGACTTGGTAGACGTCGTCCGGGCCGGCGCAGCAGCCGAGCGTGAAAAACGCCTCGCGCAGCTTGGGCCAGCAGGCGGCGTTGGCCGAAACCGTGCCGCTCAGCACGTCCGAATGGCCGGCCGGGTATTTCGTCGCGGCATGGATGGTGACGTCGACGCCGAAGTCGAGCGCCTTGAAATAGAGCGGGGTTGCCCAGGTGTTGTCCATCATGACGATGGCGCCGGCGGCGTGCGCCGCCTTGGCGATGGCCGGGATGTCCTGGATCTCGAAGGTGTTGGAGGCGGGCGATTCGGTGAAGACGACTTTGGTGTTGGGCTTGATGAGCGCGGCGATGCCGGCGCCGATGCGCGGTTCGTAATAGGCGACCTCGACGCCGAGCCGCTCGAGCATCGTGTCGGCGAAATGCCGGGTCGGGTAGTAGACCGAATCGGTGATCAGTATGTGGTCGCCCGCCGAGAGGAATCCGAGCAGGGGAATGGTGACCGCCGCAAGCCCCGAGGGCACGGCGATGGTGCCGGCCGAGCCTTCCAGTTCGTCCATGGCCTGGCAGAGCGCGTCCGTCGTCGGGGTTCCGCGGGTCCCATATGTGTATTTTTGGGCACGCGCGGCCATTGTCTCGGCGTTCGGATAGAGCACGGTCGACGCATGCACGACTGGCGGATTGACAAAGCCATGGAAGCTGTGCGGATCGTGGCCGGAATGCGCGAGCCGCGTGTTGATGCCCTTGGTCCTGCCATTGTCCCGAGTCATGAAGCCGCATCCTTTCAGCGAAGACGCCAGCCATAGTGCGCCGGCCGATCCGGCGCAACCGCAGAAGGCGTCTGTTCGGATGGGCCAGATCTGGCCCGGCGGCCGCTTGCGTCGGCTGGGGAGGACGGTGTCGTTCTCCTGGCGCCGGCTCTTGCGGAAACCGATGGGCAGTCCGCCGCCCATCTGGCCAGCCGCGCTCACGACGGTCGTCGTGGCCGGCGCAGTTGCCATCGCCCTGCTTTTTCCGATCGACGCGATGGCCATCGACTTCATGCTCGGGCACCGCAATGCGCTGACCGCCTGGCTGGCGTGGCTGAGCGACGTCGGGCTGTCGCAATGGTATCTCGTGCCGGCGCTGGCCATCTACCTGGCCGCGGCGACCGCCGACTGGCAGAATGCCGGCTACCGGCTGAAAGCGCGCCTGACGCTGCTTTTCGGGCAGGCGGCCTTCATGTTCGCGGCGGTCGCGATCAGCGGGATCGCGGTCAACCTGGTGAAGATCGCGTTCGGACGCGCCCGGCCGTCGATGTTCGGCGAACTGGGCGCCTATCACTTCTCTCCGCTTGTCGTAAGCAGGTATTTCTCAAGCTTTCCATCGGGCCATGCGACGACGCTGGGCGCCGCCGCCGCAGTCCTCGCCATCTGGTTTCCGCGCCACTGGCTGCCGATCACGGTCGCCGGCGTGGGGGTTGCGATGCTGAGGGTGGTGGCGAGGGCGCATTATCCCTCCGACGTCGCGGCCGGCTTCCTCTTCGGCTGGGTCGTCGTCGCCCTCATGGCGCGCATGCTGGCCGCGCGACGGATGGGGTTCCGTCCGCGCGCGGGCAAAATCCTGCCGGAGGCGATCGGCATGCGGCGCTCCAGGCCGGCCCGCCGCTGACGCAAGGGCAAGGCGCCGCCTGTGCTATACTGGCCCCGAAAGGGTGTTCTGAGGCCTGTGGGAGGTAACCTTCTAGTAGGTCTTTCGTACTTGACCTTACAAGAATAATCGCCTTCGATGGCATTCGTGAACCGGACTACAGCAACGCGCTCCGCAGGGATGCGCATCCGGAAATGGGCCGGAAGGGGATGCTGAGTTCACATATCAAAAAAACAGGCTTGAGCCTGGAAAACAGAAAAGGGTTCGTGGGTCATGAAATACACAGCATCGGGCATTCTTGGGGCTGCCGCACTTGGCCTCATGACGGCGACCGCCTCTGCGGGCACGCTCGAGGACGTCAAGGCCAAGGGGTTCGTGCAATGCGGCGTGAGCACCGGGCTCGCAGGTTTCTCGGCACCGAACGACAAGGGGGACTGGACCGGTCTGGACGCCGATTTCTGCCGCGCGGTGGCCGCTGCGGTCTTCGGTGACGGAAGCAAGGTGAAGTTCACGCCGCTGTCGGCCAAGGAGCGCTTCACCGCCCTGCAGTCCGGCGAGATCGACCTTCTGTCGCGCAACACCACCTGGACGATCAACCGCGACACCGCGCTTGGGCTGAACTTCGTCGGCGTCACCTACTTTGACGGCCAGGGCTTCATGATCAACGCCAAGAAGCTGCCGGGCGTGAATTCGGCCCTTCAGCTTTCGGGCGCCGCCGTCTGCGTGCAGACGGGCACCACGACCGAGCTCAATCTCGCCGACTACTTCAAGGCGAACAAGATGGAGTACAACCCGGTCGTCTTCGAGAAGCTCGAGGAAGTCAACGCCGCCTACGACGCCGGCCGCTGCGACGTCTATACCACCGATCAGTCCGGCCTCTACGGCATCCGACTGACGCTGGGCTCGCCGGACGATCACGTCGTGCTGCCCGAGATCATCTCCAAGGAGCCGCTCGGCCCAGCCGTGCGCCAGGGCGACGACAAGTGGTACCACATCGTCAAGTGGACCTACTTCGCACTGCTGACGGCCGAGGAACTGGGCATCACCCAGGCCAATGTCGAGGAGATGAAGACGTCGGGCAATCCCGAGATCAAGCGCGTGCTGGGCACCGAGGCCGACACCAAGATCGGCACCGACCTCGGCCTGGCCAACGACTGGGTCGTCAACATCGTCAAGGCCGTGGGCAACTACGGCGAAGTCTTCGAACGCAACGTCGGCCAGGGCAGCCCGCTGAAGATCGCCCGTGGCATCAATGCGCTCTGGACCAAGGGCGGACTGCAGTACGCACCGCCGATCCGCTGATCCGAAGTCTGGTCCGAGAGGCGGCATGACCGCCTCTCGGGACTCTGTCAGAGGGACTTCCGATGGCTACGCAGGACATTTCCCATGACGTAGGGAGCGGCCGCGCGTCACTCCTCTACGACCCGAAGGTGCGTGGCATCTTCTTCCAGGTACTCGTCGTCGCCGTGCTCGTGGCGCTCGTCTGGTGGATCGTCGGCAATACCGCCGAAAACCTCAGGCGCGCCAACATCGCGTCCGGCTACGGCTTCCTCAACGGTCGCGCCGGCTTCGACGTCAGCGATACGCTGATCGCCTTCGATTCGGATTCGACCTACAAGCGGGCGCTGTTGGTCGGCCTGCTGAACACCGTCGTCGTGGCGCTGGCCGGCGTCGTGACGGCATCGATCCTCGGCTTCCTCATCGGCATCGGACGCCTGGCGAACAACTGGCTGATCCGCAAGATCTGCACCGTCTACGTCGAGCTTTTCCGCAACATCCCACCGCTGCTGGTGATCTTCTTCTGGTATTTCGGCGTGCTGTCGGTGCTGCCGCTGCCGCGGGACAGCATCGAACTGCCCTTCGGCTCCTATCTCAACAGCCGCGGTTTCTATTTTCCGAAGCTGGTATGGGGCGAGGGGAGCTGGCTGATCCCGGTTGCATTCCTGCTCGGCATTGCCATGTCGGTCTTCGTGGCCCGCGCCGCCAGGCAAAGGCAGATGGCGACCGGCCAGGCGTTCCCGGTGCTGTGGACCTCGATCGCCCTGATCGTCGGCCTGCCGCTGCTGGCGCTGCTCGTGATGGGCGCTCCGCTGAGCTTCGACTTCCCGCAGAAGTCGACCTTCAACCTGACGGGCGGCCTGCAGGTCAAGCCCGAGTTCCTGTCGCTCTATCTGGCCCTGTCGTTCTACACGGCAGCCTTCATCGCCGAGATCGTGCGGGCAGGCATCAGGGGCGTGAGCAAGGGCCAGAGCGAGGCGTCGGCCGCGCTGGGCCTGAGGTCGGGGCAGGCACTCAGGCTGGTCGTGGTGCCGCAGGCCCTGCGCATCATCATCCCGCCGCTCACCAGCCAGTATCTGAACCTGACCAAGAACTCGTCGCTGGCGATCGCCATCGGCTATCCGGACCTGGTCGCGGTGGGGGGAACGGTGCTCAACCAGACCGGCCAGGCGATCGAGATCGTGGTGATCTGGATGGTCGTCTATCTCGGGCTCAGCCTGATCACCTCCGCTTTCATGAACTGGTTCAACGCCAAGATGGCGCTGGTGGAAAGGTAGGAGGCGGACATGTCGCAAACCGACCTGAGCTATGTCCGCAGCGAAATGGCGCTGCCGCAGCCCGCACCTCCGGGGGAGCGCGGGCCGGTCGCCTGGATGCGCAGGAACCTCTTCGCCAATCCATTCGATTCGGTCCTGACGATCCTCGGCCTGCTGCTGGTGGTGGCCATCGTGCCGCCGCTGGTCGACTGGGCGCTGATCCAGGCGCAGTGGACCGGCACCGATCGCACCTTCTGCGCGACGGTGGCGCAGGGCGGCATCCACCCCGATGGGTGGTCCGGCGCCTGCTGGGCCTTCGTGACGGCCAAGTTCGGGCAGTTCATGTTCGGCCGCTACCCGTTCGACGAACGCTGGCGCGTCATCCTCGTGGCGATCATGTTCGTGGGCCTGCTCGTGCCGCTGCTGATTCCGCGGGTGCCGCGCAAGGGGCTGAACGCGATCCTGCTGTTCCTCGTCTTTCCGGTGGTTGCGTTCTTCCTGCTGGTGGGCGGCGTGTTCGGCCTGCCGCATGTCGAGACGCCGCTGTGGGGCGGCTTGCTGGTGACGCTCAGCCTGTCCTTCGTCGGCATCGTCGTGTCGCTGCCGCTCGGCATCTTGCTGGCGCTCGGCAGGCGCTCGAAGATGCCGGTGGTGAAGATGCTGTGCGTGATCTTCATCGAGACGGTGCGTGGCGTGCCGCTGATCACGGTGCTGTTCATGGCGAGCGTGATGCTGCCGCTGTTCCTGCCGGCGGGCGTGACCTTCGACAAGTTCCTGCGCGCGCTGATCGGCGTGTCGCTGTTCGCCTCGGCCTACATGGCGGAGGTGGTGCGCGGCGGCCTGCAGGCGATCCCCAAGGGCCAGTACGAGGGCGCCGACTCGCTCGGCCTCAGCTATTGGCAGAAGATGGGGCTGATCGTGCTGCCGCAGGCGTTGAAGCTGGTCATCCCCGGCATCGTCAACACCTTCATCGGCATGTTCAAGGACACCAGCCTCGTCTACATCATCTCGATGTTCGACCTGCTCGGCGTCGTGCGCCAGAACTTCTCGGACGCGGCATGGGCATCGCCGCAGACGCCGGCTTCGGGCCTGGTCTTCGCCGCGCTCGTGTTCTGGATTTTCTGCTTCGGCATGTCGCGCTATTCTATCTACATGGAGCACCGGCTCGACACCGGTCACAAGCGTTAAGGCAATGAAAGGGGTACCGGCCTATGGCCACTGAAAACGCAGTCAGCGCCGAGGAGCTGAAGGTCGACGTCAAGAAGATGCACGTGTCGGACACCGACGTGGCGATCGACATCGTCGGCATGCACAAATGGTACGGCGAGTTCAACGTGCTCAAGGACATCAACCTGAAGGTGATGCGCGGCGAGCGCATCGTCGTCTGCGGCCCGTCCGGCTCGGGCAAGTCGACGATGATCCGCTGCATCAACCGGCTGGAGGAGCACCAGAAGGGCAAGATCATCGTCGACGGCAAGGAGCTGACCAACGATCTCAAGAAGATCGACGAGGTGCGCCGCGAGGTCGGCATGGTGTTCCAGCACTTCAACCTGTTCCCGCACCTGACGATCCTGGAGAACTGCACGCTGGCGCCGATTTGGGTGCGCAAGACGCCGAAGAAGCAGGCGGAAGAGCAGGCGATGCACTTCCTGCGCCGGGTCAAGATCCCCGAGCAGGCCAACAAATATCCGGGCCAGCTGTCGGGTGGCCAGCAGCAGCGCGTGGCGATCGCGCGCTCGCTGTGCATGAACCCGCGCATCATGCTGTTCGACGAGCCGACCTCGGCGCTCGATCCGGAGATGATCAAGGAGGTGCTGGAGACCATGGTCGGCCTCGCCGAAGAGGGCATGACGATGCTGTGCGTGACCCATGAGATGGGCTTTGCACGCAAGGTCGCCAACCGGGTGATCTTCATGGACCAGGGCCAGATCGTCGAGGAGAACACCCCGGCCGAGTTCTTCGACCATCCCCGCCACGAACGCACCAAGCTGTTCCTCAGCCAGATCCTGCATTAGGAAAACCGGCACCGCAGGTACACGAGAGCCCGGCCGTAATTCGGCCGGGCTCTTTTGTTGTGGTTGCAGCGACCTGCGGGAGGGCGCGATGGGCATGAGGGCGGGAAGGGGCGTTCGGCTTCTCGGCTGGGCGGTGCTGACGGTGGTCCTGGCGCTTGCGCTCGGCACGCTGGTGCCGCGGCCGCTGATCGGCGGCGCTCCGGCGGCGGCCGGGGAAAGGCACCTTTTGGTGCTGACCAATCCGATCCACACCGACATTGCCGTGCCCATCGACGAGGCGGTGCTGGAAAAATTCGGCTTTCTGGTCGATGAAGGCATGCCGGCGGACGCTTCCGGCGCTCGCTATCTGGTGTTCGGCTGGGGCAGCCGGGCGTTCTACCTCGAAACCCCGACTTGGGCGGAGCTCAAGCCTGGCCCGCTGCTCAAGGCGCTCACCCTCGATCGCTCGGCCTTGCATGTCGACGTGATGGGCGAGATCGGCATGTCGCACCCGGCGGTCTCGCGCTTCGAGGTCGGTGCGACCGAATTCGATGCTATGCTCGATTTCATTGCCGCCAGCTTCCGGCGTGACGATGGCGGCGTCCAGCGGATCGCGGGTGCGGGATATGGCGACACCGACGCATTCTTCGAGGCGAACGGCTACTTCACGGCCCTTGCCGGCTGCAACACCTGGGCAGCGGCTGCCCTGCGGAAGGCAGGCCTGACGACGGGCTGGTGGAACCCGCTGCCGGTCACGCTCGGCTGGTCGCTCGGCCTCTACAACTCCCCTTCGGACCAGCCGGGCGGCGTCCAGCCGTAGAGCCAGTCCATGTCGGCGGCGAGGCTGTCGGCGGACTTGATGATGCCGAGGAAGAGATTACGCGCCAGGGCGACGGGACCCGAGGCATGCCAGGCCATGTGATTCAGCCGGCCGCGCCGCGCCACCCTGGCGATGCGGGCCTTGCGCGCCGCCTCCCACTGCGACAGCCCGTGTGGGTATCGTGCCGAGGCTACGACTTCGGCCAGCGTGTAGGCATCCTCGATCGCCATGGCGGCGCCCTGGGCGGCGAAGGGCGTCATGGCGTGCGCCGCGTCGCCGATCAGCACGATGCGGTCGGAGGCGGTCCATGGCCTGGCGCTGTCGACCGTGTGCAGCGGCCACACCGTCCAGGGCCCGGCGTGGTCGAGCAGCGCGGTGAGCGCAGGCGCGCTGCCCTGCGAGGCGCGCTTCAGCGCGTCGGCGTCCGTCTCGCCCGACCATTGTTCGGCGATCGCCGCGCCGGGCGTGAAGGCGACGATGTTGATCGCGGTTCCGGCGCGGATCGGATAGGCGACCATGTGAAAGCCGCGATGGAGAAAGGTCGTCACCGCCTGCATCGAACCGAGGGACGCGAAGCTGCGGCCGGTCTCGCTGTCGGCGGCGATGGTCGTGCGCCATGCCAGCTCGCCGGCGAAGCGGCTCCTGTCGTTCGGGCCGACAAGGCGGCGGCTGTGCGACCAGACCCCGTCAGCCGCCACGAGCATCTCGGCCTCAAGCGACATTGCATTGCCGTCGTGCTCGACGCCGACCTCTACGGCCCGTACATCAAGAGTGGCTCCCGTCACCGTTGCGCCGGTGCTGATCTCGATCAGGGGATTTTGCCGGGCGGCCGAGAGCAGGGCATGCTGCAGGTCGGCGCGGTGGGCGACGAGATAGGGCGAGCTCCACCTCAGTTCGGCGGACGCGCCGAGCGGGACCCGGGCAAGCTCCTTGAGTGACGCGGCATCGCGAAGGACGATCGCCTCCGGCCGCACGGTCGACGGCCGCACGAGGTCGAGCACGCCGAGGCGGCCGAGGATGCGGGTTGCGTTGGGGGACAGTTGCAGGCCGGCGCCGACTTCCTCGAGCGCCGCTGCGCGTTCGAGGACGCGGACGCCAAGGCCTTTCCTGGCGAAAGCGAGCGCGGCGGTGAGGCCGGCGACGCCCGCGCCGGCGATGACGACCTGCCGCGATCTCATGGCGATCGGGTCAGGCGGCGCGGTCGGCCACGTAGAGGCAGCCGGCGGGCAGGGTTTCGGTGGCCTTCAGCTTCGCCGAGTAGCGATAGAGCGTCGAGCAGTAGGGGCAGACCTTTTCGGAATCCGCGCCCATGTCGAGGTAGACATGCGGATGGTCGAAGGGCGGGTTGGCGCCCACGCACATGAACTCCTTCACGCCGATCTCGATCACGGCATGTCCAGCGTCGTTCTGGAAGTGGGGAATGGAGCCGCCGGCCATCATTTTCTCCGTCTGAGAAACCTTCTCCGAGAGCGTTTGTATCATTAGGGACGGGTTTGCAAGATGCTGAAATGAAACTGTCGCAATTGCCTGTCAGAGGATAATCTGAGCCGGATAAGCGGCGAGCGCGGCAGTGGGGAAGGGTTGTCCATGAATCAATTGAGGCCGGTGCATACCGATTTCGTGAACGACAAGTCGCCGACCGGGCCGGTCGACGGCAACCCTGACCGCTTCGTCAATCGCGAATTCTCCTGGCTGCAGTTCAACCGGCGCGTGCTTGAGCAGTCGCAGAACCCGAACCATCCGCTGCTCGAACGCGTCCGCTTCCTGTCGATCTCGGCCGGCAATCTCGACGAGTTCTTCATGGTGCGCGTCGCGGGTCTCGCGGGCCAGGTTCGCGAGGGCATCGCGATCCGCAGCCCCGACGGCCGCACCCCGCAGCAGCAGCTGGACCAGTTGCTGCACGAGGTCGAACGGCTGCAGGAGGACCAGCAGAAGAGCCTGTCGAGCCTGATGGAGCTGCTCAAGTTCGAGGGCATCGAGAGCATATCGGCGGCGGCCCTCGCCAAGGACGAGAAGAAGTGGCTCGAAGAGCACTTCATGGAGCAGATCTTTCCGGTGCTGACGCCGCTGTCGATCGACCCGGCGCACCCGTTCCCCTTCATCCCCAATCTCGGCTTCTCGATCGCGCTGCAGCTCCGCCACCGCAAGAACGGCGAGGAGATGACCGCCCTGCTGCGCCTGCCGGTGGCGCTCAAGCGCTATATCCGCCTGCCCGACCGCAAGCGCGCGGTGCGCTTCATCCCGATCGAGGAGACGGTCAACCTGTTCATCGGCAAGCTGTTCCCGGGCTACGAGGTCAAGGGTTCCGGCACGTTCCAGATCATCCGAGATAGCGATATCGAGGTCGAGGAGGAATCGGAGGACCTCGTGCGGCTGTTCGAGACCGCGTTGAAGCGCCGGCGCCGCGGCTCGGTCATCCGCATCGAGTTCGACAGCCAGATGCCGGCCGAACTGCGTGAGTTCGTCGCCGGCGAACTTGGGGTCTCGGCGAGCCGGGTCAGCGTGCTGAGCGGGCCGCTGGCCATCAACCAGATATCCGAGATCGTGGCGGTCGCCCGCGACGACCTGAAGTTCCCGCCCTTCAATCCGCGCTTTCCCGAGCGCATCCGCGACCACCGCGGCGACTGCTTCGCCGCGATCCGCGAGAAGGACTTCGTCGTCCACCATCCTTACGAATCCTTCGACGTGGTGGTGCAGTTCCTGCGCCAGGCGGCGATGGATCCCGAGGTGGTGGCGATCAAGCAGACGCTCTACCGCACCTCGAACGACAGCCCGATCGTGCGTGCGCTGATCGACGCG
Organism: Aminobacter sp. BE322; assembly: GCF_050433525.1. Classification (NCBI taxonomy): domain Bacteria; kingdom Pseudomonadati; phylum Pseudomonadota; class Alphaproteobacteria; order Hyphomicrobiales; family Phyllobacteriaceae; genus Aminobacter; species Aminobacter sp. BE322. Next base: position 260,494 of record NZ_JBNPXB010000003.1, on the reverse strand, counting down.
GCCGAGGCCGGCAAGTCGGTGACGGCCCTGGTGGAGCTCAAGGCGCGCTTCGACGAAGAGGCCAACATCCGCTGGGCGCGCGACCTCGAGCGCGCCGGCGTGCAGGTGGTGTTCGGCTTCCTGGAGCTCAAGACGCACGCCAAGATGTCGCTGGTGGTGCGCCGCGAGGACGGTCGCCTGCGCAACTACGTGCATCTCGGCACCGGCAACTACCACCCGATCACCGCCCGCATCTACACCGACCTGTCCTTCTTCACCACCGACTCGGCGATTGCCCGGGACGTGGCCCAGATCTTCAACTTCATCACCGGCTATGCCGAGCCGGCCGACGAAATGTGCATCGCGCTGTCGCCCTATACGCTGAGGAGCCGCATTCTCAAGCACATCACCGACGAGGTCGAGCATGCCCGGGCCGGCAAGCCGGCGCAGATCTGGATGAAGATGAATGCGCTCGTCGACCCGATCATCATCGATGCGCTCTATGAGGCGAGCCGAGCCGGCGTCGAGATCGACCTGGTGGTGCGCGGCATCTGCTGCCTCAGGCCGCAGGTTCCGGGCCTGTCGGAGAATATCCGCGTCAAGTCGATCGTCGGCCGCTTCCTCGAGCACAGCCGCATCTATTGCTTCGGCAACGGCCACGGCCTGCCGTCGGACGAGGCGATCGTCTACATCAGTTCGGCGGATCTGATGCCGCGCAACCTCGACCGACGGGTCGAATGCATGGTGCCGATTGCCATGCACTCGACGGTGCATGAACAGGTGCTCGGCCAGGTCATGCTGGGAAACATCATGGACAACCAGCAAAGTTTCGAAGTATTGGCGGATGGTACCTCTCGCCGGGTGACGCTGGACGAGGGCGAAGAGCCGTTCAATGCGCAGGAATATTTCATGACCAATCCGAGCCTTTCCGGACGGGGTGACGCGCTGAAGTCTCATGCGCCCAAGCGCATCGCGCAGTTCAAGCGCCGCAAGAAGGCGGAGGCGGCGGCCGGCTGATGGCGGAACTCTCGCAGGGCCGGCTCAAGGATCGCCGACCGCTGTCGATCATCGATATCGGCTCGAACTCCATTCGTCTCGTGGTCTATGAAGGGTTGGCGCGCTCGCCGACCCTGCTGTTCAATGAAAAAATGCTGGCCGGCCTCGGCCGCGGCATCGTCTCGACCGGCAAGCTCGACCCCGAGGGCGTGACGCGCTCGATGGAGGAGTTCCGGCGCTTCCGCGCGCTGTCGGAACAGGCAGGCGCCGAGAAGATCTATGTGCTGGCGACCGCCGCCGCCCGCGAGGCGGTGAACGGGCCCGACTTCATCCACCGCGCCGAGGAAGTGCTGGGGACCGAGATCCGGGTGCTGACCGGTCGCGAGGAGGCCTATTTCTCGGCGCTGGGCGTGATCTCCGGCTTCCACCCGGCCGACGGCGTCGCCGGGGACCTGGGCGGCGGCAGTCTCGAACTGGTCGACGTCAGGGCCGAGGCCATCGGCGATGGCATCACCCTGCCGCTGGGCGGCCTCAGGCTGCAGGACATGTCGAAGGGATCGCTGGCGCAGGCCGCCAGGATCGCCCGCACCGAGCTTGCGCGTGCGAAGCTGCTCAACGGTGGCCGCGGCAGGACCTTCTATGCCGTCGGCGGCACGTGGCGAAACCTCGCCCGCCTGCACATGAACACCACCGGCTATCCGTTGGAGGTGATGCACCACTACCGGATGGACCCGGCGAGCCTGGTGCCGTTCCTGCGCCAGGTGGCGCGCGGCGACGTCGAAAAGATCAAGGGCATCGAGGGCGTGTCGAAGAACCGTCGCGCGCTCCTGCCCTACGGCGCGGCCGTGCTCAACGAGATCGTTTCCGCCATGGAGCCGGCCAATGTGGTGGTTTCGGCGCTCGGCGTGCGCGAGGGCTTCCTCTATTCGCTGCTGGACGACGAGGAGCGGCGCTCCGACCCGCTGATCTCCGCCGCCGAGGAACTGGCGCTGCTGCGCGCACGCTCGGTGCGTCACGCGCACGAGCTGACCGAGTGGACGCGCAAGTCCTTCGTCGCCTTCGGCCTGGAAGAGACCGACGAGGAGGCGCGATACCGTCATGCCGCCTGCCTGCTCGCCGACATCGGCTGGCGGGCGCACCCGGAATACCGCGGGCGACAATCGCTCAACATCATCGCCCATGCGTCGTTCATCGGGGTCGACCACCCGGGACGTGCCTTCCTCGCCCTCGCCAATCTGTTCCGCCACGATGGCGTCTTCAACGAGAGCTTCGCTCCGGAGCTCAAGGAACTGGCAACGCCGCGCTATCTGGAGCGGGCCCGCGTCCTCGGTGCGATGATGCGCGTGGTCTACCTGCTTACCGCCTCCATGCCCGGCGTCATGCCCAAGCTGCGCTGGGAGGACAGGGGCAACGGCGTGCTGGCGCTGATCATCCCCGCGGCCTTCGGCCAGCTCTATGGCGAGCGGCCTGCCGGACGCCTGGCGCAACTGGCCAAGGTGACCGGGCGCAAGCTGGTGCTGGCCGTCGAGGACGGCCCGAGCATCGCGGTGAAATAGCCCGCTCAGCCGCGGTCGAGGGAAAACGCCCCTGACCCGGCCACCGACAGCGCCAGCAGGCCGCCGGCGGTGGCGATGTCCTTCATCAACGCCTGCGAGTGCATGAAGGCGAGCACCGGGTCGTCGCCGCCCTGGCCATAATGGCCGATGAAGCCCGCGGCGAGGGCGAACGCAGCCAGCAAGAGGGCTGCGGCGCGCGTCTGGCAACCGACGAGCACGAGCCCGCCGCCTGCCAGTTCGAGCAGGCCGACACCCCAGGCGACGAGCGTCGGCAGCGGGAAGCCGAGACCGGCGAAGTAGCCTGAGGAACCGGCGATGTTGGAAAGGGTGGAGATGCCCGCCGGGACGAACATCGCGGCGATCAAGGCACGCGCGGCGAGCAGCAGCAGGTTCTTGTACATCTGCGCAGTTCCCATTCTGCCGGAAGGATGCGCCTGCCGGCCGGCAAAGTCACCTGTGCTGCGCCTGCTTTCTTTGGCAAGAAAAAAGCCCGGGACGAGCCCGGGCTATTCCTTGGGAGTATATTGGGAAACTTCAGCTGCGGCGGGCATCGACCGCGAGGGCGCCGGCACCGGCGGCGGCGAGAACGAAGAGGCCACCGGCAATTGCCAGGTTCTTCTGCAGGAACATCATCTGGACCTGGTCGGCGAGATCGGTGTGGGCGACGGCGGAGGCGGCGAGGGTGAAGAGGGCGAGCACGATCGCGGCGATGCGCGTCTGGTAGCCGACCAGGATCGCAAGACCGGCCACCACCTCGACCACGCCGACGACCACCGTGGTCACGGTCGGGAGGGGAAGGCCGAGGCTGCCGAACCAGCCGGCCGTGCCGGCGATCGCGGTGAGCTTGGCATAACCGGCGAGGATGAAGATGATCGACAGCAGCACGCGGCCGGCAAGGATGACCGCCGACGAGTTGGCGACGAGGCCGGACTTTTCAGAAGCGATGGAAACGTTCGACATGGGGGGAGGGCTCCGTGGAAAATTCGATGGCCCACATGTAGCGAAATCGAACTGTTCACTAAAGGTCCGAATTCGTCGACAGATCGTTCACAGATGGAGTGATTTTTCTCCGCCAGGCGGCTCCGGCGAACTGTCTCGAGCGCATAGCGCGGAGAGGGTGGCGCAGCGGGCTGGCCGCTGCGCCGGTGATGTTCAGCCCGGACGGGTCATTTCCTCTGGGCGGACGATGCGATCGTAGTCTTCGGCGCTGACGAGCCCCGTCGCGAGCGCTTCTTCACGCAGCGTGGTGCCGTTCTTGTGCGCGGTCTTGGCGATCTTGGCGGCGTTGTCGTAGCCGATGGTCGGCGCAAGGGCGGTGACCAGCATCAGCGAACGGTCGAGGGCCGCCTTGATGTTGTCCTCGCGCGCCTCGATGCCGACGACGCAATTGTCGGTGAAGGAGATCGCCGCATCGGCCATCAGCTGCACCGACTGCAGGAAGTTGTAGGCCATGACCGGATTGTAGACATTGAGCTCGAAGTGGCCCTGGCTGCCGGCGAAGGTGAGTGCTGCGTTGTTGCCGAACACCTGCACGCAGACCTGGGTCAGCGCCTCGCACTGTGTCGGGTTGACCTTGCCCGGCATGATCGACGAGCCCGGCTCGTTTTCCGGCAGGGACAGCTCGCCAAGGCCCGAGCGCGGGCCCGAGCCGAGGAAGCGGATGTCGTTGGCGATCTTGAACAGGGCGGCGGCAGCCGCGTTGATCGCGCCGTGGCTGAACACCATCGAGTCGTGCGCGGCGAGCGCCTCGAACTTGTTCGGTGCAGTGACGAAGGGCAGGCCGGTGATGGCGGCGATCTGCTCGGCCACCTTCTCGGCGAAGCCAACCGGCGCGTTGAGGCCGGTGCCGACGGCGGTGCCGCCCTGGGCCAGTTCCTGCAGGCCCGGCAGGGTCAGCTCGATGCGCTTGATCGACGAGGCGACCTGGGCAGCGTAGCCGCCGAATTCCTGGCCCAGCGTCAACGGCGTCGCATCCTGGGTGTGGGTGCGGCCGATCTTGATGATGTGGTCGAATTCCCTGGCCTTCTTGTCGAGCGCTGCATGCAGGTGCTTCAGCGCCGGCAGGAGGTCGTGGACGATGCGCTCGGCGCAGGCGATGTGCATGGCCGTCGGATAGGTGTCGTTCGACGACTGGCTCATGTTGACGTGGTCGTTGGGGTGGACCGGCTTCTTCGAGCCCATCTCGCCGCCCAGCATCTCGATGGCGCGGTTCGAGATCACCTCGTTGGCGTTCATGTTGGACTGCGTGCCCGAGCCGGTCTGCCACACGACCAGCGGGAAATGGTCGTTGAGCTTGCCGTCGATGACTTCCTGGGCTGCGGCGACGATGGTGTTGCCCACCTTCGGGTCGAGACGGCCGAGCGCCATGTTGGCTTCGGAGGCGGCGCGCTTGACGATGCCGAGCGCCCGGACGACCGACAGCGGCTGCTTCTCCCAGCCGATCTTGAAATTGCCCAGCGAACGCTGCGCCTGCGCACCCCAGTAGCGGTCCGCCGCCACTTCGATCGGTCCGAAGGTGTCGGTCTCGGTTCTGGTCTTCTGGGCTGTCACGGTCGGTCTCCGGGAAAATGACGTTGCGGGCAACGGCCTATCGCGTTGCACACTGGGCATCAAGCGGAGATTGGGCCGGCCACGAAACCTAATCGGTTCAGGCGCTGCAGCGATGACGAGGCCCCCAAAATAGAACGCCTCCCGCACCTTTGGAGAGTGCTGGAGGCGTCCTATGTGTCCTTCGGTTTTCCTTCAGGATTTCTCCATCCGGACGTACCTCGAACAGGACGGAAACGTCCATGAGCGGAAAAGGTTCCGCCTCGTTGCAAATATTTTCGGGAAATTTGGCGGACCGAAAAAGGGGCTGGGGCCTCACGCCGCTCCCGGCACTTCGGAAAGGTCGTAATAGACCTTGAGGCCGCGCTCCACGGCCAGGCGCACATCCTCGTCGGCGCCCTTCGACGCCCCGGGCAAGCGCAGGACGGCATCGCAGTGGCGCAACAGCCGGTCGGCAACCGGGTAGGCGAATTCGTCGTAGAGCGGATCGCCGGCACCCTTCGAACCGGCCTGGCGCCCGAGCGGAAGCGCCACCCATTCGCCGATCATCGGGATGTGGCCGGCCCGAAAGAGCGGAACGGCGACGCTTTCGAGACGGCTCAGATTTTCCGCCATCTTGATCGGGTCGTCGCCCGTGCCGGAGCGATAGGGGCCGGCGATCAAGATGAGCATCGGTTTGGAAACGGCGTTCATGATATCTCCTGGTTTTGCACGAATCTGCACGAAAATTGATATATCGTCGTGCGATTTCATGCAATATCGTGTGATATCGCCGAACTGACGGATTTCTCGAAAGTGCTCACCAGCCAACGCAAGCGTTTGATCCTCGACCTCCTGGACAGAGACGGGCAGGTCATAGCCAAGCGTCTCAGCCATGAACTGCAGCTGTCGGAAGACACCATCAGGCGCGACCTCAGGGAACTTGCGGCGGAAGGATTGCTGTTGCGCGTGCATGGCGGCGCGATGCCGGTGTCGCCAACGGCGGTCCCGATCGCAGAGCGCCGGACCATGGCGATGCAAGCCAAGCCGGCCCTCGGCAAGGCTGGCGCTGCGATGATCGGGGACGGCATGACGGTGGTGTTCGACGGCGGCACGTCGAACTTGGAGATCATCCGGCATCTGCCGGTTGAGGCGCGCTTCACGGCTATCACCCACAGCCCGACCATCGCCGTCGCGCTGGAGGACAGGCCGCATGTCGACGTCGTCATCATCGGCGGAAAACTCTTCCGTCACTCGATGGTGGCAATCGGGGCGCTGGCGGCCGAAGCGATCTCGCGGATCCGCGCCGATCTGTTTTTCCTTGGGGTCACGGGCGTGCATGCGACCCAGGGGCTGACCACGGGGGACATGGAGGAGGCAGCGATCAAGCGGCAGCTGATATCATGCTCTGCCGAAACGGCGGTGCTTGCGACAAGCGACAAGCTGGGCGCCGTGTCGCCATTCCAGATCGGCGTGCTCGGCGACCTGACGACGCTGATCGTCGAAGGAAACGTTGTCGACGAGCGCATTGCGGCCTTCGTTGACGCCGGCGTTTCGGTCCTGCGCGCCGCGTAGGGCTCGGACACGCTGGAGCACCTCCGCCTTTCTTCGAACCGCGAAAACGCTCTATCTCTTTGTTTTTACGCAATTCCGGACGGAAAACCGCCTCGCACTTTTTCCTGGAATTGCTTTGGCTCCAAACAGAAAAGGGCGCCCGAGGGCGCCCTTTCCGTAAGCTTCTGGAAGCTGGACTTAGAAGTCCATGCCGCCACCCAAGCCCGCTCGCGGGCTTGGGTATTTCCAGTTCATGGGCGTGCTTTATGGACTTCTTAGAAGTCCATGCCGCCCATGCCGCCCATGCCGCCGCCGGGCATAGCCGGCATCGGGGAGTCCTTCTTCGGAGCCTCGGCGATCATGGCCTCGGTGGTGACCAGCAGGCCGGCGACCGAAGCGGCGTCCTGCAGGGCCGTACGGACGACCTTGACCGGATCGACGATGCCCATGGCGATCATGTCGCCGAACTCGCCGGTCTGGGCGTTGTAGCCGAAGGTGACGCTCTTGTTCTCGAGGATCTTGCCGGCGACGATCGAAGCCTCAGCACCGGCGTTCGAAGCGATCTGACGGACCGGAGCCTGGAGAGCGCGGCGAACGATGTTGATGCCGGCTTCCTGGTCGGGGTTCTCGCCCTTGGCCTTGATGACCGAAGACGAGCGCAGCAGAGCCGTGCCGCCACCCGGGACGATACCTTCTTCGACGGCAGCGCGGGTTGCGTTCAGGGCGTCGTCGACGCGGTCCTTCTTTTCCTTGACCTCGATCTCGGTCGCGCCGCCGACGCGGATGACGGCAACGCCGCCAGCCAGCTTGGCGAGACGCTCCTGGAGCTTCTCACGGTCGTAGTCCGAAGTGGTCTCTTCGATCTGCTGCTTGATCTGGGCGACGCGGCCCTGGATCTCGGCCTTCTTGCCGGCGCCGTCGACGATGGTGGTGTTCTCCTTGGAGATCGACACCTTCTTGGCGCGGCCGAGCATGTTGAGGCCGACGTTCTCGAGCTTGATGCCGAGGTCTTCGGAGATGACCTGGCCGCCGGTCAGGATGGCGATGTCTTCCAGCATGGCCTTGCGGCGATCGCCGAAGCCCGGAGCCTTGACGGCAGCGATCTTCAGGCCGCCACGCAGCTTGTTGACGACGAGCGTGGCCAGAGCCTCGCCTTCGACGTCTTCCGAGATGATGAGCAGCGGCTTCGAGGTCTGCACGACGGCCTCGAGGACCGGCAGCATGGCCTGGAGGTTCGACAGCTTCTTCTCGTGGAGCAGGATGTAGGCGTCCTCGAGGTCAGCAACCATCTTGTCGGGGTTGGTGACGAAGTAGGGCGACAGGTAGCCGCGGTCGAACTGCATGCCTTCGACGACTTCGAGTTCGGTCTCGGCGGTCTTGGCTTCCTCGACGGTGATGACGCCTTCGTTGCCGACCTTCTGCATGGCCTCGGCGATCATCTCGCCGATCGCCTTCTCGCCGTTGGCCGAGATGGTGCCGACCTGGGCGACTTCTTCCGAGGTCTTGATCTTCTTGGCCTTCTTGACGAGGTCGGTGACGACTTCGGCGACGGCCAGGTCGATGCCGCGCTTCAGGTCCATCGGGTTCATGCCGGCGGCAACGGCCTTGGCGCCTTCCTGGACGATGGCCTGGGCGAGAACCGTGGCGGTGGTGGTGCCGTCACCGGCGATGTCGTTGGTCTTCGAAGCGACTTCGCGGACCATCTGGGCGCCCATGTTCTCGAACTTGTCGGCCAGTTCGATTTCCTTGGCGACGGTGACGCCGTCCTTGGTGATGCGCGGAGCGCCGAACGACTTGTCGATCACGACGTTGCGGCCCTTCGGGCCGAGGGTCACCTTCACCGCGTCGGCGAGGATGTTGACGCCGGCGAGCATGCGCTCACGGGCGTCGCGGGAGAATTTTACTTCCTTGGCAGCCATGTTTAGCTCCTGGTTGGGTTCCCTTTGGCAAGGGCCCGAATTTCAAATTGGATGGATGCGGTTCGGCTGGATCAGCCGATGATGCCCATGATGTCGGATTCCTTCATGATCAGAAGGTCTTCGCCATTGAGCTTCACTTCGGTGCCGGACCACTTGCCGAACAGGACGCGGTCGCCTGCCTTGACGTCCAGCGGGACCAGCTTGCCGTTCTCGTCGCGAGCGCCCGAGCCCACGGCGATCACTTCGCCTTCCTGCGGCTTTTCCTTGGCGGTGTCGGGGATGATGATGCCACCCTTGGTCTTCTCTTCGGATTCGACCCTGCGAACGACCACGCGGTCATGAAGCGGGCGGAACTTCGACTTTGCCATTTGAACTTCCTCGGTGAAAAGGTGAAAGAATGCCTCCGTCCGGCGCAACCGGACCTCGTTAGCACTCGTCATCGGTGAGTGCTAGCGTGGCGCTGAGATAGTCTTTCGCCATTTGCGAGTCAAGGGAACGGCAATCGCGCGGCGAGATGATTCTTTGGGTATCTACGCCCTGGCGGCGGCCCTTGCGGCGGCGACCGCCTTGCGGAAGTCGTCGGCCGTCATGCCGCGTTTGTAGAGGGCGGTGCCGATGAGGAAGCCCGGCGTTCCCGGCAACTCAAAGGCCTTGGCCTGGGCTTCGGTGCGCGACAGGATGCCGACGAAGCTGTCTCCCCGGGTCGCGATTTCCCGCCGGGCCAGTTCCATGTCGACCCCGACCTCCTGCAGCAACTGTGCCGTGCGCTTGAACGAAAGGCGCTCGCGGTTGGTCATCAGGATGTCGAAGGCTTCGGCGTAGCGGCCCTGGCTGTTTGCGGCGAGCGTGAGAAGGGCCGCGTTGCGCGACACCTGTCCGAAGATCGGCCAGTCGCGCATGACGACGCGGATGCCCGGGTCTTCGGCCATCACCTTCATCATCTCGATGTAGCTGAGCTTGCAGTACGGGCACTGATAGTCGGTATACTCGACGATCGTGACGTCGCCCTCGGGATTGCCGAGGGCGGGAATTTCGGGATCGAAGGCGACCTCTTGCACGGACGGCAACTGCCCGGCCATCAGGCGCGTGGGCAGCGCCAGGCTAATCGCCGCCATGCCACCGAGTATTACCCGTCTGTTGATGAGTGGCGCCTGCATGCCTGGCTCCTGGGGCTAGCCCGTCTTCGAAAAGGATCGTGGAGGACGATTAACGGCATCTTAATCGCGTCCACAGGGGGCAACCTGTCGCACAAGGTTCACAAATTGGTGTGCCGGGGCTTAATCGGCGCTTGAAAGATAAGCATGCTTATAATATATGACGCTCATGAAAACGGACGGTATCGAAAGGCTGGGTTTCCTCATTCACGACGCGGCACGCCTGATGCGGCGCTGCTTCGAGCAGCGCGGCAGCGAATACGGTCTGTCGGCGGCGCAGTGGCGGCTGCTTGTCAGGCTGGTCAAGGAGGAGGGGGTGGCGCAGGCGCGCCTCGCCGAACTCCTCGAGATCGAGCCGATCAGCGTGTCGCGCCTGCTGGACCGGATGGAGGAGGGCGGCTGGATCGAGCGCCGCCAGGCAACTGCCGATAGGCGGGTGCGCATGATCTTCCCGACCGACAAGGCGCGCGATGCCTTTGCCAAGGTGAAGGCGGTTGCCGGTGAGGTGTACGAGCTCGCGCTGGCGGGGCTTTCCCAGGAAGAGCGACTGGCGATGGTCCACGGCCTGCGCACGATCATCGGCAACCTGGCCGCACACGAGGCCGGCGAAGCGAATTGCACGAGAGAGACGAAGAAATGAACGCGGTGGCAAAAGTGAACGAGAACAGCCAGAAGATGGAACTCGAAAGCCCGGCGAGCCAGCCGCAGCCTGCGGCGGCGGCACCTGCGCGCCGCAACCGCGGCCGCTTCCTGGTCATGGCGGCGCTGCCCTTGGCGCTCGTCGCTGCCGGCGGGTACTACTGGGTGACTGGCGGGCGCTACCAGGAGACCGAGAATGCCAACCTGCGCCAGGCCAAGGTGAGCATCGCCTCGGAAGCCGCCGGTCGCATCGTCAAGGTCGGCGTGGCGGACAACGCTTCGGTCAAGGCCGGCGACATTCTCTTCGAGGTCGATCCGGAACCATACCGGATCGCGCTCGCCCAGGCCGATGCGACCCTTGCCGCGGCACGGCTCAACGTCGAGCAGCTGCGGGCCGCCTACAGCCAGGCCACCGCGCAGGAACGCGTCGCCGCGAGCGCGCTCGACTATGCCCAGTCGCAGTTCGACCGCAGCAACGATCTCGTCCGCAAGGGGGTCAATGCCCCGTCGGCGCTGGACGAGGCGCGCATGGACCTCGACAAGGCCAAGGAACAGCATAGCGCAGCGCTCCAGGGCATCGTCAGCGCCAAGGCAGCGCTGGGCGGCAACCCGGATATTCCGACCGAACAGCACCCGACGGTGCTGTCGGCGCAGGCGGCGCGCGACAAGGCCGCGTTCAGCCTGGCGCAGACCACGGTGCGCGCGCCCGCAGACGGCACGGTCTCCCAGGCAGCCTCCTTCAAGATCGGCCAGTTCGTCGGCACGGGCACGCCGGTGTTCAGCCTGGTCGAGACCGGCGACACCTGGGTGGAAGCGAACTTCAAGGAAACGCAGCTCACCAACATGAAGCCCGGCCAGGAGGCCGAGATCGTGCTCGATACCTATCCCGACCGGACCTTCCGCGGCACGGTCGCGGCGATCGGCGCCGGCACCGGTGCGGAGTTCTCGCTGCTGCCGGCGCAGAACGCCACCGGCAACTGGGTCAAGGTCACGCAGCGCATTCCCGTCCGCATCAAGCTCGACGACGACGCCTCAAGGCCGGCGCTGCGCACGGGCATGAGCGCGACGGTGTCGATCGACACGGGGGTTGCGCGCGGCTTCGGCTCGATCTTCGGCCACGCCGTCGCTGCCGAATAGCGCTGAACGCCGGAACGAACGAACCCGCCTGCCGCGTCGAGCGGCCGGGCGGGAAGAAAATGAGGTGAGGTCGCCGGATTGCGACCCGCAGTCTTGCCGCCCAGGGCCGCTTGCATGAGCCAGACAGCCGAAAAGTCCTTCACAGAGGTGCCGCATCGCGGCCTGATCACGATCGCCATCATGCTGGCGACCGTGATGCAGGTGCTTGACACCACCATCGCCAACGTCGCCTTGCCCTCGATGGTCGGCGATCTCGGCGCCTCCCAGGACACCATCAACTGGGTGCTGACCTCCTATATCGTGGCCGCGGCCATCATAACCCCGCTGACCGGCTGGCTGGCCGACAGGTTCGGCGCCAAGCAGCTCTTCCTTGGCTCGGTGGTCGGCTTCACCATCACGTCCATGCTCTGCGGCGTTGCCTGGAATCTGGAGTCGATGGTGCTGTTCCGCGTGCTGCAGGGCGTGTTCGGCGCGGCCATCGTGCCGCTCAGCCAGACCTTCCTGCTCAACATCAACCCCAGGGAACGCCATGGCCAGGCCATGGCGATGTGGGGCGCGGGCATCATGGTCGGTCCGATCATCGGCCCGACGCTGGGCGGCTGGCTGACCGAGAGCTTCAACTGGCGCTGGGTGTTCTTCATCAACCTGCCGGTCGGCATCGCAGCATTTCTTGGCCTGGCAGCATACCTGCCGGCCGTGGCCAGGCGCCTGCGCGGCTTCGACTTCTTCGGCTTCGCGATGCTGTCGCTCGGCGTTGGCGCATTGCAGCTGATGCTTGACCGCGGCGGCGAGGTCGACTGGTTCTCCGCTGCCGAGATCTGGATCGAACTCGGCCTGTCGATCACCGGGTTCTGGATCTTCGCCGTCCACATGATGACGTCGGACAGGACCTTCATCGAGCCGAAAATCTTCACCGACCGCAATTTCGTGACCGGCCTGGTCTTCATCTTCGTGATCGGCGTGATCCTGCTGGCGAGCCTCGCCCTGCTGCCGCCGATGCTGTCGCGCATCTACGGCTATCCGACCATCACCACGGGCATCGTGATGGCGCCGCGCGGCGTCGGCACGATGATCTCGATGCTTTTGGTCGGCCGCCTGATCCGGGCCGTCGACGCCCGCATCCTGGTGGTGACGGGGCTCGTCTTCACGGCGGCCTCGCTCTACTACATGACCGGTTTCACGCCACAGATGGACAGCTTCCTGATCGTCTCGACCGGCATCCTGCAGGGGCTCGGCCTCGGCCTCGTTTTCGTGCCGCTGTCGACGGTCGCGTTCGCCACGCTCGCCCCGCAATACCGAACGGATGCGGCGAGCCTGTTCAGCCTGGTGCGCAACATCGGCTCGTCGATCGGCATCTCGATCGTCTCGGTGCTCTTGTCGCGCAACGTCCAGATCAACCACTCGGAGCTGGCCGCGAACATCACGCCATTCAATCCCAACCTGGCCGCGCTGTCGCCTGCCGCCGCCGGCGGCAATGCCCAGGCGCTGTCGCAGATCGACGGGCTGGTCAACATCCAGGCGCTGATGATTTCCTATGTCGACGACTTCAAGCTGATGATGATCGTCACCCTGTGCGCCATGCCGCTGGCCCTTTTGCTGCGCAAGCCGAAGGTGCAGGCGACAGGCGGCGCTCCGGCCGCGCATATGGATTGACGTCTGCAGATTAGGTCCTGAAAACAGCGAAGGCGCCCGCCGATGACGGGCGCCTTCGTCGTTTCGGGAACCGCGATCAGCTGACGATGCGCAGGTTGGACAGCTCGTCGGCGATCTTCTTGAAGGTGTCGACCAAATCGCCCGAAGTGGTGTTGAAGAAGAGCTTGACCGGCTTTCCTGCTGCATCGCGCCGTGTGCGCGAATCCGAGGCGCAGGCCGTGAGACCGTCTATCTGCGATTGCGTCGCCTTCTTCTCGGCCGCGGTTCCGACCGTCGCATCGAGATCGAGGGCAACCGTCATGACCAGAATGCCGCTGTCCTTGGCGTTGGTGCAGGTCGTCGCCATGTGGTTGTTCATGGCAAGCGTGTAGTTGTCGGTGGTGTGCGAGGTCTTGTTGAAGCCGGAGGGCTGGCCCATGAACAGGCGAGTATCGCTCGCGCCCGTAGGCTTGTGGCCGGTATAACCATAGGCCGAGTAGCTCGACTTCACGTTCGCCCAGTCCGTGACCCCGAAATAGCTCTGGGGATAGTAGGTGTTGGCGCCATCGGTCAGGATGATGACGATCTTGTCGTTGCCCTTTTCGGTGTCGGGCCTTCCGACGGTGAATGGTGGAGTGCTGGACAGCACGCGCCATCCCCATGCGAGGCCCTCCGGCACATTCGTCCCGCCGTCGGCGACCATGGCGGTGATGGAGGATTTTACCGCAGCAAGGCCTGTGTCCTTGGATACGTCTGTCAGCGGCGTGATCGGCTGCGTGCTGCAGCTGTAGTGAGGGCCGGTGTCGGCGGGGGCGGTCGCGCCGTATGGCTGAATGTTCGTGTAGTACTTCCTGATGTCGCGGAGCCGTGCCGATGCGTTCGCCGTGGTGAGCGAACTGAAGGAACTGCTGTCGCTCAGCCAGTTGTTGAGCGCCGTATAGTCCGAGCCGTTGCTCCTGGTCTTGTCCCACTCGTCGGGAGCGAACATCGGCACGAAATATGTCTCGGGCTTGGACGAAATTGGTGCAGTGTCGAGTTCGTTATAGGGAGCCGGCCGGGCCTCGACGCAGCCGCGCCAGCTTGTATAGGCCTTGGTTTGCGTCCTGCTGTTATTGGCGTAGACCAGCATGTCCCGGTAGAGGGAGAAGCGGGTGAAGGTCTCGTTTTCCTGGCTCCCCCAACCTTTGCCGATCTTCTTGATGGCGCCGCCGGAGCTCTTGATTTCCTTGTTGGCGCCGATGGTGATGGGCAGATCGAAGTTCTCATAGTGGACTGGGGATAGCCCGCCAAGATCCATCCAAGGTTCATTGGCATTGCTGGAACCGATGTTGACCGACGCGGCAAAAGGTACGACGGCGAACTGAACCGGGCGCTCGATCTGCTTCATCTGCCCGGCCTGCTTGGACATGTTGTCCACGAGTTGCGTTGCCGCCTGCTTGAGCAGCGCCATGCGCTTTTGGCCGGTGCCGGTGCCGGTATAGTCCATCGACCCCGAGTTATCGAGCACGAGTGCGACTTCCAGCGTGTTCTTGAGGCGTATCTCGGACATGGCGTCGAAGTCGAGCCGGTAGGAGCTGCTGGTCTTGCCGAGCAGGGCCGCCGCGGCCGGCAGGAAATAGGGATCGTATTTGAGCTTGGCCTCGAGCTTCAGCGTCCCGCCGCCGGTGGTGCTGCTCGGCAAGGTCACGATCAGCGTCGCCTTGGCCGGATCGACCTGTCGAAGATTGGCCCGGAAGAAGTCGAGCGCATAGGTCCTGAGCTGATCGTCGGTGGCGCCCTCGGCGAGGCGCCGCGCTGTTGCGATGCCTGCGGCGTCCAGCGCGTTGCGGGTGGCCTCGCGTTGCCGCGACATCTCCGCATAGTCGATCGCCAGAGCCAGCGCGCCCATGATCGGCACCATCGCGGCAACCGTGAGGATGGCATAGCTGCCGCTTCTGTCCTTCCAGAATCTGCGGATCATCACCGGTGTCCCTGAATTCAACCCAGGGATGATTTCAGGAAAACCTTAAAATTGCGGTTTGCAGGCCTTGGAAGAAATCTGAACATGCTTGACGTCCCGTTAATCGGGCGCGCTGAAGCGCGAGCGTTGGGGTGGGGCGCAACAGGTCCAGGGCCGGCCGCCGCCGCTTTTTGGCGAAAGCTGATGACAGGCAGGGCCGGTTCGGATAATTCCGGGCAGCTTGGCCAGCCGGCCAGACTCTCCCTGCGGGATCGATCGAAGGACTTGCCATGGCGGGTTTGCCGCAATCAATCGCGTCGCTGGAAGCGCTCACGGACCGCTACTCGGCCTTGCTCTGTGACGTCTGGGGCGTCATCCACAACGGCGTCAGCGCCTTTCCCGCAGCCGTAGCGGCGCTGCGCGCGGCCCGGGAGAAGGGCGTGGCGGTCGTGCTCATCACCAACGCTCCGCGTCCGCGCGACGGCGTCATCGCCCAACTCGCCAGCCTCGGCGTTCCGGATACGACCTGGGACCGCGTCGTCACCTCCGGCGACGTGACGCGCGAGCTGATCCGCACGGGTCCCCGCCGTGTCTTCCACATCGGTCCGGAGCGCGACTATTCGATCTATGACGGCCTCGACATCGATCTGGTCGAGGAGTTCGAGGCTTCGTCCGTGGTCTGCACCGGGCTGTTCGACGACGAGATCGAGACGCCCGACGACTATTCCGAGATGCTGCGGCGCCTGCGGGCGCGCGACCTTCCGTTCATCTGCGCCAATCCCGATGTCGTGGTCGAGCGCGGCCACCAGCTGATCTGGTGCGCCGGCGCGCTCGCCCGCGACTACGGCCAGCTCGGCGGCCGTACCCTGGTTTCCGGCAAGCCGCACCGGCCGATCTACGAGGCGGCGTTGCAGGCCGCCGGCGAGGTTCTCGGCCGTGAGATCGCCAGGTCAGAGGCACTGGCGATCGGCGACGGCATGCTGACCGACGTCAAGGGCGCCGCCGACAACGGCATCGACGTGCTCTACGTCTCGGGCGGGATCCATGCGCGCGACTATGGCGAGCCGCACGATCCCGATCCGGCGCGCCTGGCGGCTTTCCTCGACAAACACGGCTACGCGCCGGTCGCTACCATTCCGAGGCTTCGGTAGGGCAAAGAGATGGACCACGGCTTTGTCCGCATTTGCGGGGAGGAGGCAGTTCCGGCGCGGCTGCGCGGCGGGGTCGTCGCCATCGGCAATTTCGACGGCATCCATCGCGGCCACCAGGCGGTGCTCGAACGGGCGCTGGAGGAAGCGCGGCGCCGCAACGTGCCGGCCCTGGTGCTGACCTTCGAGCCGCATCCGCGCAAGGTGTTCCGGCCCGACGTTCCGCTCTTCGTGCTGACGCCGCCGCACGTGAAGGCCAGGCTGATCGAGGCACTCGGCTTCGATGCGGTGATCGAGCGGCCGTTCACGCGCGAGTTCTCGGGCCTGTCGGCAGAGGAGTTCGTCACCGCAATCCTCCAGGACCAGCTCGGCATCAGCGACGCCGTGACCGGTTTCGACTTCCATTTCGGCAAGAACCGGCAGGGCGGCCCGGCATTCCTGATGGCATCGGGCGAGCGCCACGGCTTCGGCGTGACCCTGGTCGATCCGTTTCGCGACGAGGGCGCCGAGATCATCTCGTCGAGCCGCATCCGCGAACTCTTGTCGGAGGGCGATGCCGCCGAGGCCGCGGGCCTGCTCGGCTATCGCTTCACCGTCGAAGCCGAGGTGGTCGGCGGCGCCCGGCTGGGGCGGACGCTGGGCTTTCCCACCGCGAACATGCGCCTTTCGCCCGACTTCGCCTTGAAGGAAGGCATCTATGCCGTGCGCTTCCGCCGTGGCGACGGAACGCTCCACGACGGTGTCGCCAGCTTCGGCCGGCGTCCGACCGTGGACGACGACGGCGCGCCGCTGCTCGAGACGTTCGTGTTCGACTTTTCCGGCGATCTCTATGGCGAGGTCGCTTCGGTGTCGTTCTTCGGCTACCTGCGCGGGGAGTTCAAGTTCGAAGGGCTCGAGGCCCTGGTCGCCCAGATGAAGCGCGACGAGATGGAGGCGAGGGCGCTGCTCTCGGGGGTGCGCCCTCATTCCGAACTCGACCGGGCGATCGCTTTCTAGCTGGCCCGCCTCAGGCCGAGGCCGAAGGCGATGTAGGTGGCGCCCTGGAAGATCAGGTCGATCGCCAGGAACGTGCCGAGCACCACCAGGCTGCTGACCGGCCAGCCGGCGGCGATGATCAGGCCCGCGAGCACGGTGACGACGCCGGCCGCGACGATCCAGCCCCAGCTGTTCAGCACCGAGCGTCCCTTGATGCCCATCCAGATGCGCATGACACCCGAAGCGACCAGGCTTGCCGCCAGGAACAGGGTCAGGATGGCCGAGGCGAGCAGCGGATTGATGAAGGCGAGATAGCCGGCCACGATGTAGAGCGCGCCGCCGAGCAGCCAGAGGAAGAAGCTGCCCCAGCCCTTGACGCCGAAGGCGTGGACGATCTCGACAACGCCGGCCACGATCATCAGCGTGCCCACGAAGTACACCGAAGCCACGGTGGCGACGAGCAGGTTTGCCGCGGCGACGACGCCCAGCACGAGCAAGGCGACGCCGAGGGCGACGAACCACCCCCACTTGGAGCGAAATTCGCTGACGTCCGCCGGTTGGTCCGAAAGAGCCATGATCCAGTCTCCCTAAGGTTCGATCCTGTACAGTGACGTCACCGCCGCCGACCGTCCGAAGTTATGCCCGGACGCCCGAATCGGTCCAGCCTCCGATAGTGCGAGCCGCGAAATAAACCTTTGTGACGGCTGGAAAATTTAATTCAAATTTTACGCAGTTGGCTTCACACCGATCCTGCCCTAGCGATTAGGTTGTTGGTGTACGCGAGGTTGTAATGGCATCTTTCGGCCGGTTTTCTGGAGTGGCCCTGACCCTTGCCGCGGTTGCAGCTTCCGGGCCGGCGCGGGCCGGCGAAGGCGCCTTCGGCTGGCTCTCCGGCGACTGGTATCTCACCCTCGGCGCCACCGGCATGATCGCCCCCAGCTTCGAGGGGTCGAAGAAGTACATGCTGAGCGCGGTGCCGATCATCTCGCTCGGCAAGGCCGGCAACGACACCCGCTTCTCCTCGCGCAACGACAACATCTCGCTGGCGCTCATCGACGACGGCGAGGTGCGCGCCGGTGTCGCCGGCAAGATCCTGTTCGGCCGCGATGCCGAGGACGAGCTCGAGGGGCTGCACGACGTCCGCTGGGGCGGCGAGCTGGGCGCCTTCTTCGAGTTCTATCCGACCGACTGGATGCGCGCCCGTGTCGAGGTGCGGCAGGGAATCCGCGCCCATGGCGGCGTGGTCGGCGATGTTGCCGTCGACGCCTTCTACGACGTCACGCCCGAAGTCCGAATTTCCGGCGGACCGCGCGTTTCGTTCGCGACCGAAGACTATTTCGACACCTACTACGGCGTGAACGCACAGGAAGCCATCGATTCGGGCCTGAACGCCTACAATCCTGGCGGCGGATTCAAGTCGGCCGGCGTCGGCGGCGCCGTCACCTGGAAGGCAACCGACAACATCACCGCCAGCCTGTTCGGCGAGTATTCGCGGCTGATGGGACCTGCAGCCGATTCCTCGATCGTCAAGGAGCGCGGCTCGCGCGACCAGCTGACGATCGGCGTGTCGACCAGCTACCGGTTCGACTTCAACCTTTGATTTCGGCGAATTAGGCGCTTTATTCCGGGCTCGGCCTCCGCTAAAAGCGCGGCCATGAGAGTTTTCGCGCCCGTCCTGGCTATTGCCATACGAATTACGGGCCCGGCCTTCCGGGCGGTCTGAGGCTGTCCGAAAGTCCGGGACTTTTTGCCTGTGCGCCGCGTGGCGCTTTTTCAGATCATGACAGTTTGAGCCCGTGGCAGATTTGCCGGGCTAGGCGATGGCAAGACAGATGACCGACACGTCCGAGAAGATCGACTATTCTAAGACCCTCTACCTGCCGCAGACGGAGTTTCCGATGCGAGCCGGCCTGCCCGAGAAGGAGCCGCTGACGGTTGCGCGCTGGCAGAAGATGGACCTCTACAAGCGCCTGCGCGAAAGTGCCGCCGGCCGCGAGAAATACGTCCTGCACGACGGCCCGCCCTACGCCAACGGCAACATCCACATCGGCCATGCGCTGAACAAGATCCTCAAGGACGTCATCACCCGCTCGTTCCAGATGCGCGGCTACGACTCCAACTACGTGCCCGGCTGGGACTGTCACGGCCTGCCGATCGAATGGAAGATCGAGGAGAAGTATCGCGCCGCCGGCAAGAACAAGGACGAGGTCGAGATCAACGAGTTCCGCAAGGAATGCCGTGAGTTCGCTGCCGGCTGGATCAAGATCCAGGCCGAGGAATTCCGGCGTCTCGGCGTCGTCGGCGACTTCGACAATCCCTACACGACGATGAATTTCCGCGCCGAGGCCCGTATCGCCGGCGAACTGCTGAAGTTCGCCATGTCGGGCCAGCTCTACCGCGGCTCGAAGCCGGTCATGTGGTCGGTGGTCGAGCGCACCGCGCTCGCCGAGGCCGAAGTCGAATACCAGGACTACGAGAGCGACACGATCTGGGTGAAATTCCCGGTCGAAGCCGGTTCGGACGCGCTTGCCGGCGCCCATGTCGTCATCTGGACGACTACGCCCTGGACCATTCCCGGCAACCGCGCGGTGGCCTATTCGACTCGCGTCTCCTATGGCCTCTATGAGGTGACGGCGGCAGAGAACGACTTCGGTCCTCAGCCCGGCGAAAAGCTGATCTTCGCCGACGCGCTCTCCGAGGAGGCTGCGACCAAGGCCAAGGTCAGCTTGAATCGGATCCGCAGCATCGCAGCCGAAGAGCTTGGAAAGCTTGTGCTTTCGCATCCGCTCGAAGGTCTCGGCGGCGGCTACGAGTTTCCCGTGCCGATGCTGGCAGGCGACCACGTCACCGACGACGCCGGCACTGGCTTCGTCCACACCGCGCCCAGCCACGGCCGCGAGGACTTCGACGCCTGGATGGACGCCGCCGCCGAGCTCGAGAAGCGCGGCATCGAAACGCGCCTGCCGTTCACCGTCGACGACGCCGGCTTCTTCACCAAGGACGCGCCGGGTTTCGGCCCGGATCGCGAGGGTGGTGCTGCGCGCGTCATCGACGACCACGGCAAGAAGGGCGACGCCAACAAGGCCGTCATCGAGGAACTGATCAAGCACGGCATGCTGTTCGCCCGCGGCCGGCTGAAGCACAGCTATCCGCACAGCTGGCGCTCGAAGAAGCCGGTCATCTTCCGCAACACGCCGCAGTGGTTCGTCTACATGGACAGGCAGCTCGGCGACGGCACGACGCTGCGCAGCCGCGCGCTCAAGGCCATCGACGACACCCGCTTCGTGCCGGCCGCCGGCCAGACCCGCCTGCGCTCGATGATCGAGGAGCGCCCGGACTGGGTGCTGTCGCGCCAGCGCGCCTGGGGCGTGCCGATCGCCATCTTCGCCGGCGCCGACGGCGACGTGCTGAAGGACGAGGCGGTCAACGCCCGCATAGTCGAGGCCTTCGAGAAGGAGGGCGCCGACGCCTGGTTCGCCGCGGGCGCCCGCGAGCGCTTCCTCGGCACGCGCGCGAACGAGCCCTGGACGCAGGTGATGGACATCCTCGACGTCTGGTTCGATTCGGGCTCGACGCATGCATTCACGCTCGAGGATCGTCCCGACCTGAAATGGCCGGCCGACGTCTATCTCGAAGGCTCGGACCAGCATCGCGGCTGGTTCCATTCGTCGCTGCTGGAAAGCTGCGGCACGCGCGGCCGCGCGCCCTACGATACCGTCGTCACCCATGGCTTCACCATGGATGAGGAGGGCCGCAAGATGTCGAAGTCGCTCGGCAACACGGTCGTGCCGCAGGACGTCATGAAGCAGTCGGGCGCCGACATCCTGCGCCTCTGGGTCATGACCACCGACTATTGGGAAGACCAGCGCCTCGGCAAGAACGTGCTGCAGACCAACATCGACGCCTACCGCAAGCTCAGGAACACGATCCGCTGGATGCTCGGCACGCTGGCCCATGACGAGGGCGAGCAGGTGGCGCTGGCCGAGATGCCTGAGCTGGAGCGGTTGATGCTGCACCGGCTTGCCGAACTCGATGCCTTGGTTCGCAAGGGCTATGACGACTTCGAGTTCAAGCGCATCACCCGTGCGCTCATCGACTTCATGGTCGTCGAGCTGTCGGCCTTCTATTTCGACATCCGCAAGGACGTACTCTACTGCGACGCGCCGTCGAGCGTCCGCCGCAAGGCCGCCGTCCATGTCGTGCGTGAGCTGTTTAACTGCCTGGTCAAGTGGCTGGCGCCGATGCTGCCCTTCACCACCGAAGAGGCATGGCTGGAGCGCAACCCGCAGGCCGTCTCGGTCCATCTCGAGCAGTTCCCCGACGTGCCGGCAGCCTGGCGCGATGAGACGCTGGCCGAGAAGTGGCGCAAGATCCGCCAGGTGCGCAGCGTCGTGACCGGTGCGCTGGAACTGGAGCGCGCCAAGAAGACCATCGGCTCGTCGCTGGAGGCGGTGCCGGTCGTCTACATGGCCGACGCAGTGCTCGAAGAGGCGCTCGCGGGCATCGACCTGGCCGAGATCAGCATCACCAGTGATCTCGTCGTCTCGCATGCGTCGGCCCCGGCCGCTGCCTTCGCCCTGCGCGAGGTTCCGGGCGTGGCCGTCGTAGTCGACAAGGCAGAGGACCACGGCCTGGTCAAATGCGCGCGTTCCTGGCGCTACACAGCCGATGTCGGCTCGGACACGGCGTTCGCCGATGTCTCGGCACGCGATGCCGCTGCCCTGCACGAGCTGCAGAAGCTCGGCCGCCTCTAGGACAGTGCCTCGCCTCCGATCGGAAATGATCCTCGCCAAGGGGCGTGCAGATGGTCCGGAAGGACGTGCGGCGCTGTGGCAGGTGACCGAAATGCAACGCCCGGCGGGTGGCAGTCTTCCGGTCGTTGCCCTGGACGACCCGTTAAGGTAAAAGCGCGGCTTCGGCAGACAAATTGTCGCCGGATTTCCGTCGCAGACGGATGGGGGCCCGGTTTTACCGGCATCTAGCGAGAGGCGTTCGAGTGAAGATCTTTGGCATGACGGACCGCATCAGCGTGCGCGCAACGACGTTTGCTACGCTTGCGGTTTCCGCCGTCGCGTTGTCGGGCTGCATGAGCGCGCCGACCTATGGCACCGACAAGTCGTCGACCGAGCAGCTTGCCACCGACCTGACCAACATCATGTCGCTCAAGCCGAAAACCAACAGCATCGACTACAAGCCGCGGCCCGAACTGGTGAAGCCGAAGGCCGGCCAGGCTGGTGCCTTGCCCGCGCCGCAGGACAACATCGTCACGACCGCGAGTGCCGACTGGCCCGAGTCGCCGGAAGCGCGCCGGGCGCGCATCCGCGACAACGCGACCAAGAACCGCGACAACCCCAATTTCGAGCCGGAAGTCGTCAACGACATGGCGTCGCTGTCGGGCCCCGACCTGAGCAAGCTGACGCCGGCGCAGCGCAAGGCCGAGATCGAGCGCCGCCTGCGTGAGAACAAGCAGGGCAGCGCCACCACGCGCAAGTATCTGAGCGAGCCGCCGCTGGCCTATCGCCAGGCTGCGACGACTGCCGCGCAGGACGAGCTCGGCGAGGACGAGATCAAGAAGGAGCGCCGCAAGAAGAAGCTCGCCCAGAAGGGCAGCAGCTGGTGGCCGTTCTGATCCAAGCCAGATGGCATGACTGACCGGACGCCCTGACTGACCGGACGCCCTGACTGACCGGACGCCCTGACTGGTTCAGGGCGTTTTCGTTTTCAGGGCAGGCAGGCGCTCTAGAGGTCGCGGCGATCCTTGAAGAAGCCTTTGAGAATTTCTGCGGCGCGCGTTTCGCCAATGCCGGCATAGACCTCGGGCGCGTGATGGCAGGTAGGCGAGGCATAGAAGCGAACGCCGCTGACCACCGCGCCGCCCTTGTCGTCCGCCGCTCCGAAATAGAGCCGGCGCAGGCGGGCAAACGAGATGGCGGCCGCGCACATGGTGCAGGGTTCCAGCGTGACGTAGAGGTCATGCCCGGTGAGTCGCTCAGAGCCGAGCTTGCCGGAGGCCTCGCGGATCGCCAGGATTTCGGCATGGGCCGTGGCATCGTTGAATTCGCGGGTGCGGTTGCCGGCGCGGGCGACGACCTTGCCGCCATGGACGACGACGGCGCCGATCGGTACCTCGCCGCGCGCGGCCGCAGCTTCCGCCTCCTCGAAGGCCAGTGCCATGAAATCCGGCCGCTTCACGCCGCCACCATCAGGATATTCCCCTCGCTAACCCCAAATCTTCCTGTTATCTAGCCGCCGAAAAGGGCAAAGGCCACATGGACGACGATCGAAAAAAATTCCCGCGCAAGGGCGGCAAACCAGGTGGCGCAGGCAATCGCGACGCTGGACCCAGGAAATTCGGCAAGCCGCGCGGCGAGGGTGGCAGCAAACCCTTCGCCAAGAAGCCGTTTGCGAAGCGTGACGAAGGTGCCGCGGGCGGCGAACGCCCCAAGCGCGATTTCCGTCCGCGCGACGGCGAGGCGCGCCCGGAGCGCTCTTCGGCACCGTTCCGCAAGGGCCCGCGCCCCGAGGGCAAGCCCTATGAGAAGCGCGAAGGCGGCCGCTCCTTTGGCGGCGACAAGCCTTATCGTCCGCGTCCCGCCGAAGGCGGCGAGCGCCCGCATCGCGAATTCCGTGGCGACCGCCCGCAGGATGGCGGCGAACGCCCGTTCCGCAAGGGACCGCGCCCGGAGGGCAAGCCCTATGAGAAGCGCGAGGGCGGCCGCTCCTTTGGCGGCGACAAGCCCTATCGCTCGCGTCCCGCCGAAGGCGGCGAGCGCCCGCACCGCGAATTCCGTCCACGCGACGGCGAGCCAAGTGCAGACGGCGAGCGCCCGTTCCGCAAGGGGCCGCGCCCCGAGGGCAAGCCTTACGAAAAGCGCGACGGCGAGGCGCGGGCGTTCCGTCCGAGGCCGGATGGCGACCGCCGCCCCAAGCCGGATGGTTTCAAGCCGCGTCCGCGCAGCACCGAGGAGGCCTCGGAGCCGGGCGAGCGTATCGCAAAGCGCCTGGCGCGCGCCGGCATCGCCTCGCGCCGCGACGCCGAGGAACTGATCGCCGCGGGCCGCATCAGGGTGAACGGACAGGTGCTGTCCTCGCCCGCCTTCAACGTCATGCCCGATGACGTCATCCACCTCGACGGCACCGAAATACCGCCGATCGAGCGCACCCGGCTGTTCCTGTTCCACAAGCCGGCCGGGGTCGTGACCACCAACCGCGACCCGGAGGGCCGCAAGACCGTCTTCGACGTGCTGCCGGCCGAACTGCCGCGGCTGATGACCATCGGCCGCCTCGACATCAATACCGAAGGGCTGCTGCTGCTCACCAATGACGGTGGCCTAGCGCGCGTGCTCGAACTGCCGGCCACCGGCTGGCTGCGCCGCTATCGCGTGCGCGTCCACGGCAAGGTCGAGCAGAAGCAGCTCGACGACCTCAAGGACGGCATTGCCGTCGACGGCGTGTTCTACGGCTCGGTCGAGGCGACGCTCGATCGCGAGCAGGGTACCAACGCCTGGATCACCATCGGCCTGCGCGAGGGCAAGAACCGCGAGGTCAAGAACATCCTCGGCGCGCTCGGCCTCGAGGTGAACCGCCTGATCCGCATCTCCTATGGCCCGTTCCAGCTCGGCGAACTGCCGGAAGGCCACGTCCAGGAGATCAAGGGCAAGATGCTGCGCGACCAGCTGGGCGAGCGGCTGGTCGAGGAATCCGGCGCCAACTTCGACGCCGACATCGTCAAGCCCTTCTCCAACAAACCGACGGCACGCCGCGAGGAGCGGCGCGACGACGACGCGCCGCGTGCCCCGCGGCCCGCGCGCCTCGACATCGGCGAGGGCGGCCTGATCAAGAATCGCAAGCGCGACCGCGAGCGTCACCGCGAGGACGTGCTGGGACGCCTGTCGACCGAGCGCCCCCGCTTCGGCGACAAGCCCAAGTTCGGTGAAAAGCCGCGGTTCGGCGACAAGCCGAAGTTCGGTGATAAACCCGGTTTCGGTGATCGTCCGAAGTTCGGCGGCAAGAAGGGTGACGAGCGCGAGAAGAAGCCGTTCGAGACGCCGGGCAGCCGCAAGTCCAATGTCTGGATGGCGCCGGGCGCTCGCCCACAGGGCGCGGCAAACAAGGGTGGCAAGCCCGGCTTCGACAAGCCGCGTGGCGACAGGCCGACGGGCGGTGCTCCGCGCGGCGGCAAGCCTGGCGGTCCGCGCAAGGGCCGCGGCTGATGCGGGTCGTCGGCGGCGAATTGCGCGGCCGGGCGCTGGCCACGCCGCGCGATCACGCCATCCGTCCGACGACCGACCGCACGCGCGAGGCCGTCTTCAACGTGCTTGCCCACCGCTTCGGCGATCGGCTCGAGGGCGCCCGCGTGCTCGACCTCTTTGCCGGTACCGGTGCGCTCGGCATCGAGGCGCTGTCGCGCGGGGCGTCCTACTGCGTCTTCATCGAGGAATCGGCCGAGGGCCGCGGCCTGATCCGCACCAATGTCGAGACCTTCGGCCTGACCGGCCGCACCAAGATCTTCCGCCGTGACGCGACCGGCCTCGGCGAGGCCGGCACCATGGGGCCGTTCGGCCTCGTCTTCGCCGACCCGCCCTACGGCAAGGGTCTCGGCGAACGCGCCCTGCGCTCGGCCCGTGCCGGCGGCTGGCTCGCGGCGGGCACGCTTTGCGTGGTCGAGGAAAGCGCGGCCGCCCCGTTCGACCCCGGTCCGGGCTTCTCGGTCCTGGACGAGCGTTCCTATGGCGAGACGGTGATCCGCTTCATTGCGGCCGAGTAGCGCCCGACTTCAGCCGTTTTCGGTCGCAAAGATTACCAACAATTCACTTCCCGCCGCTTTGCGCCGCCGCATATAACGCAGGCGCGTCCACTTTCAGAGGCTGTCGATGAGCTTGGAACTAATTCGGGCGAAAGGCTTGCCGCAGGCATTGCTCGCCCTGGCATTCGGCTTGATCGGCGCCGGCGCGCTCCAGGCGTCGCCGAGCGACGGCACCGTGTCGAGCTTCAATCTCGAAAACGGCATGCAGGTGGTGGTGATCCCCGACCACCGCGCGCCCATCGTCACCCACATGGTCTGGTACAAGGTGGGCAGCGCCGACGAGCCGCCTGGGAAGTCGGGCATCGCCCATTTCTTCGAACACCTGATGTTCAAGGGCACGGCCGAGCACAAGGCAGGCGAGTTCAGCCAGAAGGTGGCGGAGATCGGCGGCAGCGAGAACGCCTTCACCACCTACGACTACACCGCCTATCACCAGACGGTGGCGCCCGGCGCGCTCGAGACGATGATGGGCTTCGAAGCCGACCGGATGCGCAACCTGGTGCTGACCGATGCGGTGATCGGACCCGAACGCGACGTCATCCTCGAGGAGCGGCGCTCGCGCATCGAGAACAATCCGGGCGCGCTCCTCAACGAGGAGGTCGACGCCACGCTGTTCCAGAACGAACCCTACCGCATCCCGGTGATCGGCTGGATGCACGAGATCGAAAAGCTCAACCGGGTCGACGCCACCGCCTTCTACGACCGCTACTACGCGCCGAACAACGCCATCCTCGTGGTGGCCGGCGACGTCGAACCCGACAGGGTCCGCGAACTGGCGGAGAAGACCTACGGCAAGGTCGCGCGCGGCCCCGACCTGCCACCACGCGCGCGCCCCGAGGAGCCCGAGCAGAACACCAAGCGCACGGTCGAGATGACGGATGCGCGCGTCAGCGTCCCGAGCTTCTCCAAGGCATGGGTGGTGCCGTCCTACCAGACCGCCAAGCCCGGCGAGGCCGAAGCCCTAGACCTGCTTTCGGAAATCCTCGGCGGCGGCAGCCGCAGCCGGCTCTACCAGCAGCTGGTGGTCAAGCAGGGGATCGCATCGTCGGCCGGCGCCTATTTCGAAGGCACGATGGTCGACGACACCAGCTTCGCTGTCTACGGCGCGCCGCGCGGCGAGGCCGGCCTGCAGCAGGTGGAGGATGCCGTCGACGTCGAAATCCGCCGCATCATCAAGGACGGGGTCACGCCCGACGAGCTGGAAAAAGCCAAGAACCGCTTCGTCCGCAGCATGATCTTCGCACGCGACAACCAGGCAAGCATGGCAAACATCTATGGCAGCACGCTGGCGACCGGCGGCGCGGTGGCGGATGTCGAGCAATGGCCGGACAAGATCCGGGCCGTGACCGCCGACGAGATCAAGGCGGTGGCGGCCAAGTACCTCAATCCCGACCGCTCGGTTGCCGGCTATCTGCTCCCGACCAATTCTGACGGGAAATGATGCGATGAACGGTTCGAAGACAATGCGCTTGAGCTTGGGCACTTCCCTGACCACGCTGCTGCTCGCACTGGTGTTCCTGGTGTTGCCGGCCGTGGTCGCGGCCCGCGCCGAGGTGAAGATCCAGGAGGTCAGGTCGGAGAAGGGTGTCTCCGCCTGGCTCGTCGAGGACTATTCGGTGCCGATCATCGCCGTCCGGTTTGCCTTCGAGGGCGGAAGTTCGCAGGATCCCGACGGCAAGGAGGGGCTCGCCAACCTGATGACCGGGCTCTTCGACGAGGGGGCAGGCGACCTCGACAGCGAGGCGTTCCAGAGCCGGCTGGACGATGCCGGCGCCGAAATGGGATTCAGCGAGAGCAACGACGACCTCGGCGGCTCGATGCGCATGCTCTCCGACCAGCAGGACGAGGCCTTCGAATTGCTGAGGCTTGCCGTCGAGAGCCCCCGCTTCGACCAGGCGCCGATCGACCGCATCCGCTCGCAGATCGTCGCCGGCATCGTCGCCAATGCGCGCGATCCCGAAACCGAAGCGTCGCGCAAATGGGCCGAGGCGATCTATGGCGCCCATCCCTATGCCCGGCCCGACCAGGGCACGGAAAAGTCGCTCGCGGCGATCACCGCCGACGACCTGCGCGCCTTCCACAAGGCAGTCTTCGCGCGCGACAAGCTGAAGATCGCAGTCGTCGGTGCGATCGACGCCGAAAGCCTGAAGAAGAGGCTGGACCAGGTCTTCGGCAACCTCCCCGAGAAGGCGCAGATCCGCAAGGTCGACCCCGTCGAACCCAAGCTTGGACAGACCCTGCAGGTCGAATATCCGCTGCCCCAGACCTCGCTGCAGCTCGTCTATCCCGGCGTGCGGCGCGATGCGCCGGACTTCCTGGCCGCCGCGCTGATGGAGCAGATCCTCGGAGGAGGCAGCTTCTCGTCGCGGCTCTTTGACGAGGTGCGCGAGAAGCGGGGCCTGGCCTACAGCGTGACGTCCATGCTGATCAACCAGGAGCATTCGTCGTCGCTGGTCATCAGCACGGCGACGCGTTCGGACCGTGCGGCCGAAACCCTCGCGGTGATCCGTGACGTGGTGCGCAGGATGGCCGAGGAGGGGCCGACCGCGGCGGAGCTGGACGCGGCCAAGAAGTACATGCTGGGCGCCTACGCCATCAACAACCTCGATTCGTCGGGGGCGATCGCGAGCACGCTGGTCAACATCCAGACCGACGATCTGGGCATCGACTACATCCAGCGGCGGGTGGATCTCATCGGCGCAGTGACGTTGAACGAGGTGAAGGCCGTGGCGCGCAAGCTGCTGTCGGTTGAGCCGGCGGTGATGATCCTCGGTCCGAAGTCGGACGGAGGCAAGGGATGAGCACGAGCTTCGCACTCGCACTCGGCGGCGGCGGCGCGCGGGGGCTCGCCCACATCCACGTCATCGAGGCGCTGGACGAACTGGGCATCAAGCCGGTCGCCATTGCCGGCTCCTCGATCGGCGCCATCATGGGGGCCGGCATGGCCGCCGGCCTGAGCGGCAGCGAGATCCGCGAATATTCGCGCTCGGTGCTCGGACGGCCGGGCGAAGTGGCGAGCCGCATGTGGAAGGCGCGGCCCGGCACCCTGTCCGAGATGGTCGAGACCGGCATCAGGGTCAGCCAGTTCAACATCGAGCGTATCCTCAAGGTATTCCTGCCCGAGGCGGTGCCCGCCACCTTCGAGGAGCTCAAGGTGCCGCTCAAGGTGACCGCCACCGACTACTACGGCCATTGCCAGTCGGTCTTCGAGGAGGGTGACCTGTTGACGGCGCTGGCCGCGTCCGCGGCGATCCCGGCGGTGTTCAGGCCTGTGACCCGCGGCAACACGCTCTACATCGACGGCGGCATCTACAATCCCGTGCCCTTCGACCTTCTCGACGGCCTCGCGGACTTCACGATCGCCATCGACGTCGTCGGGGCACCCGTGGAGAACGACGGCAGGCGGCCGAACTCCATCGACCTGATGTTCGGCGCGACCCAGCTGATGATGCAGTCGATCACCGCCGGCAAGCTCGGCCAGAGCCAGCCCGACATCTTCCTAAGGCCGCCGGTGTCGCGCTTCCGCGCGCTCGATTTCCTCAAGATCGACCAGGTGCTGGCGGAAACGGCCGCACTGAAGGAAGAACTGAAGCAGGCGATCGACGAAATCCTCCAGTAGCGGGGAAAACTGCCGAATTACTGCAGGGTCGACGCCTTGCCGGTGGAGAAGGGCGACTGCGCCGCCGGCGGCGGGGCAGGCGGGGTCTCCTCCTGGTGCAGGGGTTCGCCGGCGATCGCCTTGACCACGCGGAAGCATACCAGCATCGACACGACGCCGAACACCACGGCGCCCAGGCCCCAGCCGGCGATGACACCGGTCGCGCCCCAGTAGTGAGCGCCGGCCCAGACGAAGGGGATGACGCCGAGCGTCGAACGGCCCCAGTTGAAGACGGTCGAATAGGCCGGGTAGCCGAGATTGTTGAAGGCGGCGCTGGAAACGAAGATCGCACCGTTGAACAGGAAGCTGCCGGCCGCATAGAGGCAGAAGAAGACGATGAGGTCGCGGGCAATGCCGTCGGCGCCGAAGATGCCGGCGATGGGGTTGGCGAAAATCGCGAGCAGCGCCCATACCGCCAGCACGTAGACGATGGTGAACAGCAGGCTGTCGCGCATGGTCGATGTCAGGCGGTCGAACTTGCGGGCGCCGTAGTTCTGCCCGAGGATCGGGCCAACCGCGCCCGACAGCGCGAAGATGACGCCGAAGGCGACGGGCACCAGGCGGCCGATGATCGCCCAGCCGGCCACGGCCTGATCGCCGAAGGCGGCGATCTCGACGGTGACATAGGCATTGCCCACCGGCGTGGCGATCTGGGTGAGCATCGCCGGGACGCCGATGGCGAAAAACGGTGCCACCGCCTCGCGCAGTTCCCTCAGGTCGGGAATCCTCACGAGCCGGTGCACGACATGGGCGCCGTGGATGCCGATCGCGAGCATGACGCAGCGTGACAGGACGGTGGCGATTGCCGCGCCGTCGAGTCCGAGCCCGAAACCGAAGATGAACAGCGGGTCGAAGATGGCGGCGGCAATGCCGCTGCCGAGCGTCACATACATGGCTCGCCGGGCGTCACCCACCCCGCGCAGAATGCCGGTCGTGCACATGCCCAGCGCCAGGATCGGGAAGGAGGGCAGCACGATCTGCATGAAACGGGCCGACAGCTCGAGCGTCTGGCCGGTTGCACCGAGCAGGACCAGCAGCGGCCGCAGGAAGGGCAGCGTCGCGACGGTGACGAGCAGTGTTACGAGCCCCATGAACACCATCGAGGCCCCGCCCATGCGCGCAGCCTCCTCGCGTGCGCCGCGACCGAGACAGCGGGCGACCAGGGCCCCGCAGGCGATGGTGAAGCCGATCGAAATGGACACGGTGAAGAACAGCAGCGTCGAGGCAAAACCGATCGCGGCAGCCAGCTCTTCCACGCCGAGAAGCGATATGTAGAACAGGTTGAGGGCGTCGACGATGAAGATGGCGACGAGGCCGACCGAGCCGGTGGCAGTCATCACGATGACGTGACGCATGGTCGAGCCGGTTGTGAATTTCGCGGGCATCGCCGCCTGGCTTGGACTGGACATGTGGACCCGGGGAGGCTTTGGCGACGGACGGCCTGGGGCATCCGCTCCGATTCTGGTCGAGGCCATTGAGTAGGGTGGACTCGGTTTGACCATGTACCCACCCATTGCACAAGCCGGTAGGGGACAATAGATGGAGGAAAGGGCCGCGACCGGCCGCAAGCAATCGGAACACGCCAATGAACGATACCAACGACGCCGCGAAACTGGCTGACCGGGTCGCCAGCCTGGTCGAGGCCGCCAGGAAGGCCGGCGCGGATGCCGCCGATGCAGTGGCCGTGCGGGGGCGTTCGACCGGCGTTTCGGTGCGCCTGGGCAAGGTCGAGGCGACCGAGGCTTCGGAGAGCGAGGACGTTTCGCTCCGCGTCTTTGTCGGGCGTCGCGTGGCCAGCGTTTCGGCGACCGCCGCCTCCGACGCGAAGGCCCTGGCCGAGCGCGCCGTGGCGATGGCCAGGGTTTCGCCCGAGGATCCCTTCCAGGGGCTGGCCGACGCTTCGCTGCTCTCGGCGACCCCACGCGACCTGGACCTCTTCGACGAAACCGTCGTTTCGGCCGAGCGGCTCAAGGAAGACGCGCTTGCGGCGGAAAGCGCTGCACTTGCCGTCAAGGGCGTGACCAACTCGTCGGGCGCCGGTGCCAGCGCCGGTCTCGGCGGTCTCGTGCTTGCGACGTCGCACGGTTTCCTCGGACATTATGTCGGATCGCGTTTCTCCCGCTCGGCCAGCGTCATCGCCGGCGAGGGCACGGCGATGGAACGCGACTATGAATATTCCTCGCGCCTGCACTTCGCCGACCTCGACCCGGCCGACGAGATCGGCCGCAAGGCCGGCGAGCGCGTGGTCAAGCGGCTGAACGCCCGCAAGGCGCAGACCGGCCCCGTCGACGTCGTCTTCGACCCGCGCGTGGCGCGTGGCATCGCCGGCCATCTTGCCGGGGCGATCAACGGCGCCTCGGTTGCCCGCAAGACGAGTTTCCTGCGCGACATGATGGGCAGGCAGGTGGCTGCGGCCGCGATCACGGCCATCGACGAACCGCTCAAGCGCCGCGGCCAGGCTTCGCGGCCGTTCGACGGCGAGGGGATCGAGGGCGCCACGCTGAAGATGGTCGAGAACGGCGTGCTCAACCACTGGTTCCTGTCGACCTCGGCCGCGCGGGAACTGGGCCTTGCGACCAACGGCCGTGGCGTGCGCGGCGGCTCGTCGGTGTCGCCGTCGTCGACGAACTTCTCGATCGAGCCGGGCGACAAGTCGCCGGAGGACCTGATCCGGTCCCTCAAGAGCGGTTTCTACGTCACCGAGGTCTTCGGCCAGGGCGTCGACATGATTACCGGCGAATACAGCCGCGGCGCGTCTGGTTTCTGGATCGAGAACGGCGAGATCGCCTGGCCGGTGTCGGAAGTGACGATCGCGTCGAACCTCAAGGACATGTTCCTGCGCATGGTGCCGGCGAGCGACCTCGACCGCAACTACGGCACGGCCGCGCCGACCCTGCTGATCGAAGGCATGACCCTTGCCGGAAACTGACGTCGCAGCACAAGCCGGCATGCTGGCCGATCTCGAGTTGCTGCGCATGGCGGCGGCCGAGGCCGGAAAGATCGCCATGGGCTATTTCCGCCGCAACCCGGAGGTCTGGCTCAAAGGCGGCAACTCGCCGGTGAGCGAGGCCGACTACGCCGCCGATCGCTACCTTCGCGAGACGCTGATGGCCGCGAGGCCTGACTATGGCTGGTTGTCGGAGGAGACCGCCGACAATCCCGATCGCCTTGGCGCCCGCCGGACCTTCGTCGTCGATCCGATCGACGGGACGCGCGGCTTCGTGGAGGGCAGGGCCGAATGGTGCGTGAGCGCGGCGGTCGTGGAGAACGGCCGCTCGCTCGCGGGCGTGCTCGAATGCCCGGCACGCGGCGAGACCTATTGGGCGATGGCCGGCGGCGGCGCCTATCTCAACGGTGACCGGATCGGCGTGCGGCCCGGGGGCGAGCGGCTCAGCATCGCGGGGCCGAAGCCGATGATCGACCGCCTCCCGCCGGAATGGCAGGCGAGGCTAGACCGGGTGGCCTATATTCCATCGCTGGCCTATCGCCTGGCGATGATCGCCAGCGGCGCGCTGGATGCGACCTTCGTCAAGCCGAACGCGCATGACTGGGACATTGCCGCGGCCGAGCTCATATTGCACGAAGCCGGCGGCCGGCTGCTTGACAGTGAGGGCGGCTTGCCTGCCTTTGCTGGCGAGCGGATCGTCCATGGCGAGCTTATGGCCGGAAGCGGCGAGTTGCTCGCGGCCATGGCAGGCGTCATTGCCGGCCCGGACGGCCGGTAGAACTGGAAGCTGTTCCAAAACGGTTCGCTTTGGTCTAGATCAGGCGGACCCAGCATAAGATGAATCAAGGACTGAGATGGCCGAGGAAGACGGTAAGAAGCAGCTTTTGCACCTGGTGTTCGGCGGCGAGCTGAAGACGCTCGGCGGCACGGAATTCCGCGATCTCGAGGCGCTCGACATCGTGGGCATCTACCCGGACTACAAGTCGGCCGAGCTGGCCTGGAAGGCGAAGGCGCAGGCCAGCGTCGACAACGCGCATATGCGCTATTTCGTCGTCCACCTGCATCGCCTGCTCGAGCCGGAAGTGAAGGCGCCCGGTCAGAGCTGATGGAGGGATCCCGCATGGCGTCGCCGGCCGTGAGGCCCGCGGCGAACAAGAAGCGTGCAAAGCCGGCGCCGAAGGGTTTGTGGCGGCGCATACGCGAACCACTGGCCAAGTCGCGCTTTGCAAAAGGCGCGGTCGCCAGCCTGTTTGCCGGAGCGTTGCGCTTCATCAAGCTGACCAATCCCTACGCGGAAGGCTCGTTCCAACTGGCTGGCGGCGGCTATGCCGACAGCGAGCCGCTGATCATCGGCCTCTGGCACGGACAGCATCTTCTGGCGCCGGCGCTCTATCCCAGCGGCCGCGGCCTGGTCGCCATGGTCTCGCGCAGCGCCGATGCGGAACTGAACGCACTGGTCATCAACAAGTTTGGCATCGAGGCGGTGCGCGGCTCCGGCGGCCGTCAAAGAAAGAGCAAGCGGGAAAAGGGTGGCGCGACCGCCCTCATTGCCCTGAAAAAGGCGCTCGATGCCGGCAAGAACGTCTGCATGATCGCAGACATCCCGCATGGTACGCCCCGCGACGCCGGCATGGGCATCGTCCTTCTGGCCCGCCTTTCCGGCAGGCCCATCGCCCCGGCGGCGATCGCCACGAGCCGCCGCACGGTGATCGAGAAGAGCTGGGACAAGACGACCGTCAACCTGCCCTTCGGCCGTTGTGCGGTTGCCGTTGGCCCGCTGATCGAAGTGGCCGCCGAAGCGGACGATGCCGAGATGGAGCGCAAGCGCCTCGAACTCACGGCAGCCATCAACATTGCAACCGAACAGGCCTATCGCATGGTGGACGGCGCAAGATGAGCGAACGCTGGGCCAGGGCTTTCCTCAAGGCGTATCGCTACGCGGGTGCCGCTGCCTATCCGATGGTCGGGGGCTATGTCGCCTGGCGGACCTCCAAGGGCAAGGAAGACAAGAACCGTCGTCGCGAGCGCTACGGCTTCGCCAGTCGCGAACGGCCCGACGGCCCGCTGATCTGGTTCCATGCGGCGAGCGTCGGTGAGACGATCGCGGTCGTTCCGTTGATCGAGAGCATTCTGGATTACGGCATTAACGTCGTTCTGACCACGGGCACGGTCACCTCCGCCCAGGTCGCCGAAGAACGCCTGGGTTCCCGCATCATCCATCAATATGTGCCGCTCGACCTCAAGCCGGCGGTGAGCCGATTTCTCGACCATTGGCTTCCGGACCTGGCGATCATCGCCGAGTCGGAGATATGGCCCATGACCATCCTCGAACTGGGCGCGCGCAACGTGCCGCAGATCCTCGTCAACGGCCGCCTCTCCGACCGTTCGTTCAAGTCGTGGAAGAAGCGGGCCTACATCGCCGAGGCGCTGTTCGAGAACATGGCGCATGTCGTGGCGCAGTCCGACGTCGATGGCGAACGTTTCCGCGCGCTCGGTGCGCGGCCGGTGACTGTCTCCGGCAACCTCAAGGTCGATACTGCTCCGCCGCCGGTCGATGAACGCGCCCTGCACATGCTCCAGCGCCAGATCGGGCGCCGCTCGACCTGGGCGGCCGTTTCGACCCATGACGGCGAGGAGCTCGTGGCGGCCGAGGTGCACGCGATGCTGCGCAACCGCCATCGCGGGCTGCTGACGATCATCGTGCCGCGCCATCCCGAGCGCGCCGCTGCCGTGGCGGCGCAGATTGTCAGCCTGGGGCTGAAGGTCGCCCGTCGCAGCACCGGCGACCGCATTATGCCCGACACCGATATCCTGCTCGGCGACACCATCGGCGAGATGGGGCTTTACCTGCGCCTCACCGAGATAGCCTTCGTCGGCCGCTCGATGACGTCGGAGGGCGGGCAGAATCCGCTCGAGCCGGCAATGCTGGACACCGCCGTCCTGTCGGGCCGCAACGTGCAGAACTTCCGCGACACCTACCAGCGGCTGATCGACAAGGGCGGCGCCAAGATCGTGCGCGACCGCGACATGCTGGCGGGGGCCGTCAACTTCCTCCTCGGCAACGAGATCGCCCGCCACGACATGATGGCGGCCGGCGCCTCGACGGTCGAGGAGATGCGCGGGGCGCTGGCGCGCACGCTGAAGGCGCTCGAACCCTTCATCCATCCCCTCATCGTGAAAGCGCGCCTCAAGGGCGCTGGCGGGAGGTAGCGCTGGCCAGCGAAGCGCCTCCTTTCTGGTGGGAAAAGCCGGACTGGCGTGCCTACGCGCTGTACCCGGTGTCGTCGCTGTATGCATTCGTGGCCGGGCGGCGCATGAAGGCGGCGCGGCGCGAGAAGATCGATGCGCCGGTGCTGTGCGTCGGCAACTTCACCGTCGGTGGCACCGGCAAGACCCCGATCGCGATCGCGCTCGCCAGGCAGGCCAAGCGCATGCAACTCGTGCCTGGCTTCCTGTCGCGCGGCCATGGCGGCAGCTTCGCCGAGCCGCACGTGGTCGACCGGCAGCACGACAGCGCCAAGCATGTCGGCGACGAGCCTCTGCTGCTGGCCGAGCATGCCCCCGTCGCCGTCACCCCGAACCGCGCTGCGGGCGCAAAGCTGCTCATCGAGCGCGGCTGCAATTTCCTCATCATGGACGACGGTTTCCAGAGCGCGCGCATCCATATCGACTTTGCGCTGGTGGTGGTCGACGCGCGTTTCGGCCTGGGCAATGGCCACGTCATCCCGGCGGGGCCGATGCGCGCGCGCCTGGTCGACCAGCTGAGATTTACCGACGCGGTGATCCGCATGGGCGAGGGCGACATGGCCAACGCGGTCGTGCGCCAGGCGGCGCGCGCGGGCAAGCCGGTCTTCGCCGCGACGGCGCGGCCGCGCGGCAAGAAGATGTTCCAGGGCAGGCGCTTCCTCGCTTTCGCCGGTATCGGCCATCCGGAGAAGTTCTTCGACACGGTGACAAAGGCTGGCGGGACGGTGGTCCTCGCCCATGCCTTCCCCGATCACCATTTCTACCTTCCGGACGAGCTGGAGGATTTGGCCAAGGCCGCCCAGGCCGGCGAGCTGGAGCTGGTCACCACCTCCAAGGACGCGGCGCGCCTGCGCCACGGCGCTGCAGCGGCCGAATTCCTCGCACGGCTCAACGTGCTTGAAATCGATGCCGTGTTCGAGATCGAGCACACCGCCGAGCGCATCGTCGACGAGACGCTGGACGCCTGGCGGCGGCGAAAGATAGCGGGCTGACGCTCCGCCTGGCCGAAGCCGTGCGGCCTGCTTCCCGAGAATCGCTCAGATATTTGGGCCGATGCGCTAGCGGCGCTTGCGCAGGTCCGGGTTCATGTCGATCTCTCGCCCGAGTGAGACCGAGGCGTCGCGATAGGGCTCCTGGCGGGCGACGCTCCAGTACTTGAGCTCGTCGAGCGGAATGGACTCGGCCGTCACCGCGCAGCGCACGAAGGAGCCGGGGCTGGTCACCTGGAAATCGCCGTCGAGATAGCGGATGCGGGCTTCGCGCGCGCCGGGGCCTTCGAAACGGTTCATCATGGGCTTGTGCTCGTCTTCCTTGTCGGGCTGTTACGCCCACAAAACCCCGGTCAGGTCAACTACCTGCGGCCGAACAGCTTCTCGATGTCGGCCAGCTTGAGTTCGATATAGGTCGGCCGCCCGTGGTTACAGGTGCCCGATCCCGGTGTCGCCTCCATCTGGCGCAGCAGCGCGTTCATCTCCTCCGGCCGCAGCCGGCGGCCCGACCGAACCGAGCCGTGGCAGGCCATGGTGGCGGCAATCGCATGCAGCCGTTCTTTCAGCGTGTCGGCCGTGTCGCTATCGGCGATCTCGTCGGCGAGGTCGCGCACCAGCTGGGCGACGTCGGTCTCGCCGAGCATGGCGGGCGTCTCGCGCACGGCGACCGCGCCTGGACCGAAGCGCTCGATGCCGAGGCCGAAGCGGGCCAGCGTTTCCGAGTGCACGGCGAGCCTTTCGGCATCTTCCTCGGGCAGGTCGACGATCTCGGGCATCAAAAGCATCTGCGCCGCCACCGGGCGCGCATGCAGCGCGGTCTTCAAGGCCTCGTAGACCAGTCGTTCATGCGCGGCGTGTTGGTCGACGATGACCAGTGAATCCCTGGTCTGCGCGACGATGTAGTTTTCGTGCACCTGCGCCCGGGCGGCGCCAAGCTCGGTCTGCAGCAGCGCTTCCACCACCTCGGCCTGGCCGGCGCGCGCATCGGCGCTGTGCAGCGGTCCCGTGTCGAAGCTCGCC
Organism: Aminobacter sp. BE322; assembly: GCF_050433525.1. Lineage (NCBI taxonomy): Bacteria > Pseudomonadati > Pseudomonadota > Alphaproteobacteria > Hyphomicrobiales > Phyllobacteriaceae > Aminobacter > Aminobacter sp. BE322. The sequence goes on along the minus strand of NZ_JBNPXB010000003.1, from coordinate 222,674 downwards.
TGCTCGGCCTCGGCGAAGCCCGTGTCGAGCGGCCGGAACGGCGACCGCGCTGCATCGAAGCCGGCCGAAGGGGCGGCTCGAAACTCTGGATTGTAGCTGCGGTGGCTGGCCGATGGGCCGGGGTGGGCATAGGAAGGCCCGCCCGGACGGAATGCGCTCACCATCGCCTCGGTGCCGGTGGTGGCCGGGCGGATGCCCGCACCCGCCAGCGCCTGGCGGATCGCGCCGACGATCAGTCCGCGCACCAGGCCTGGATCGCGGAAGCGCACGTCGGCCTTGGCCGGGTGCACGTTGACGTCGACATGGGCGGGGTCGATCGAAAGAAACAGCACCGTCACCGCGTGGCGGTCGCGCGGCAGGACGTCGGCATAGGCGCCACGGATCGCCGAGGCGATCAGCTTGTCGCGCACCGGGCGGCCGTTGACATAGGCATATTGCTGCAGCGCGTTGGCGCGCGTGTAGGAGGGGATCGAGACATGGCCCTCGAGCCGCACGCTTTCGCGCGCCGCATCGATGGCGATCGAGTTGTCGGGGAAGTCGTTGCCCATCACCTGGGCGATGCGGGCAAGCCTTCCATCGGCGGCGTCGCCGGTGGCCGAAAGCTCCAGCGTCGAGCGGTCGGTGCCCGACAGCGTGAAACGCACGGCGGGGAAGGCGATGGCGATGCGCTTGACCGTATCGGCGATGGCCGTCGCCTCCGCCCGCTCGGTCTTCATGAACTTGAGCCGGGCAGGGGTGGCGAAGAACAGGTCGCGCACCTCGACCGTCGTGCCGCGGTTGCTCGGCGCCGGCCGCACGGCGGCGATCCGCCCGCCTTCGACCGAGATCTCGGCGCCGCTGTCGGCCGCCCTGGTGCGCGAGCGGATGGTCAGCCTCGACACGGAGCCGATCGAGGGCAGCGCCTCGCCGCGGAAGCCGAGCGAGCGGATGTCGTGGATGTCGTCGTCGAGCTTGGAGGTGCAGTGGCGCGAGATCGCCAGCGAAAGCTCGCTCTCGGGCATGCCCGACCCGTCGTCGACGACGCGGATCAGGTTCAGCCCACCGCCGGCCGTCGCCACCTCGATGCGTGCAGCCCCTGCGTCGAGCGCGTTCTCGACCAGTTCCTTGACCACGCTGGCAGGCCGTTCCACGACCTCGCCGGCGGCGATCTGGTTGATCATCGTTTCGGAAAGCTGGCGAATTGGCATCGCGAGACTATAGCGGGATTCGGTCGCGCCGGGACAGCCACATTGCGCGGGGCAGGGCCATCCACAGCGTATAGGCGGTCGGCGTCGCGCCGCCCCTCATCCCCTGCCGGGACCTTCTCCCCGTATAGTGACGGGGAGAAGGCGGCTGGCCGCAACGGCTCCGCTTGCCCCTTCTCCCCGCCTGCGGGGAGAAGGTCCCGGCAGGGGGATGAGGGGCGGCGCAACATTGCGGACGCGTGGCGCACCATCCGCTCGAGCTCACGCCTGCGCCGCCAGCCAGTCGCGCACCTTTTCGGCGCTTTCGCTGAGCGGCCGGTTCCTCGGCCAGGCGACATGGAAGCCCTTGTTCGTCGTCATCACGTGGTCGGACAGCCTGACCAGAAGCCCCGCCGCGATCAGCCGGTCGGTGAGGTGGCGCCAGCCAAGCGCGATGCCCTGGCCCTCCATCACCGCCTGGATGACGAGAACGTAGTCGTTGATGACCAGCCCGTGCTTGGCGACGGCACCGTTGAGCCCGGCTGACTGGAACCATTCGTTCCATGTGGCGGCCGGGCGATAGGGTTCTTCCAGGTGGATCAGATGATGCAGGGTGATCTCGGCGGGTGTCGTGGGCGTGCCGGCGCGCGCCAGATAGGCGGGTCCGGCGACCGGGTAGATCTCCTCGCCTGAGATCGGCAGCAGCTCGTAGTCGGGCCAGTCGGCGGCGTCGCCGCCGCGTATGCCCAAGGGAATGCCTTCGGCCACCAGGTCGAGGTCGCGGTCGGCGGTCTGGATGCGCAAGTCGATGCCGGGGAGGTCGTCGCGGAATTTCTGCAGGCGCGGCATCATCCAGAACGATGTGAACGCCGTCGAGGCCGAAAGCGTCACGTGCATGCCGCCGGCGCGTGCCCTCAGTTCCTCGGCCGACTTGCGGATATGGGAAAGGCCGAGCGTGACGTCGGCGAGGAAACGCTCGCCCGCTTCGGTCAAGACCACGTGGCGGTGGCGGCGCCGGAACAGCTTGGCGCCGAGCTGGTCCTCAAGTCCCCGGATCGCATAGGAAACCGCCGCCTGCGTCATGCCGAGCTCGCGGCCGGCGGCGGTGAAGCTCGCCAGCCGTCCGGCGGCTTCGAAGACGATCAGGCTGCCAGCCGAGGGCAGCAGGTGGCGAAGGCTTTGCATAAGGCAAGCTTATGCAAGTGATGAGGATTTTCAAGCGTCACAGCGCGCGATCCAAAGGCTAGCTTCATGCCAGATGATTTGGAGCCCGACATGAGCGTTGCCACAGCCGAAGCCCTGAGCGAGCCCGCCAAGCGCCGCGAGCGCGGCGGCCGCAATGCACGCCGGGAGCAGCGTTCGCACGGCCCCGAGGCGCACGGCCGGCCCTACATCCTGAGGAACATCCCGACCTACGACATCCTGTCAGAGGAAAACCTCGTTCGCATCGAGCAGACGGCCGACCGCATCCTTGCCGAGATCGGCATCGAGTTCCGCGACGACCCGGTTGCGCTCGACCATTGGCGGCGGGCAGGGGCACAGGTCGAGGGTGTGCTGGTCAAGTTCGAGCCAGGCCTGCTGCGCGAGGTGCTGAAGACGGCACCCACAACCTTCACCCAGCACGCGCGCAATCCCGAACGCTCGGTCGAGATCGGCGGCAAGAGCGTTGTGTTTTCGCCGGCCTATGGCTCGCCCTTCGTCATGGACCTCGACAAGGGCCGCCGTTACGGCACCATCGAGGACTTCCGCAACTTCGTGAAGCTGGCGCAGTCCTCGCCCTGGCTGCACCATTCCGGCGGCACGATCTGCGAGCCGGTCGACGTGCCGGTCAACAAGCGCCACCTCGACATGGTCTACAGCCACATCCGCTATTCCGACCGCGCCTTCATGGGCTCGGTGACCTCGGAAAGCCGCGCGGAAGATTCCATCGACATGGCGCGCATCGTCTTCGGCGACGGTTTCGTCGACCAGAATTGCGTCATCTTGGGCAACGTCAACGTCAACTCGCCGCTGGTCTGGGACGCGACCATGACCACCGCGCTGCGCGCCTATGCCCGCGCCAACCAGGCGGCGGTGATCGTGCCCTTCATCCTCGGCGGCGCCATGGGCCCGGTGACCAATGCCGGCGCCATCGCCCAGTCGCTGGCCGAAACCATGGCCGGCTGCGCCCTGACCCAGCTCGAACGGCCGGGCGCGCCCGTCATCTTCGGCAACTTCCTGTCGTCCATGTCGTTGCGCTCGGGCTCGCCGACCTTCGGCACCCCGGAACCTGCCATCGGCTCAATGGTCATCGGGCAGCTTGCGCGGAGACTTAATCTGCCCCTCAGATGTTCCGGCAACTTCACCACGTCCAAGCTGCCCGATGCGCACGCAATGAACGAGGGCACGATGTCGATGCTGGCCGCCGTGCATTGCGGGGCGAACTTCATCCTGCATTCCGCCGGTTTCCTCGACGGGCTCCTGTCCATGTCCTACGAGAAGTTCGTCATGGACGCCGATTTCTGCGGCGCGCTGCACACCTATCTCGACGGCGTGAAGATCGACGACAACCAGCTAGCGCTCGACGCCTTCCGCGAGGTCGGCCCCGGCAACCATTTCTTCGGCTGCGCCCACACGATGCAGAACTACGAGACTGCGTTCTGGGACTCGGCCATCGCCGACAACGAGCCCTATGAGAAATGGGAGGCCGCAGGCTCGGTCGATGCCGCCACCCGCGCCAACAGGCGCTGGAAGACCATGCTCGCCGAATACGAGGCGCCGCCGCTCGATCCCGGCATCGACGAGGCGCTCAAGGAGTTCATGACGCGCAAGAAGGCGTCGATGGAAGACGCGTGGTACTGATGCCGGACGACAGCCCCTTGGCCGACCCGTCCTTCGACCCGGTCGCGGCGTTGAGGCACTACCACGCGGCGATCGAGGCACTCGACTTCGCCGCCATCGAGGCCTGCTTCGCAACCGATGCCGAATACGTTTCGGACGGGATCGGCGCTATTGTTGTCGGCCGGGATGCGATCATGGCTGCCTTTCGCGACTATTTCGCCGCCTATGGCGACCAGGTCTCGAAGGACGAGGCGGTGGCGGCGCTGTCGCCACGCGCGGCATGGTCGCGCTGGCGGCTGGAGGCGACGCACGCCCTCTCCGGTGTGCGTCTCGACCGGTCTGGCAAGGAGACGGTCCATTTCGACGCCGACGGCAGGATCGTTCGCGTCGAGGTGAAAGATGACGCTGCGGCGCAAGGCAGCCGTCAATGATGCGTGGTATGGAGGGCAGCCCATCCAACGCCGAGGCCGCCATGAAAGCCGCTCTTGCAACCGCCATCCTGCCCTTGCTGGTCACGCCGGCCCTGGCCGGGACGGCAGTGGAGGCAGTCAAGCCGTTCTACGATCGCATCGGGCTCGAACTCGACCCCGCCGAGCGCGCCCGCTTCACCGGACCGGCCAAGGCCGTGCTCGATGCGCGCGACCAGCTTGAAAAATCGGGGCAGGGCGACTGCTTCGACGTCAACATGACGCTCGACAACGCCGCCTACGACAAGGCCGAGGTCGATGGCTCCCTGAAGATCATCGGATCCGAAACCGGCGATACGGCGATCGTCGTGGCGGCCTTCACCGCCGCGCACGAGCCGCACCGCATGCAGTGGAAGCTGAAGAAGGTCGACGGCGATTGGAAGGTCGCCGACTTTTTGTCGGTGATGAACGAATGGGCGCTCAGCCAGTATCGATGCGAATGATCGCCCGCTGTCCCGCCGAACGGATGTCAGCCGCGCCCGCGATAGGGCGCGACGCCGGTTTCGGGCAGCCACGAGCCCTCGGGCGGCGTGCCGGTCTGCCAGAACACGTCGATCGGGATGCCGCCGCGCGGATACCAGTAGCCGGCGATGCGCAGCCACAGTGGCTTGCTCGCCTCGACGACGCGGCGGCCGATCATCACGGTGCAGTCCTCGTGGAAGGCGCCATGGTTGCGGAACGAAACCATGAACAGCTTGAGCGACTTGGACTCGACCAGCAGCTTGTCCGGGGCATAGTCGATGACGATGTGGGCGAAATCCGGCTGGCCGGTCACCGGGCAGAGCGAGGTGAATTCCGGGCAGGTGAAGCGCACGATGGCCGGCGGTCCGTCGACGCGGCCGTAGGGCACGGTTTCGAGCACGGCGGTTTCCGGCGAGGTCGGGGTCTCCACCTTCGTGCCGAGCTGGGTCAGGGTATCGGTGATGGTCATTGGGCGGCTCTTCGGACTGGTTCTGGCTCAATGCTCCGGCGCCTCGGCGCGCGAAACTCGACGACCAGATCTATGGGTGGCGCTTATTAGCGCTTGATGATGCAGGAAGGCAATGACAAGTACCGACCCGCTGCTCCAGCCGTTCCAACTCAAGCACCTGACGCTCAAGAACCGCGTCATGTCGACCAGCCACGAGCCGGCCTATTCCGAGGATGGCATGCCCAAGGAGCGCTACCGGCTCTACCATGCCGAAAAAGCCAGGGGCGGCATGGCGCTGACCATGACGGCGGGGTCGGCGATCGTCTCGCGCGATAGCCCCGCCGCATTCGGCAACCTGCACGCCTACGACGACGCCATCGTGCCGTGGCTTGCCGAACTGGCGGAGGCCTGCCGCGAGCACGACTGCAAGGTGATGATCCAGCTCACTCATCTCGGCCGGCGCACCAACTGGAACAAGGCCGACTGGCTGCCGGTGCTGAGCGCCTCGCCGGTGCGCGAGGCCGCCCACCGCACCTTCCCCAAGACCGCCGAGGACTGGGACCTCGACCGCATCGTCGCCGACTACGCCTCGGCCGCCCAGCGCATGCAGGCGGCGGGCCTGGACGGCATCGAGTTCGAGGCCTACGGCCACCTGATGGACGGGTTCTGGTCGCCGGCGACCAACCAGCGCGATGACGAGTACGGCGGCTCGCTCGACAACCGCCTCCGCTTCACCTGGCGGGTGCTCGACGCGGTGCGCGCGGCCGTGGGGCCGGACTTCATCGTCGGCATCCGCATGGTCGCCGCCGAGGACATGGAGAAGGGCTTGTCGAAGGACGAGGGCGTCGACATCGCCCGCCGCCTGGCCTCGTCCGGCAAGATCGACTTCCTCAACGTCATACGCGGCCACATCGACACCGACGCGGCCTTGACCAAGGTCATCCCGTTGCACGGCATGCCGTCCTCGCCGCATCTCGATTTCGCCGGCGAGGTGCGGGCGGCGACGAAGTTCCCGGTCTTCCACGCCGCGCGCATCGCCGATGTCGCAACCGCGCGACATGCGATCGCCACCGGCAAGCTCGACATGGTCGGCATGACGCGCGCCCACATCGCCGATCCGCACATCACCAGGAAGGTAATGGCGGGCGAGGAGCACCGCATCAGGCCATGCGTCGGCGCCACCTACTGCCTCGACCGCATCTACGAGGGCGGCGGGGCGCTCTGCATCCACAATGCAGCCACCGGCCGCGAGGCGACGATCCCGCATGTGATTTCCCGCACCGAAGGGCCGCTGCGCAAGGTGGTGGTGGTCGGCGCCGGCGCTGCCGGCCTCGAGGCGGCACGGGTGCTCGCCGAGCGCGGCCACAAGGTGACCGTGCTCGAGGCCGCGAGCCAGGCCGGCGGACAGGTGCGGCTCGCCGCCCAGAACCCGCGCCGGCGCGAACTCATCGGCATCGTAGACTGGCGGCTGGCCGAATTGGAGCGCCTCGGGGTCGAGATCCGCTACGACATCTGGGCCGGCAGCGACGACGTGCTGGCGCTCGACCCGGATGCGGTGGTGATCGCCACCGGCGGCCTGCCGCAGAACCCGCCGCTCGACGCGGGCGACGATCTGGTGACGTCGAGCTGGGACATCGTCGCCGGCAGCGTCAAGCCGGCCGAGAACGTGCTGCTCTATGACGACAATGGCGGCCACCAGGGCATGACGGCGGCGGAGCTGATCGGCAAGGCCGGCGCGAGGCTGGAGCTGGTTTCGCCCGAGCGCTTCTTCGCGCCCGAGATCGGCGGCATGAACCACGTGCCCTACATGGAAGCCTTCCACCGGGCCGGCGTGAAGATCACCATCAACACCCGGCTCAAATCGGTGCGGCGCGAGGGCAACCAGCTCGTCGCCACGCTGTCCTCCGACTTCGCCGCGGGCTGGAGCGAGGAGCGCCGCGTCGACCAGGTAGCGGTCGAACACGGCACGCTGCCGCTCGATGACCTCTATCTCGAACTCAAGCCGCTGTCGAAGAACGGCGGCGCGATAGACTACGAGCGCCTCGTCAACGGCGGCGAGATCTTCCCGGACAAGAACCCCGACGGCCGTTTCCTGCTCCTGCGCATCGGCGATGCGGTCGAGGCCCGCAACATCCACGCCGCCATCTATGACGGCATCAGGTTCGGCCTGAGGATCTGAGCGGCTGGCCGGCAACTTCGCTGGAGAGCCAACGGACGAATTCGCGCAGGCCTGGCCGATCCTCGCCGCCGGGCCTAAAGGCCAGCCGATAGGGAAACTCGCCGGCGATGCGGTTGGGCGAGGCCATCACCAGTTGGCCGGCGGCAAGTTCCCTTTCGGCCAGGATTTCCGGCACGAGCGCCACGCCGAGGCCGGCGACGGCGGCTTCGACGACCATGGAGAACTGCTCGAAGCGGTGGCCGCGCAAGGTGGTGCGCGGATCGACGCCTGCCGCCTGGAACCATTGCAGCCAGAGCGTCGGGCGGGTCGACTGCTGCAGCAGCGGCAGGGCGGCGAGTTCGACGTCGTCGAGCGCGGCCCGGCCGTCGAGCAGCGCTGGCGACGCCACGACGACAAGGTCCTCGTCGAACAGGCGCAGCATGCCCGGCTGGCCTGCCTCCGCCGGGCCGCGCTGGATGGCGGCGTCGAAGGCCTCGGTTTCGAGGTCGACCGTTTCCAGCCGCACCGCGAGGTCGATGGCGACATGCGGATGGGCGGCGTGGAACCTCGCCAGCCGCGGGATCAGCCAGCGGTCGGCAAGGGTTGCCAGGACGGCGAGGCTGAGGACGTCGGACTGGCCGCCGAACGCCATCGTGCGCACCGCTGCCTCATGCAGGCTGTCGAGGATCTCCTCGGCATCCCGGGCAAAACGCCGGCCGGCATCCGACAGTGTCAGGCGTTGCCGGATGCGATGGAAGAGCGCGACGCCCAGCCGGTCCTCCAACTGCCCGATCGAACGGCTGACGGAACTCTGGGTCAGGTTGAGCTGATCGGCAGCGCGAATTGTCGTGCCGTAGCGGGCGCAGGCGCGAAAGGCCTCAAGCTCGGCAATTGTTGGTACATAGGCACGGCGCATCGGCGGTCCCGGCTTAGAGTTTATCGATTTTACGCATAAACTATGCGAGATTACTTGTTAGCGAAATGGCCCGATGCGGTCTAGGATGGGTCAAATCACCTTATTCTCCGGAGGAACCATGAGCGCATCCACACCGGCAGGCGGCGGCAGCTTTGTCTGGGCCGATCCCTTCCTCCTCGAAGACCAGCTGACCGAAGACGAGCGCATGGTGCGCGATGGTGCTGCGGCCTTCGCCGCAGACAAGCTCGCGCCACGCATCGAGAACGCCTATCTCGAAGAGAAGACCGACCCGGCGATCTTCCGCGAGATGGGCGAGGCCGGCCTGCTCGGCATTACCGTTCCCGAGGAATATGGCGGCCTCGGCGCCGGCTACGTGACCTACGGGCTGGTGGCGCGCGAGGTCGAGCGCATCGATTCGGGCTATCGCTCGATGATGAGCGTGCAGTCGTCGCTGGTGATGTTCCCGATCTACGCCTACGGCTCCGAGGAACAGCGCAAGAAATACCTGCCCAAGCTCGCCTCGGGCGAATGGATCGGCTGCTTCGGCCTGACCGAGCCGGACGCGGGCTCCGATCCGGGCGGCATGAAGACCCGCGCCGAGAAGACCGCCGGCGGCTACCGTCTGACCGGCTCGAAGATGTGGATTTCCAACGCGCCGATCGCCGACGTCTTCGTCGTCTGGGCGAAGTCGGCCGCGCACGACAACCAGATCCGCGGCTTCGTGCTGGAGAAGGGCATGAAGGGCCTGTCGGCGCCCAAGATCGAAGGCAAGCTGTCCCTGCGCGCCTCGATCACCGGCGAGATCGTCATGGAAGGCGTCGAGGTGGGCGAAGAGGCGCTGCTGCCCAACGTCTCGGGCCTCAAGGGGCCGTTCGGCTGCCTCAACCGCGCCCGCTACGGCATTTCCTGGGGCGTGCTGGGCGCCGCCGAGGATTGCTGGCACCGCGCCCGCCAGTATGGCCTCGACCGCAAGCAGTTCGGCAAGCCGCTGGCCGGCACGCAGCTCTACCAGAAGAAGCTCGCCGACATGCAGACCGAGATCGCGCTCGGCCTGCAGGGGAGCCTGCGCGTCGGCCGACTGATGGACGAGCACAAGTTCGCGCCCGAGATGATCTCGATCGTCAAGCGCAACAACTGCGGCAAGGCGCTCGACATCGCCCGTATCGCCCGCGACATGCACGGCGGCAACGGCATCCAGATCGGCTATCATGTCATGCGCCACGCGCAGAACCTGGAAACGGTCAATACCTACGAAGGCACGCACGACGTGCACGCGCTGATCCTGGGCCGCGCCCAGACGGGGCTGCAGGCCTTCTTCTGAGGCTTGCCGACAAGGCAGGAAATCCGGCGGCCGCGAAGCAGTGCTTCGCGGCCGCCGCTGTTTCATGGGTAGGCAGAGGCGCCGAAGTGCGATCCGGTTTCGCTTGCGGGTTTAGACGGTGCGATTGCGATGCGACTTTCGCGCGAATTGTTTCAGGACTTTGAAACATTCCAGGCTTCCGAGGCTTCAAGCTGTTACATGGTCCCAATATCTCCCGACTGTCCGGCAATTTGCCGGGCAGCAGAGGGGGCTTGTCGATGACCGTTCACAAAGAGGCTGAAAATGCCGGCCAGAATCTATGGTTCGGCGAGAATCTGATGATCATCCGCGTGCCGGCGAGCGCAGGTAGCGACGGAATAAGCATCGTCGAATGCCGCATGCCGCGCGGCGGCTCGACGCCGCTCCATGTCGAACTGAGCGGCGACGACATCATCCACGTTCTCGAAGGGGCGATGCGCTTCCGTGTCGACGGCGAGCATTTTTCCGCCCATTCGGGCCAGACCGTGGTGTCGCCCAAGGGCCTGCCGCATGTGTTTCGGATCGAACCGGGAGAGGGCAGCATCTGCCTGATCGTCACCCAGGGCGGAGAGTTCGAGCGGATGATCCGCGAGATGAGCCTGCCGGCATCCGCCGGGGAACAGCCTGGGGCAGCGCGAGCCACGGAAGCCGGCGAAAGCTTCTTCGACGGCTCCGCGCCAACACCAATACAGGTCGTCGGCGCACCGCCACTGTAGCGCCGATGCTGGGGCTGGACGGGTGCGGGGGCGTGTCCGTCCAGCCTCCATCCCTACGCCGTGCAGGCGAAGACCGGAGCGCCGAAGGCCGAAGTGTCCACCTCGAGGCCTAGGCCGGGTCCATCCGGCAGCCGCATCGCGCCGTCGGCGATGGCAAAGCCGCCGCGCGCATTGGCGACCGTGACCCAGTTGTGGAAGTCGACGGTGTGCTGGCGCAGCGCTTCCGGCGTCGACAAAAGCAGGCCCGAATAGGCTGCCGTGTCGATCTGCGCGCCGCCGGTGTCCTCGATCGTGACCTTGAGGTTCTTGGCGACCGCGATGTCGCGGAGCAGCTTGGCCCTGCTCAGTCCTCCGACACGGGCGAGCTTGATGGTGATGCCGTCGACCAGCCCGTCGGCGATCGCCCTCAGCAGCACGTCGACACCGTCGATCGTCTCGTCCAGCACCAGCGGCCGCTCGGTGGCGCGCCGGACCGCAAGGTTTTCCTCGTAGCTCGCGCAAGGCTGCTCCAGCGTGTAGTCGAGGTGGCGCGTCGCCATCAGGAAACGCCGGGTCTCGGCCGTGCCCCAACTGGCATTGGCGTCGCAGAACAGCACCGTGTCCGCCGGCACGACAGCGCGGACGGCCTCCAGCCGGGCAATGTCGTCATTGACGTCGAGGCCGACCTTGACCTGCAGGCGGCGATAGCCTTCGGCGATGTATTTCCCCGCGCGGGCGGCCATGGCCTCCGGCGATTGCTGGGCGATGGAGCGATAGAGCGCAAGGCTTGTTCCTTCGGTGCCGCCGCTCATGGCCGCCAGCGACAGGCCCGAACGCTTGCCCGCGAGGTCCCAGAGCGCCATGTCGATGGCCGACTTGGCGTAAGGGTGGCCCTTGAGCAGCAGGTCCATACGCCGGTTGAGGGACTCGATGCCGGCGGCGTCGCATCCGAGCAATTGCGGCGCGAGTTCCTTCATCGCCTCGCGGGCGCCCGATGCAAAGGCCGGGTCGTAGAAGCTGCCGAGCGGCGCCATCTCGCCGTAGCCGGCGATGCCGTCGCGGCTGACGATCTCGACGATGGTCGAATCGAAGCCCTCGGCGCTGCGACCGCCGGAACAGCGATAGGTGCCGTCGCGAAACGGCTGCCACTGCCGGAAAATGCGGACGGTTGAAATGCTGGTGTCGGCCATGGTGTCCCCGCGCTGCTGGACCAGATCGACGCCAAGGTTATCTCGCCCGGTCGCGCCTCGCGGCGAGGGAAGCGGCGTATCCGGGCGTCGCTTTAGTGACAGGGGGCTTGCGAAGTGCGCGGAGCCGGAATCTTCGATTTGGTTCGAAAGCCACGCGAATTGTTTCAAATGGAAGATACAGCTTTCGTTCTTGGTGAATTCGAGCGGATACGCGGCACCACTAGATCGATGTCGACGCCGGCAAGGCGCCTCCCATCCATCGAAAGGAAACCCTTTGACCATCCACGCGAAGACTGAGAGCGACGGCGAAATGCTGTGGTTCAACGGCACTCTGGCAACCATCCGGCTTTCGGGCGAGGCGGGCGCGGATACGATCAGCGTGATCGAGCACCTGATGCCTTATGGCTCCTCGCCGCCGCTTCACATCCACCGCAACGAGGACGAAGTCTTCCACATTCTGGAGGGCGTGGTGCGGTTCAATGTCGGCGGCAAGGACCTCTATGGCCACGCCGGCCAGACGATGCTCGCGCCCAAGGGCATTCCGCACAGCTACCGCGTCGAATCCGCGGAAGGTGCGCGCTGTCTGACCATCACCACCCGCGGCGATTTCGAACGCATGGTGCGCGAAGTCAGCGTTCCGGCTCCCAAGGCGGAGATCCCGCCGCAGGTCGCGCCCACCCCCGAGGTCGTCAAGGTGTTGACCGAGGCCTGCGCCCGCAACGGCATCGACATCATCGGCGCGCCGCTCGCCTGAACTCGTTACCGGACGGATGAGGGAACTCATCCGTCCGTCCTCTCGCATTTTTGGTGGCTTTTCGATCTGCCTGAGACGACACTCTGCCCAGGTTCTACTCAATCGGGCAGCAAAAGATGAGCCAAGCGTTTGTTTCACATCTGGCTTCCGAATTGGAAGCACTGAAGACGGCGGGCCTCTATAAGTCCGAGCGCGTCATCACCTCGACCCAGTCGGCCGAGATCGAAGTTGCCGGCGGCCAGAAGGTGCTGAACTTCTGCGCCAACAACTATCTCGGCCTCGCGGACAGCCGCGAATTGCGCGAGGCGGCAAAGGCCGCGCTCGACCGCTACGGCTACGGCATGGCCTCGGTTCGCTTCATCTGCGGCACGCAGGAGGAGCACAAGGCGCTCGAGGCCAGGATCTCCGGCTTCCTCGGCATGGAGGACACGATCCTCTACTCGTCATGCTTCGACGCCAATGCCGGCCTGTTCGAGACACTGCTCGGCGAGGACGACGCCATCATCTCCGACGCGCTCAACCACGCGTCCATCATCGACGGCGTCCGCCTGTCGAAGGCCAAGCGCTTCCGCTATGCCAACAACGACATGGCGGCGCTGGAGGAGGAACTGAAGAAAGCCGAGGGTTGCCGCTTCAAGCTGATCGCCACCGATGGCGTGTTCTCGATGGACGGCATCATCGCCAACCTCGGGGGCGTCTGCGATCTGGCCGAGAAGCATGGTGCGATGGTGATGGTCGACGACAGCCATGCCGTCGGTTTCGTCGGCGCCAACGGTCGCGGCACGCCCGAGCACTGCGGCGTCGAGGGCAGGGTCGACATCATCACCGGCACCTTGGGCAAGGCGCTTGGCGGTGCGTCGGGCGGCTACACATCGGCCAGGCGTGAAGTCGTCGACTGGCTGCGCCAGCGTTCGCGGCCCTATCTGTTCTCCAACACGCTCGCCCCATCGATCGCCGGCGCCTCGATCAAGGTGCTGGACATCATCGCCGGGGGCGGCTCCTTGCGCGAAAAGCTCTACGCCAACGCCGCGCGCTTCCGTGCCGGCATGGGCAGGCTCGGCTTCACGCTGGCCGGCGCCGACCATCCCATCATCCCGGTGATGCTGGGCGATGCTTCGCTCGCGCAGGAAATGGCCGCGCGCATGCTGAAGCGCGGAATCTACGTGATCGGCTTCTCTTTCCCGGTGGTGCCGAAGGGGCAGGCGCGCATCCGCACCCAGATGTCCGCGGCCCACTCGGCCGAGGACATCGATCGGGCGGTCGCGGCATTCGGCGAGGTCGGCCGGGAACTCGGCGTGATTTCCTGAGGCCGCGAAAGCGATTCTGGATCAAGGGATTCGGAGGAAAAGACGATGTCCAACATGATGCGCGCGCTGGTGAAGGCCAAGGCCGAACCCGGTATCTGGATGGAAGAGGTGCCCATACCCGAGATCGGCCCCAATGACGTGCTGATCAAGGTGCGCAAGTCGGCGATCTGCGGCACCGACGTCCACATCTACAACTGGGACCAGTGGGCACAGAAGACGGTGCCGGTGCCGATGGTGACCGGCCATGAATTCGTCGGCACGGTCGCCGATTTCGGTGCCGGTGTGACGGACTACAAGGTCGGCCAGAGGGTATCCGGCGAAGGGCACATCGTCTGCGGCCACTGCCGCAACTGCCGCGCCGGGCGCGGCCATCTGTGCCGCAACACGCTCGGCGTCGGCGTCAACCGGCCGGGCTCCTTCGCCGAATATGTCGTCATCCCGCAGCACAACGTGGTGCCGATCCCCGACGACGTGCCAGACGAGGTGGCGGCGATCTTCGACCCGCTGGGTAATGCCGTGCACACCGCGCTTTCCTTCGACCTGGTTGGCGAGGACGTGCTGGTGACCGGCGCCGGGCCCATCGGCATCATGGGGGCGATGGTCGCCCAGTGCGTGGGGGCAAGAAAGGTGATCATCACCGACATCAATCCCACGCGGCTGGCGCTTGCGCGCAAGATGGGTATCCACCACGTGGTCAACGCTGCGAAGGAGAAGCTCGTCGACGTCATGCGCGAGGAGGGCATGACCGAGGGCTTCGACGTCGGCCTCGAAATGTCGGGCTCGGCGGTGGCCTTCCGCGACATGATCGAGACTATGAACAATGGCGGCAAGATCGCCATCCTCGGCATCGCGCCGACCGGGTTCGAGATCGACTGGAACAAGGTCATCTTCAAGATGCTGCACCTCAAGGGCATCTACGGCCGCGAGATGTTCGAGACCTGGTACAAGATGATCGCGCTGGTGCAGGGGCCGCTCGACGTGACCGGTCTCATCACCCACCGGATCGGCATCGACGACTACCAGGCGGGCTTCGATGCCATGCGCAGCGGCAACTCCGGCAAGGTCGTCATGGATTGGTAGCTAGTAGGAAAGTTTTTTCACTGTAGGGCGAATTTTTCGAACAATGCTGCGTTGCCAAGTTCACCGGCGATTTGCTATTCAAGCGGGCCGTTTCGCCGGGGGTACGACTTGCGCCGCCACATACGATCCCTTACCGCACGCCACGAGCCCAAGGGGCACTTCGTCGCCCATTTGAAATCGGGGTCGGGGGCCGTCATCGGCCTGTCGGCGGTCGGTGGCCTGACGTCGCTCACCGGCATACCGATGCTGATCGCCCCGCTGGGCGCCACCGCCGTGCTCATGTTCGGGCAGCCCGCCAGTCCGCTGGCGCAGCCGATCAACGTGTTCGCCGGCTACTTCATCGCCACGCTCCTCGGCGTCGGCGCGGCGATGGCCTTTCCCGGCCTCTGGGAAGTGTCCGCCGTCGCCGTCGGCCTTTCCATCGCGCTGATGCTGATGTTCCGCGTCACGCACCCGCCTGCGGGGGCCATCCCGCTGGTGGCCACCGCATCGCCCTATCAGAGCGGGACGCTGTTCGTCGTCGTGCTCGCGGGCTGCATAAGCCTGCTCCTTCTGGCGCTGGTCCTTCACTGGATTCCGCCTCGCGCGCAGTATCCGCGGCGCGTTGACTGACGCTTTCGCCTTGCCTCGGCCGTGCCCGACGCTCTACCGTCGGACGAACAGGAGGCACCGCATGATTTCCATCTCGCCGGGGCGAGGCGCATGAGCGGCCGCCTGGTCCTGCTCGGCACCAAGGGCGGCCCGGCAATCAGGCCCGGCGGACCGTGGCCGACTTCTGCGCTGCTGGAACTCGGCGGGCGCAGGATCGTGATCGATTGCGGGCTCGGGGTCACCCGCGGCCTCACCGATGCGGGCCTCAGCCTCAAGGCGCTGGATCTCGTCTTCGTCACCCATCTCCATTCCGACCACGTGCTCGAACTGGGGCCGCTCATCCATACGGCCTGGACCGCGGGGCTTGCCACGCCGGTCAGGGTGTTCGGCCCTGTGGGTTTGAATCGATACTGGCAGGGCTTCGTCCAAGCGCTTGAATTCGATATCGAAACCCGGATCGAGGACGAGGGCCGGCCCGACCTGCGCCAAATGGTCGAGATCGTCGAGTTCGGCGAGGGCCTGGTCATGGATGACGGCGGGCTCGAGGTCCGCGCGTTGCGCGTCGACCATCCACCGGTGACCGAGTGCTTCGCCTTGCGCTTCGATTGCGGCGGCTCGGGCGTCGTCGTTTCGGCCGATACCGCGTTCTTTCCGCCGCTCGCGGAATTTTCGCGCGGCGCCGACGTTCTTGTACATGAGGCGATGCTTCAGGCAGGCGTAGAGCGGCTCGTCGCCCGAACCGGCAACGGCGCACGGCTGCGCGAGCATCTGATGGCGAGCCACAGCCTGGCCGAGGAAGCCGGCACGATCGCCGCACGCGCCGGCGTCGGGCGGCTGGTGCTCAATCACCTGATCCCGGCCGACGACGACGAGATCGGCGAGCCCGACTGGATCGAAGCTGTCAGGAAAACGTGGTCCGGTCCCTTGACGATCGGCCGCGACGGGCATGTTCTTTCAGTCGGGGGCGACGAAGTCGGGAATCGGGAGGATCGACATGAAACTGGCAACGCTGAAGAGCCGAACGCGTGACGGACAACTGGTGGTCGTTTCACGCGACCTGACGCGCTACACAGACGCCTCGTTCCTGGCGCCCGATCTGCAGGCCGCGCTGGATGATTGGCGCCGCATCTCCCCGCATCTCATGACGCTGGCCGAGTCGCTCGAAATCGGCTCGGTGCCGTCGGCCCGCTTCCACGAGCACGATGCGCTTGCCCCGCTGCCGCGCGTCTATCAGCGCGTCGGCGGTGGCGATGCCTTGATTGCCCCGCGCGATGCGATCGAACTCACCGGCAAGTCGCGCGATGCAAGGGTGGAGGCTTCGGTCGCAGCCATCGTCACCGACGTCGGCCTGGCGACCGGAGAGGCCGGCGCCCGCGAGGCGGTGGCATTGCTGGTGCTTGCCGCCGACACCGTGCTCGACGGCGGCCAGACCGGCACCTCCACCTTGTCGCCGGTGGCGGTGACGCCCGACGAACTGGGCGGTGCCTGGGATGGTGCCGTGCATCTGGCGCTGTCGGTCGGATCGCGGACCGTCGCGACCGGAGGCTGGACTCCGTTTCCGCAACTCATCGCCAATGCGACCGTCGGGCGCCCGCTCCACGCAGGTGCGGTGGTTCGCGGCGGCGCCGAAGTCATATCCGCATCGCTCGGCGACACCGTCCGCATCGAGATGAAGGACGCGGCCGGCCATTCGATCTTCGGCGCCATCGAGCAGCAGGTCGGCCGCTTCGGCCCGCCATTGCCCTGATCGAGGCGTTGCAGGACGAGGCAATGGACCTGACGAGCCATTTCCGTCGCATGGCGCGGAACAACCTGTGGTCCAACGACCGCGTCTACCGCGCTGTGACGGCCCTGCGGCCAGGCGAGTTCGAGGCCGGGCGCACGAGCTTCTTCCCCTCGCTCAGGGAAACGCTGAACCACATCCTGGAGGTGGATCTCTACTACCTCGACATGATCGAGGAGAGCGGGGAGGGGCGGCGGGTCTTCGAGAAGTTCAGAGCTTTCGACGAGGCCGCCAAGCTTGCCGAGGCACAGGCGGAATTCGACCGTCGCCTCGTCGCCTGCTGCGACCGGCTGTCGGAAGCCGATCTCGACCGGCAGGTGCTTTCGGATCGCGGCGAGGCGGGGCAAATCCCCGAGCGTATCGGCGATCTGCTCGCCCACCTCTTCATCCACCAGATCCATCATCGCGGCCAGGTGCACGCGATGCTGTCCGGCACGTCGGTCGCGCCGCCGCAACTCGACGAGTTCTTCCTCGACTACGATCTCCGGTTCCGTGGCGAGGAAGTCGAGCGCCTGGGGCTTTAGAGCAATTCCAGGAAAAGTGCGCAGCGGTTTTCCGTCCGGAATTGCGTAAAAACAAAGAGATAGAGCGTTTCCGCGATTCGAAGAAAAGCGGAAACGCTCTAGGCAACAGCCACGTCGTAGCGTGCAAACATCGTGTCGGTGGTCAGGATGGCGAGGTTCTCGACCTGCGCCTGGGCGATCAGCAGCCGGTCGAACGGGTCACCGTGGAGACGCGGCAACGACGCGACCTTCTGGGCATGTGCAAAGGTCACTGCAAGCGGGGTAAATTGCATGCGCGGCAGCAGCGATGCCAAGTCGGCGGGCGCATCGAGCTTGCCGATACCCATCTTGATGGCGATTTCCCAGATGCTGGCCGCGCTCGCGTAGACGACGGCCGAGGACGCCAGAACCTGGCGATGCCTCGGATGCAAACGGGAATCGTCGTTGACCGACCAGAGGATGACGTGAGTGTCGGCAAGGAATGCCTCGCCGGTCACTCAGCATATTCCTTGAACTCGTCGAGCGGGGCGTCGAAATCCTCGGCCATCCAGATCTTGCCCTTCAGCGCTCCGATGCGCGGAAGCGGCCCCTCTTCCGGCTCGGGAGGTACGACGCGCGCCACCGCCTTGCCGTGCCGCGTGACGACGATCTCCTCGCCGGCTTCCGCCCGCTTGATGAGTTCGGAGAACTTGGCCTTGGCTTCGGCGACCGAAATGTTCATGCCGTGATCCTTATGACCATAATTTAGGTCATAATTGGCTGGCGAGCAACAGTTCCGCCGGTCAGCCCTTGCTCTGCTGGATCGCCATGTAGAGGTTGGTGCAGCGGGTGCCGGAGCGGCAATAGGCGAACACCGGACCTTCCATCTCGTCGAGCGCTCCGGCCATGTCGGTGACGTTGTCGACGGTCATCTGGCCGCTGATGACGGGAATGTGGCGGAAGGCGAGGCCGGCAGCTTCGACCGCTGCCTTGACGCTCACGGCGGACGGCTGGCCCGGCTGCTCGTCGTCGGGACGGTTGCAGATGACGCTCTTGAAGCCGGCGGCCTTGATGGCGGCGACGTCGGCCGGGTCGATCTGGCCGGAAACCGAGTAGCCGTCGGTGATCTGGCGGTATTCCATGGTAGTCCTCGCAGGTGCTTGGCCGCTGTGGCGGCGGTTCGGCGCCAGTCTTGCCACTGTCGGCGCGGCAGGGCAACCGTCGAATGGCTGCCCCGCCAAGACGTGAAGTCCGAGCCTCAGCTGCCCAGGATCGCACCCTTTATCGTGCCGATATTGTTCTTCATCAGGTCGATGTAGGTCGGCGCGGGGCCGTTGGCCTTGGAAAGCGCGTCGGAATAGAGCGTGCCGCCCACCGTCACGCCCGTCTCGGCGGCGATCTGTTCGACGAGGCGAGGGTTGGTGATGTTCTCGACGAAGATCGCCGACGCCTTGTCCTCGCGCACCTGCCTGATCAGGGCTGCGACGTCGGCCGCCGAGGCCTCGGCTTCGGTGGAAATGCCTTCAGGCGCCAGGAAGGTCACGCCGTAGGCATTCTCGAAGTATCCGAAAGCGTCGTGCGAGGTGATGATCGTCCGCTTGTCGGCCGGAATGGCTTCCACCGATGCCTTGATGTAGGCCTCGGCCTCTGAAAGTTCGGCCGTGTAGCGTGCGGCGTTTGCCTTGTAGGCGTCACAGCCGGCCGCGTCGGCGGCGCAGAAGGCGCCGGCGATGTTGCTGACATAGATCTTGGCATTGGCGGAGGATTGGAACGCATGCGGGTCGAAGCCGTCATGGTGGCCATCCTCGGCGGTGCCTTCCTGCTCGTGCGAATGCGCTTCCTTCATCTTGAGCGGCTCTATGCCCTTGGTCAGTTCGACGATCGAGGCCTTCGTGGCGCTCGCCTCGACCAACCGCTGCAGGAAGCCCTCGAATTGCAGGCCGTTGACCAGCACGACGTCGGCCTTGGACATCGTCACCGCATCGGCAGGAGACGGCTCATAGACGTGAGCGTCGCCGTCGGGACCGACCAGCGTGGTGAGTTCGATGCGGTCGCCGCCAACATTCCTGGCGAAATCGCCGATGATCGAGAAGCTGGCCACGACCTTGAGCGGCTCGGCGGAGAAGGCCGTCGTCGGAGTCGATATTAATGTTATAACAGTCAAAGCGGAAGCGAGGCCAATCAGTCTGTGCATGGGCATGTCCTTCTGCGAGTGGATCAGGCGGTGCGGTGGCGGTGGTGGCGCAGCTTGGTGTTGAAGATGCCGCGCGTGCCGAAGAATATCGATGCGGCATAGATCGTGCCGGCCGAGAGGATGATCGCGGGACCCGAGGGCAGGGAGCCGTGGTAGGAGATCAAGAGGCCCGCGATGCAGGACACTGCGCCGAAGGCAAAGGCGAGCACGCACATGGGTTCGACGCGCGCCGTCCAGAAGCGGGCCGCGGCCGCCGGCAGCATCATCAGGCCGACCGACAGCAGCGTGCCGAGTGCCTGGAAGCCGCCCACGAGGTTGAGCACCACCAGGCCGAGGAAGATGAAGTGCACCGGCGTTCCGAGGCGGCTGACCGAGCGCAGGAACAGCGGGTCGAGGCACTCGGCGACCAGCGCGCGCCAGAAGATGGCGAGCGTCAGCAGTGTGACGCCGGAAATCAAGGCGATCAGGGTCAGGGCGTCGTCGTTGAGCGCGAGCACCGTTCCGAACAGCACGTGCATGAGGTCGACGCTCGATCCGCGCAGCGAGACGATCAGCACGCCAAGTGCCAGCGAGATCAGGTAGAAGGCCGCCATCGAGGCGTCCTCGCGTTGCACGGTGAAGCGCGAAACCGCGCCGGCCCCGAGCGCCACTATGACGCCGGCAACCAGTCCGCCGATCGTCATCGGCACGATCTGCAACCCGTAGAGCAGGAAGCCGGCCGCAGCACCGGGCAGGATGGCGTGGGCCATGGCATCGCCCGTAAGGCTCATGCGCCTCAGCATCAGGAACACGCCGACCGGGCAGGCGCCAAGCGCAAGCAGCAGCGAGCCGGCCAGCGCACGCTGCATGAAGCCGAATTCGACGAAGGGCGCGATCAGCAGGTCATACATGGTCAGGCAGGCCTCGGGCCGGATTCATGGTCGGGGCGGTCGCGGATGTCGCCGTGCTCGTGATGGTGGTGGCCGTCATGGTCATGCGTACGGGCATGCTCATGCTCATGCCCGTCGTCCGGCGCGCACCAGGGCGCGTCGTCGTGCCATGCTTCGTCGAAACGCCGCGCCCTGAGCAGGTTCTCGGCGCGCAACGCGTCCGCCGTCCGGCCCCAGGCGACGGGCCGGCGGGCCAGAAGCAGCGTGTCGGGGAAATTGGCCCGCACGAGTTCCAGGTCGTGCGCCACGACCATCACCGTCCGGCTCTCGCCGTGCCAGCGCTTGATGAGCGCGATGAGGTCGCCGATGGTCTTGGCGTCGACCGCGTTGAACGGTTCGTCGAGCAGGATGAGGTCGGCATCCTGGACGAGCACCCGGGCGAAGAGGGCGCGCTGCAACTGGCCGCCCGAAAGCGTGTCGATGGCGCGCTTCTCGAAACCTTCCAGGCCCACGGCCATCAAGGCATGGGCGACCGCCTCGCGGTCGTCGCGGGTGTAACGCCCGAGCAGGCCACGCCGCGGCCACAGCCCGAGCGAGACGAGGTCGACCACACGTGCCGGAAAGCTGCGGTCGAGCTCCGACTGCTGCGGCAGGTAGGCGATACGCTTGCCGTCGGCGACCGTGCACTGGCCCGAAATCGGCTTCAGCACGCCGACGATGCCTTTCATCAGCGTGGATTTGCCGGAGCCGTTGGCGCCCACCACGGCCGTCAGCGAGCCTGCGGCGATGGTGCCGTTGAGGTGGTGCACGGCCGGGTGGCTGTTGTAGCCGAGCGTCAGGTCCTCGAATGTCAGGCAGGCTTCGGGCATATTTTTCCTGGCCGCGTTACCGATGCCCTCTCGATATGTGATGTTATTACATTAGTCAACAATCCGGAGGGACGTCGGCGAGGATCTTCACCGGTGGGTCGGGCTTCCGCGCCTGGCCCACGGATTTCGTGGCCTGCGGCCTTGCGCCGAGGGGGCGGCAATCTCTAAAGAGGACACCACCCAACGGAAGGAGAACTCCATGAGCGTTCGTCGTATCGACATCGGCCCCCGCATGAGCCAGGTCGTGATCCACAACAATACGGTCTACCTGGCAGGCCAGGTCGGCGCCCCCGGCGAAAGCGTGGCCGCGCAGACCAAGACCATCCTGGCCGAGATCGACTCGCTGTTGGCCAAGGCCGGCACCGACAAGACCAAGATCCTCCAGGCGATCATCTGGCTGGACGACATGTCGACCTTCGCCGAGATGAACTCGGTTTGGGATTCCTGGGTGCCGCAGGGCCACACTCCGGCCCGCGCCACCGGCGAGGCCAAGCTCGCCGCCCCGGAATACAAGGTCGAGATCATCGTCACGGCCGCTGCCTGACGTGCTGCGTGCCGCCGTTGCGGCGGCACGATGCAAAAATGCGCCGCGCCCTCCTGGATGGAGGCGCGGCGTTTTCTTTGCCGGGCAGCCTAGCTGTCGTGCGGCGTGAATCGTGCCACCACGGCATGAGCGTTGGCGGGATAGGTGAACCGCACATGCGTGACCGGGCGGTCGGCGCTCCAGGTCCGGCGCTCGATGACGAGGCAGGCCGCCCCGGGCGCCAGGTTCAGCTCCGCCGCGACCTCGGGGTCGGCGGCCGTGGCGCGGATCACATGCTCGGCGCTGCTCCACGGCACTTGCCCGATCAGCCAGGGGCCGGGAGCCGCATCCGCGAACCGCGCATCCGCCGCCTCCGGCACCGCGCCCAGGTTGATGAGGCGGTCCTCGACGCAGAACGGCCGCGCCCCGGCATGATGCAGGCATTGCAGCGCCAGCACCTGCCCCGATGACGATTGGTCGGCGCCCAAGCGTTCGCGGTCCATGGTCGTCGCGCGACGCCTGGTCTGCGAGATGAGTTCGTAGCGATAGGGAAGCCCCAACGCCTCGACCTCGATGCGGATGTCGTGGATCTCGAGCACCGCAGCCTGCGATTGCGGCCGGCGCACGAAGCTGCCCGAGCGGCGACGCCGCTCGATCAGGCCGGCCTTGGCGAGTTGCGACAGCGCCTTGTTCACCGTCATGCGCGAGCAGCCATATTCCTCGGTCAGCTCGTGCTCGAACGGGATGCGATGGCCGGGGCCCCATTCGCCCGAGACGATACGGTCGCGGATGTCGCCAAGGATGCGCTGGTGGAGCGACGTCGCGCCATCGCTCCCGGCAATCTCTTCGGCAATCGCCATTTCCACACCCGAATCAGGCACGCTCTTCTCCACTATCCGGCAGTCAGTTCCATCATCACCGCGCGGAATCTAGCCGCAATAGCATCGCGACGGAAATGTGCGCCACCGGACACCACCTTGCGGCCGCGCGTCCACACGCCGTCGACCCTGCCGGCGCGGGCGAACACCCAGGCATCGAGGATCTGGTCGCCGGCCTTGCCTGCGAGGGTGGGGTGGTTCCGGTCGAGGGCGACGAAATCGGCGGAGGCGCCGACGGCAAGCGCTGCCGCCCCGGCGCCAAGCGCCTGGCCGCCGCCCGTCAGCGCCCCCTCGAACAGCCAGCGCCCGGTCGAGCGTGCCGGCACGGCGAGCACGTTGCGGGCACGGTGGGCAAGGCGCTGGGAGTATTCCAGCATGCGCAATTCCCCGCCGACGCCGATCTCGACATTCGAATCCGAGCCGACGCCGAACCTGCCGCCGTGTTCCGCAAACAGCGGGGCGGGGAACACCCCGTCGCCGAGATTGGCCTCGGTGATCGGGCAGAGGCCGGCCACCGCGCCGGTGCGGGCGAAGGCGATCGTCTCGGCCTCGGTCATGTGGGTGGCGTGGATCAGGCACCAGCGCGAATCGACGTCGGCGTGCCGCAGCAGCCATTCGACCGGCCGCGACCCGGACCAGGCGACGCAGTCCTCGACCTCCTTCACCTGTTCGGCGATATGGATGTGGATCGGACCGGTGGTCATCGCGGTCGCGGCCGCAAGCTCGTCCGGAGTGACGGCGCGCAAACTGTGGGGAGCGAGGCCGACCACGGCGCCGTCGACGCCCTTCAGGGCTTCGACGCTCTTTTCAAGAAGCCGCGCGAAGCGATTCGTATCGTTGATGAATCGGCGCTGGCCCTCGTTGGGGGCGGCACCGCCGAATCCGGAATGGGCATAGAGCACCGGAAGCAGCGTCAGCCCGATGCCGGTGGCCGTCGAAGCGGCGGCGATGCGCTCCGCCATCTCGGCGATGTTCGCATAGGGGCTGCCGTCGCGGTCGTGGTGCAGGTAGTGGAACTCGCCGACGCGGCTGAATCCCGCCTCCAGCATCTCGACATAGAGCTGTGACGCGACGGCTTCGACCTGGTCGGGTGTCATCGTCAGCGCGAACTTGTACATGACCTCGCGCCAGGACCAGAAGCTGTCGGCCGACGGGCCGCGAATCTCGGCGAGTCCGGCCATGCCGCGCTGGAAGGCGTGGCTGTGCAGGTTGGGCATGCCGGGCACGATGATGGCCTGCGGCTCGTCATGCGGCTGCTTCAAGGCCCCGATGTCCACCGACGCGATTCTTCCGTCCGCGATGCCGAGCCTGACATTCTCATGCCAGCCATCGGCCAGCAGTGCCTGCTCCGCAAAGATCGTCTCCACCATTTCTTCCTCGCTCTCTCGCAACTCGCACATTACCGCTTGCATCGCGTTTCGTTATGTATATACATATTCGCAACCAGAGGAAACGAAAAAGATCATGGCTGCAGAGCAATCAAAAGCAGCGGCAACGGTGTGGTGCAATGCGCGCCTGGCGACGTTGGCCGAAGCCGCGCCGGGCCTCGGCGTCGTCGAGAAGGGCGCGATCGCTGCCCGCGACGGCCGCATCGTGTTCGCCGGCGCGGAAGCCGACATGCCGCGGAATCTCAGCGAAGGTGCGGCGGTCGTCGACTGTGAGGGCCGCTGGATCACGCCCGGCCTGATCGACTGCCACACGCACCTGGTCCACGCAGGCAACCGCGCCAACGAGTTCGAGATGCGCCTTGCCGGGGCGACCTATGAAGAAGTGGCGCGGGCAGGGGGCGGCATCGTCTCCTCGGTCAAGGCGCTGCGCGCAGCGAGCGAGGACGAGTTGGTCGCGCAGAGCTTGCCGCGCCTCGATGCGCTGATCGCGGAAGGCGTGACGACTGTTGAGATCAAGTCTGGCTATGGCCTGAACCATATGCATGAACGCATGTCCCTGATCGCCGCCCGGCGGCTAGGTCGCATGCGTTCCGTCTCGATTGTGACGACGTATCTCGGCGCTCATGCGTTCTCACCGGGGCTGCCGCCGCTGCCTGGCACCGAACCTTATGCGGACAAGGATGCCTATATCGACGCGGTCGTTGGGACCAATTTGCCCGCCATCGCCGCGGAAGGGCTGGCCGATGCCGTCGACGGTTTCTGCGAAGGCATTGCCTTCTCCCCGGACCAGATCGCGCGTGTATTCGACAAGGCGAAGGAACTCGGCCTGCCGGTCAAGCTCCATGCCGACCAGTTGTCCAATCTCGGCGGCGCGGCACTCGCCGCAAGCTACGGCGCGCTTTCGGCCGACCATCTCGAATACACCGACGAGGCCGGCGCCGCCGCCATGGCGAAGGCCGGCACCGTCGCCGTCATCTTGCCCGGCGCCTACTACTTCATCAGGGAGACCAAGAAGCCGCCGGTCGACCTGTTCCGCCGCAAAGGCGTGAAGATGGCGGTCGCCACCGACAACAACCCGGGCACGTCGCCGCTCACCTCGCTGCTTCTGACCATGAACATGGCGGCGACGCTGTTTGCCATGACGGTCGAGGAGTGCATCGCGGGCACCACGCGCGAGGCCGCGCGTGCCTTGGGGCTGCTCGGCGAAACAGGCACGCTGGAAGCCGGAAAATGGGCCGATCTCGCCATCTGGGATGTCGGGAGCCCTGCAGAACTCGTCTATCGCATGGGGCTCAACCCGCTCCATGCCCGTATTTGGAGAGGAAAATGACAAAGCTCGTTCTCAAGCCAGGCAACGCCACGCTCGCCGACTGGCGCGCGATCTATCGCGGCGCCGTGCCCGAACTCGATCCGGCCTGCCGCCCCAAGATCAAGGCCAGTGCCGAGGCGGTGGCCAGGATCGTCGCCAAGGGCGAGCCGGTCTATGGCATCAATACCGGGTTCGGAAAGCTCGCCAGCGTCCGCATCCCCGCTGCCGACCTCGAAACCCTGCAGCGCAACATCGTGCTGTCGCATGCCGCAGGTGTCGGCGAGGCGATGCCGGTGGCCGTCACCCGCCTGATGATGGCGCTCAAGATGGCGAGCCTGGCGCAGGGCGCTTCGGGCGTGCGGGAAGAGACCATCGACCTGTTGCAGGCCATGCTTGCCCGCGACGTCATCCCGGTCGTCCCGGCCCAAGGGTCGGTCGGCGCCTCCGGCGACCTCGCGCCCCTGTCGCACATGACCGCGACGATGATCGGCGTTGGCGACTGCCACACGCCGCACGGCATCGTCCCGGCCAAGGTCGCCTTCGTCACCCACGGGCTGGAGCAGATCACGCTCGGCGCCAAGGAAGGCCTGGCGCTGCTCAACGGCACGCAGTTCTCGACGGCCTACGCGCTGGCCGGCCTGTTCGAGGCTGAAAACCTCTACCAGTCGGCGTTGGTCACAGGCGCGCTGTCGACCGATGCCGCCAAGGGATCGGACGCGCCCTTCGACCCGCGCATCCACCTGCTGCGCAAGCATCGCGGCCAGATCGAGACGGCCGACGCGCTGCGCAACCTGATGGTCGGCAGCGCCATTCGCGAAAGCCACCGCGTCGGCGACGAGCGCGTGCAGGATCCGTATTGCCTGCGCTGCCAGCCGCAGGTGATGGGCGCGGCGCTGGACGTGCTGCGCAAGGCGGCCGACACGCTCGCCACCGAGGCCAACGGCGTCACCGACAACCCGTTGATCTTCGCCGAGGACGGCACGGCCCTTTCCGGCGGCAACTTCCATGCCGAGCCGGTTGCCTTTGCCGCCGACATGATCGCGCTGGCCGTCTGCGAGATCGGTTCGCTGTCGGAGCGCCGCATCGCCATGCTCGTCGATCCGGCGCTGTCCGGCATGCCGGCCTTCCTGACGCCCAAGCCCGGTCTCAACTCGGGCTTCATGATCCCGCAGGTCACGGCCGCGGCGCTGGTCTCGGAAAACAAGCAGAGGGCCTATCCGGCGAGCGTGGACTCGATCCCGACCTCGGCCAACCAGGAAGACCACGTCTCCATGGCCGCCCATGGCGCCCGCCGCCTGCTGTCGATGATCGAGAACGCCAACGGCGTGCTCGGCATCGAACTGCTCGCGGCAGCCCAAGGCTGCGACTTCCACGCCCCGCTGGCGTCGAGCGCCTCGCTCGAGGCCGTGCGCAAGCTGGTGAGGTCGGAGGTTCCGCATCTCGACGACGACCGCCACTTCCATCCCGACATGGAGAAGGCGATCGCGATGGTCCGCACCGGCGCGATCGTGCATGCCGTCGCCGGGGTCGACCTGCCGCACATCTCGGGAGCCCAGGCATGACCGAGGCCTCCTGGCTGACGGTGAGGCGGGGCGACGCTCCGCTTCTGGTCAGCATCCCCCACACGGGAACCGATCTCGCTGGCCTCGAGGACGGGTTCGTCTCGCCCTGGCTGGCGCGGCGCGACACCGACTGGTGGATCGAGCATCTCTATGAGTTCGCAGCGAACCTCGGTGCGACGGTGGTGCGGACGGCGATTTCGCGTTCGGTCATCGACGTCAACCGCGACCCTTCCGGCGCCTCGCTCTATCCCGGACAGGCGACGACCGAGCTTTGCCCGACGACGACGTTCGACGGCGAAGCGATCTGCAAGCCCGGGCATGAGCCGGACGAGGCCGAGGTGGCGCGTCGCCGCTCAAATTACTTCGAGCCCTATCATGCCGCCCTGGAAGGCGAGATCGCCCGCCTGAGGGGGCTGCATCCCCGGATCGTGGTCTACGATTGCCATTCGATCCGGTCGGTCATTCCCCGGCTGTTCGAGGGAAGGCTGCCGCTGTTCAACCTCGGCACCAACTCCGGCGCGAGCGCCGATCCCGAGCTGCAGGACAAGGTTGCGGCATTGATGGCCGCGAGCGGCCGCCCCTGGGTGGTCAACGGCCGCTTCAAGGGCGGCTGGATCACCCGCCGCCATGGCCGGCCTGAAAGCGGCGTTCACGCGCTGCAGATGGAGCTGTCCTGCCGCGGCTACATGCTCGAGCCGGAAGGCAAGGTCGAGCCGGCCAACTGGCCGAGCCGCTACGACCCCGATTTCGCCGCGCCGATGCGCGCGACGCTCACCAACATCCTCGAAACCGCGCTCGCCTGGGCGAGCGGCCGAAACTCCTAGGAGGTACCGAATGACCCAACATACCCGCATCGACAATGCCCGCGTCATCCGCGCGGCCACCGGCACCGAACTGACCGCAAAGAGCTGGCTCACCGAAGCGCCGCTGCGCATGCTGATGAACAATCTCGACCCGATCGTCGCCGAAAAGCCGGGCGAGTTGGTGGTCTATGGCGGCATCGGCCGTGCCGCGCGCGACTGGGAAAGCTTCGATCGCATCGTCGCAGCCCTCCGCAAGCTGGAGGCCGACGAGACCCTCCTGGTGCAGTCGGGCAAGCCGGTCGGCGTGTTCCGCACCCACAAGGACGCCCCCCGCGTTCTGCTCGCCAACTCCAACCTCGTGCCGCACTGGGCCAACTGGGACCATTTCAACGCCCTCGATAAGAAGGGCCTGATGATGTACGGCCAGATGACCGCCGGGTCCTGGATCTACATCGGCAGCCAGGGCATCGTTCAGGGCACCTACGAGACCTTCGTCGAGATGGGCCGCCAGCACTACAATGGCGACCTGTCCGGCCGCTGGATCCTGACCGCCGGCCTCGGCGGCATGGGCGGCGCCCAGCCGCTGGCCGCGACCATGGCGGGTGCGGCCTGCCTTGCCGTCGAATGCCAGGCGAGCCGCATCGAGATGCGCCTCAAGACCGGCTATGTCGACGTCCAGGCCAAGGATCTGGACGACGCGCTCGCCATCATCGACAAGGCCTGCAAGGAGAAGAAGGCGATTTCGGTCGCGCTGCTGGGCAATGCCGCCGACGTCTTCCCCGAGTTGGTCAAGCGCGGCATCAAGCCGGACGCGGTGACCGACCAGACCTCGGCGCACGATCCGGTCAACGGCTACCTGCCCAAGGGCTGGACCGTCGCCGAGTGGGAAGACAAGCGCGAGCGCGACCCCAAGGCGGTCGCCAAGGCGGCCCGCGCTTCGATGGCGATCCACGTCAAGGCGATGCTCGATTTCCACAAGATGGGCATCCCCACCGTCGACTACGGCAACAACATCCGCCAGATGGCGCTGGAAGAGGGCGTGGAAAACGCCTTCGATTTCCCCGGCTTCGTCCCGGCCTACATCCGCCCGCTGTTCTGCCGCGGCATCGGTCCGTTCCGCTGGGCGGCCCTGTCGGGCGATCCGGAGGACATCTACAAGACCGACGCCAAGGTGAAGGAGCTGACCCCCGGCAACACGCACCTGCACAACTGGCTCGACATGGCCGCCAAGCGCATCCATTTCCAGGGCGTGCCGGCGCGCATCTGCTGGGTCGGCCTCGGCGATCGTCATCGGCTCGGCCTCGCCTTCAACGAGATGGTCGCCAAGGGCGAGCTCAAGGCGCCCGTCGTCATCGGCCGCGACCACCTCGACTCGGGCTCCGTCGCTTCGCCGAACCGCGAGACCGAAGCGATGAAGGACGGTTCGGACGCCGTGTCCGACTGGCCGCTGCTCAACGCGCTGCTCAATACCGCCTCGGGCGCAACCTGGGTGTCGCTCCACCATGGCGGTGGCGTCGGCATGGGCTTCTCGCAGCATTCGGGCGTGGTCATCTGCGCCGACGGCACGGAAGATGCCGCCCGCCGACTGGAACGCGTGCTGTGGAACGATCCGGCGACCGGTGTGATGCGCCATGCGGATGCCGGCTATGACATCGCCCTGGACTGCGCCAGGACGCACGGCCTCAACCTGCCGGGCATCCTGGGGTGACCATGCACGTCATCCGTCATGCCGACTGCCGCCCCACGCCGTGGAAGAACGGCGGCGGCGTGACCACCGAAATCATCGCCTGGCCGCCCGCGGCCGGGTTCGATGAATTCGACTGGCGCATCTCGATGGCCCAGGTCGCAGCCGGCGGTCCGTTCTCGGTCTTCCCCGGCATCGACCGTACCTTGACCGTACTGGAAGGTGTGATGCGGCTGGAGGCGGGCGATGCCGCCCCGGCTGTGCTCGATCCACAGTCGGGCCCTTACGCCTTTCCCGGCGACGTCGCGACTGCGGCGACGCTGATCGAAGGGCCGGTGCTCGATTTCAACGTGATGACCCGGCGTGGCCGTTTCGGCCATGAGGTTCGGCGCTTGCAGTTGGCGGCACCGGGCGAACTCGCCATCGAGTCGGGCGCCTGCCTCGTCTTCGTCGAAGCAGGTGCGGCGAACGTTGCGAACGGTGCAGGGTCCATCCGGATCGGGCGGTTCGACGCGCTTCATGTCGAAGGCCCCGCGGTGCTTGCGATCGAGCCTGCGGAGCGAGCCCGGATATTGCAGGTGACGATCGCTCCTTCCTGAAGCCGCCTCAATTTCGCCCGTGACAAGCGGGCCGCAGTGGCCGACTATCCTCCAGCGGAGGGTAGTCAGGCCGGCGGTCGGCAGCCGACGGCGGATGGAGGCGATGCCATGGACACCTACAAAGTCGGTTATTTCGTCGGCAGCCTCGCGGCCGGCTCGATCAACCGCAAGCTGGCCAAGGCCCTGGTGCGGCTGGCGCCGAAGCAGCTGGAAATGGAAGAGATTTCCTTCCGCGACCTGCCACTCTACAGCTACGACTACGATGCCGACTTCCCGCCGCCGGCGCGCGCCTTCAAGCAGGCCCTTTCCGATGTCGACGCCGTGTTGTTCGTCACGCCGGAATATAACCGCTCGATTCCCGGCGGCTTGAAGAACGCCATCGACTGGGCCAGCCGGCCCTACGGCAAGAATTCCTTCACGCGCAAGCCGTCCGCCGTCATCGGCACGTCGCCCGGCGCCATCGGCACGGCCGTCGCCCAACAGAGCCTGCGCAGCGTGCTGAGCTTCTGCAATTCGCCGCAGATGAACGCGCCGGAGGCTTACATCCAGTTCAAGCCGGGCCTGATCACCGACGACGGCGAGGTGACGAACGAAGGCACCGCCGATTTCCTCAAGAACTACATGGCCGAGTTCAATGCCTTCATTGTGAGGGTCTATACCGTCCTGCCGCGCACCCGATGACGGCCGGAGCGCGGTGGCGCTCCAGTCTGGGCCGGTCGTTGCCGTGAGGCAGGGCCGGCTAGGCACGAGACAGATCGAAGTTCCGCTGGGAGGTCGGAACCATGGCAAGAACCAGCTCCGAACACGAAAAAGCCGGAATCTGCCCGTTCCGATCCGTTCCCGGCATTGCTATGAGGCGCATGGCGGCGTAGGCGACGACGACGCCATATTTTCACTCAATCGTGATGCAAGAGCGGTCGACCTGTTGCGGTGCAACCAGTTCCTGCCTGAATCGGTTATGCGACAGGTCCGCGACGCCGGCAGACGCCGCGGACTTTCTGTCAAACGGAAATGTTGTAGATGAATATTCAGACGGACCCACGCCGCATCAAAGACGCAGTGCCGAACTTGCCGGCTGTCGCCGAGCAGCCGATCAGGGCGACTGTGCTGCATGAAGACCGGCTGCGCGCGACCGGCGAGAGCATGGCGCGCAAGGAACTGCGGTCCTATCACGGCCTGGAGGCCTTCGACTTCCACGCCCGCATCCGCGAGAGCGCCAAGAAGATCCTGCAGGTCTACCGCGACACCAATGCGGCACAGGGCAGGGGCGAGCCGATCACGCCTGCCGCGCAGTGGCTGCTCGACAACAACTACCTCGTCGAGGAGACGATCTACCAGGTCAAGCGCGACCTGCCGAAGCGATTCTACCGCGAGCTGCCGACGATCGAGATCGCGCCAGGCCAGTCGGTGCCGCGCGCACTCGCCATCGCATGGGTCTATGTCGCCCATTCCGACAGCACGGTGTCGGCACACATGTTCAAGGCGATCGTGGAGGGCTACCAGTCGGTCGAGCCGCTCCACATCGGCGAGTTGTGGGCGCTGCCGTCGCTGCTGCGATTCGTGCTGGTGGAGAACCTGCGCCGCATCGCCGTCAGGGTGAACCGCGCCCGCGACATGCGGGCCGTCGCCAACGACGTCGCCGACCGCCTGCAGGCGCTGCAGGAACAGGACGACGGCCTCGCCCTGCTCAAGGGCTATGCCGAATACGCCCGCGATACGACCTTTGCGACGCAACTGCTCTATCGCTTGCGCGATGGTTCGCAGAACGCCGGCAAGGCTTTGATCTGGCTGGAGAACGAGCTCGAGAAGTCGGGCAGCGACGCTGAAGAGATCATCATCGGCGAACACCGCACGCTGTCGAGCGGCAACGTCACCACGGGCAACATCATCCGCGGACTGCGCCTGATCAACGACCAGGACTGGACCGTCTGGTTCGAGGACGTCAGCCGCGTCGATGCGCTGCTGCGCGAGCGCACCAACTACGCCGACCTCGATTTTGCGTCGCGCGACCAGTACCGTACGGCGATCGAGCACCTGGCGCGCTATTCCAAGCTGTCCGAATACCAGGTGGCCGAGCAGGCGACGGATTTCGCCGACGCCCATCAGCCGGCGCCCGCCGACGTCGTGATGCAGAAAGACTGCGCCGACGTGGGCTTCTTCCTCGTCGGGCCACGCCGGCCGGAACTCGAGCAGGCCATCGGCTATCGCCCACCTTTCGGCAGGATCGTCCATCGCGCCTTCCGCAAGACCAACTGGCTGGGCATCGTGCTGCCGGTCTTCGCACTGACCGCACTGCTGCTGCTCCTGGCCGGCAACGCGCTCGCCGCCCTCGGTCTGCCGACCTCGGCGATCGCGCTGATGCTGGTGCTGTTTTCGGTCCCGGCGAGCGAAGGCGCCCTTGCGTTCTTCAACACGATCGTCCTGAAATTCCTCGAACCCACCCGCCTTGTCGGATACGAATTCCGCGACGGGGTGCCGGCGGAGGCCCGCACGCTGGTCGTGGTTCCGTCGCTGATCGGTTCGCGAGACGACGTCGAGGAGAGTATCCGCAACATCGAGGTGCATCACCTTGCCAACATGGCCGGCGAGATCCACTTCGCGCTGCTGTCGGACTGGCCGGACAGCCAGGCCGAGATTTCCGGCGGCGATCGCGAGATCTATGAATATGCCCGCCGCGAGATCGCCCGTCTCAACCAGCGCTACCCGACCGAGGGAGCGCCACGCTTCTACCTGCTGCACCGCAGGCGCCTCTACAATCCGGGGCAGGGCTGCTGGATGGGATGGGAGCGCAAGCGCGGCAAGCTGCACGAGCTGAACCTTTTGTTGCGCGGCGACGGCGACACGACCTTCATGCCGACCGACGTCCCGCTGCCGGAGAACGTCGTCCATGTCGTGACGCTGGACGCTGACACGCGCATGACGCGCGGCGTGGTGACGAAGCTCGTCGGCAAGATGTGCCATCCGCTGAACAAGCCGGAGTTCGACGCCGAACGGCGCGTGGTGACCGCGGGCTATGCCATCCTGCAGCCCCGCGTGACGCCCTCGCTCACCACCGGCGACGAGGCGTCGTTCTTCCAGCGCGTGTTCTCGGCCAACCGCGGCCTCGACCCTTACGTCTTTGCCGTCTCCGACCTCTACCAGGACGTCTTCGGCGAGGGCACCTTCACCGGCAAGGGGCTTTACCACATCGACGCCATGGAAGCGGCGCTCAAGGGGCGCATCGCCGAGAACGCGGTGCTCAGCCACGACCTGCTCGAAGGCGCGCTCGCCCGCTCGGCGCTCGTGACCGACGTCGAAGTGGTCGAGGACTATCCGACCCGCTATTCGGTGGACGCCTCGCGCCAGCATCGCTGGGCCCGCGGCGACTGGCAGCTGCTCGGCTACATCCTCGATCCGAAGTCGGGCGTGTCGGCGCTGTCGCGCTGGAAGATGGTCGACAACCTTCGCCGCTCGCTGACCCCGATCTTCTGGGTCATGGCGGCGATCGCCGGCTGGACCCTGCTGCCGTTCACGCAGGCCGCGCAGTGGCAGGCGCTCTTGATCCTCAGCCTGTTCATGGCGCCGACCTTCGACATCATCGACGCCATCCTGCCGAAGAACCGCGACGCCACGGCCCGCGGCCACTTCAGTGCGCTCGGGCGCGATCTGGCCTTCGGCACCGCCATGGTCGCCCTCAAGGTCGTGCTCATGGCCCATCTCGCCTGGATGATGGGCGATGCCATCATCCGCACGCTCTATCGCCTGTTCGTCAGCCGCAAGAACCTGCTTGAGTGGCGCACGGCTTCGCAGGCGCACAAGTCCGGCGGCAACGACCTCGCGGCTTACTACCGCATGATGTACGGCGCGGTCGTCATCGCCGCCGTCGGGCTGGTGCCGCCGGTGCTGACCGATTCGACCGGTGCCTTCGTCGCCTTCGCCTTCGCCGTCTTCTGGGCCGGATCGCCTGCTTTTGCCTGGCTCATCAGCCGCTCGGCCGAAACCGAGGACCGCCTGCATGTACGGCCCTGGGACGTGCATATGCTGCGCACCGTGGCGCGACGGACCTGGCATTATTTCGAGACCTTCGTGACGGCTGAGCAGAACCACCTGCCGCCGGACAACTTTCAGGAGAACCCGACCGGCGTAGTCGCCAACCGTACCTCGCCGACCAACATCGGCGTGTACATGCTGTCGGTGATATCGGCGCGTGACTTCGGCTGGATCAGCCTCACGGACGCGGTGGCGCGCATCGATGCCACGATCTCGACCATCGAGAAGATGGATCGCTTCCGCGGCCATCTCTACAACTGGTACGAGACGACGACCCTCAAGCCGCTCTATCCCCTCTATGTGTCGAGCGTCGACAGCGGCAATCTCGCCGGCCATCTGGTCGCGGTGGCGGCCGCCTGCTCCGAATGGGCCGAGGCGCCGTCCGTGCACCTGCAGGGCGATTTCGAGGGCATTCTCGACATCGTCTCGATCATCGAGGAGAGCCTTGCCGACCTGCCGGACGACCGCAGGCAGCTGCGCCCGCTGCGGCAGCGCCTGAACGACCGCATCGACGGCATGCGCAGGGCCGTGGAAGCGGTCAAGTCGCAGCCCGAGATGGCCTCGATCCGCACCATCAACCTGGCGGTCCTGTCGGGCGAGATCCGTAAGCTCGCCGGCGCCATCCACAACGAGGCCGGTTCGACCAAGAGCGAAGTGCTGGCCGAGTGGGCCAGGAGCCTGGAAGCGACCTGCGAGGCGCATGTCCAGGATTCGCACGCCGACGACCAGTCGGTGGCAGCATTGCGCGGCAAGCTGGTCGAGCTGCGCGAGCGGGCCCGCCGCTTCGCCTTCGAGATGAACTTCTCGTTCCTGATGCGCAAGGAGCGCAAGCTCCTGTCGATCGGCTACCGGGTCGAGGAGCACCAGCTCGACGAAAGCTGCTACGACCTGCTGGCGTCGGAAGCCCGCCTGACCAGCCTGTTTGCCATCGCCAAGGGCGACGTGCCCACCGAGCATTGGTTCCGTCTCGGCCGGCCGATCGTGGAAATCGGCTTCCGCGGCGCGCTGATGTCCTGGTCGGGCTCGATGTTCGAGTACCTGATGCCGCCGCTGGTGATGAAGGAGCCACAGGGCGGCATCCTCAACCAGACCAACAAGCTGATTGTCCGGCGGCAGATGCAGTACGGCCGCTCGAAGGGCATACCGTGGGGCATTTCGGAAGCGGCATACAACGGCCGCGATCGCGAGCTCACCTATCAGTACACCAACTTCGGCGTGCCGGGGCTGGGCCTCAAGCGCGGTCTCGGCCAGAACACCGTCATCGCGCCCTATGCCACCGTGCTGGCCGCGCAGTTCCTGCCGGCCGAGGCGACCGCCAATCTCAGGCGCCTGCGCAAGATCGGGGCGCTCGGACGCTACGGCTACTATGACGCGGTCGACTTCACGCCGCAGCGCGTGCCCGAAGGCGCCAACCATGCCGTCGTCTACAACTACATGGCCCACCACCAGGGCATGTCGATCGTCGCCGTTGCCAACGTGATCTTCGAAGGCCGCATGCGCGATCGCTTCCACAGCGACCAGGTGATCGAGGCGGCCGAACTGCTGCTGCAGGAAAAGGCGCCGCGCGACATTCCCGTGGCGACCGTCCGCACCGACGCTGGCGAGCGCACCAAGGACGAGACGGTCGAACACGCCGCCGACACGCGCCTCGTGCTCAACCCGATGCGGGCGCTGCGCTCCACCAACCTGATGTCGAACGGGCAGTATACGGTGATGGTGACCGCCACCGGATCTGGCTACAGCCGCTGGAACGACATGGCCATCACCCGCTGGCAGCCGGATCCGACGGAGGACCGGTTGGGGGCATATCTGTTCCTGCGCGATACCGAGACCGGGGACTGGTGGTCGGCGACCGCCGAACCCAAGCGCGCCACCGGCGAGCAGGTGCAGACCGTCTTCTGCGATGACAAGGCCAATTTCATCAAGACCGTGGGCACCCTGCGCTCGGAGGTCGAGTGCATCGTGGTGTCGGAAGGCAACGGCGAGGCACGTCGCCTGGTGATCTGGAACGACGCCGCCGTCGACCGCCACATCGAGGTGACGTCCTTCGCCGAACTGGTGCTCGCGCCCGAGGTCAACGACAACGCCCATCCGGCGTTCTCGAAGATGTTCGTCGAGACCGAAGTCACCCACAACGGCAGCGCCATCCTCGCCACCCGTCGCAAGCGCTCGGCGGACGAAGCGTCTATCGTCGCCGCGCATTTCGTCACCGACCAGTCGGGGCTGGCGCGCGACACCGAGGCCGAGACCGACCGCCGCGCTTTCATCGGCCGTGGCCGCACCATCGCCGATCCGGCGGCCTTCGATCCCGGTGCAAAGCTGTCCGGAAGCGCGGGCTTCACCCTCGATCCGGTGGCGGCACTTCGCCGCCGCGTCCGCGTGCCGGCCAACAAGAAGGTGTCGCTCACGTTCTGGACCATCGTCGGCTCGACCCGGGA
This sequence comes from Aminobacter sp. BE322, assembly GCF_050433525.1. NCBI lineage: Bacteria > Pseudomonadati > Pseudomonadota > Alphaproteobacteria > Hyphomicrobiales > Phyllobacteriaceae > Aminobacter > Aminobacter sp. BE322. Next base: position 185,874 of record NZ_JBNPXB010000003.1, on the reverse strand, counting down.
CGAGCTCGAGGAGACGATGGCCAAGCTCGACCATCCCGAGAGCTTCCAGCGCCAGGCCATGCTGTCGTGGACCCGTTCGCAGGTGCAGACCCGGCACCTCGGCCTCAGCCTTGCGGATGCGGCCAACGTCCAGAAGCTCGCGCGCTACCTGATCTATCCCGATCCCTTCCTGCGCCTTTCTGCCGACGCCATCGCCTCGGGCCTGGGCAGCCAGTCCGAACTCTGGCCGATGGCGATTTCCGGCGACTTCCCGATCCTCGCCATCCGGATCGGGGACATCGCCGACATCGACATCATCGCCCAGGCGCTGCGCTTCCAGGAATACATGCGCGCCCGGGGCCTCGTTGCCGACCTCGTCATCGTCAACGAGCAGGCCTCGTCCTACGTCCAGGACCTGCAGCAGGCGATCGAGGCGCTGTGCGAGAACAGCCGCCTGCGCGGCAAGGAGCTCGGCCCGCGCCAGCACATCTTCGCGGTGCGCCGCGACCTCATGGACGAGACGTCCTATCGTACGCTTCTCGCCTTCGCGCGCGTCTGCCTGCACACCCGCAACGGCACTATCTTCGACCAGATCGAGCGTGCCGAGGCTGCCGCACTCCAGGCGCGCGATGCGCTGGCGGCCGCGCAGACCGCCGGCCGGGCGGAGCCGGCGATGCTCCAGTCGTCGCCGTCCCGCAACGCCCGCAAGCAGGGCGGCGACGGGCTCGATCACTGGAACGGCTATGGCGGCTTCGACGCGGGGGGACGCGAATATGTCGTGCGCCTCAACGGCAATCGTGCGACGCCGCAACCCTGGATCAACGTCGTCGCCAACCCGGGCTTCGGCTTCCACAGCTCGGCCGAAGGCGCCACGTTCACCTGGAGCCGCAACAGCCGCGACTACCAGCTGACGCCATGGACCAACGACCCGGTCACCAACCGGCCGGGCGAGGCGATCTACGTCTTCGACCGCGCCACGGGCCGTGTGCATTCGCCCATCGCTGCCGTCTCCCGGGAGCCGGGGGCGAGCTACGAGGCGCGGCACGGCCAGGGATTTTCGACTTTCCGCTCCAAGCGCGGGTCGCTGACGACGGAACTGACGCACCTGGTCGATCCCGTCGATCCGGTCAGGATATCCCGGCTGAAGATCGAGAATTCGGGGGCTACGCCGGTCAAGCTCCGGGTCTATGCCTATGCCGAGTGGGTACTGGGTAACAGTCGCGCCAAGACGGCCCCGAACATCGTTCCGGCCTTCGACGACGCAACCGGCATGATGTCGGCCCGCAACAGCTATGGCCTCGAATTTGGCGAGCGCGTCGCCTTCATGGCGACCGACGGCAAGGTCGGTTCGGTGACCGCCGACCGCCAGGAGTTCATCGGCGCGGGTGGAACAGTCGAGGCTCCGCGTGCGGTGCTGCTCGGGGCCGAACTGTCGGGCAGGGTCGAAGCCGGCGTCGATCCCTGCGCTGCCATCGCCAGGGACATCGACGTTCCCGCCGGGGGCTCGGTGTCGCTGCTCTGGCTGCTCGGCGACGCAGCTTCGCAGGATGAGGCGCGCACGCTGCTTGCACGGCATCTCAAGCGAGGCTTCGACGAGCGGTTCGAGGAGAACCAGCGCAACTGGCGCGCTTTCCTCGGCACCATCGAGGTCGAGACGCCCGACAAGGCGCTCGATGCGATGGTCAACCACTGGCTGCCCTACCAGAGCCTCGCCTGCCGCATACGCGCCCGCTCGGCCTTCTACCAGGCGAGTGGCGCATTCGGCTTCCGCGACCAGTTGCAGGACACGCTGGCGCTCCTGATGCACGATGCGAGCCTTGCCCGCGAGCAGATCCTCAATGCCGCCGGCCGGCAGTTCCCGGAGGGCGACGTCCAGCACTGGTGGTTGCCGCGCACCGGGGCCGGCGTCCGCACGATGATCTCCGACGACGTGGTCTGGCTGGCCTATGCCGCGGCCCGCTATGTTTCGGTCACCGGCGACGTATCGATCCTGTCCGAGCGGCTGCCCTTCATCGAGGGCCAGGCGCTCAATCCGGGCGAGCACGATGCCTTCTTCACGCCGGAGCCATCGACCAAGGTCGCGAACCTGTACGAGCATTGTGCCCGGGCGCTGGACATCGCGGTCAAGCGGACCGCCCGCAACGGCCTGCCGCTGATCCTCGGTGGCGACTGGAACGACGGCATGAACCGGGTCGGCGAACAGGGCAAGGGCGACAGCGTCTGGCTCGGCTGGTTCCTGCTCAAGACGCTCAACGACTTCGTGCCGCTGGCCAAGGCGGAGGGCGATTCGAAACGAGCGAGCGCCTGGGACAAGCATGCCAATGCCCTGAAGCGGGCCCTGGAGAATGCAGCCTGGGACGGCGAATGGTATCGGCGCGGCAGCTTCGACGACGGCACGCCGCTCGGTTCGCGCAATTCCGAGGAGTGCCAGATCGATTCGATCGCGCAGTCGTGGAGCGTGCTCTCGGGCGAGGGCGACCCGGCCCGGTCGCGCACCGCCATGGAGCAGGCGACCAGGCGGCTGGTCGATGATGAGCTGGGCATCATCAAGCTGTTTACCCCGCCCTTCGCCGACACCGACAAGGATCCCGGCTACATCAAGAGCTACCCGCCGGGTGTGCGCGAGAACGGCGGGCAATATACCCATGCCGCGACCTGGTTCGTGATAGCGCTGGCCGAGATGGGGCAGGCGGACGAGGCCTATCGCTGCCTGTCGATGCTCAATCCGGTCAACCATGCCCTCGACGAGAAGGCCGCCGACACCTACCGGGTCGAGCCCTATGTCGTGGCCGCCGACATCTATTCCGAAGGCGCCAAGGCAGGGCGGGGCGGCTGGACCTGGTACACAGGATCCGCCGGCTGGCTTTATCGCGCAGCGGTTGAGGGCATATTGGGCATCAGCCGGCGCGGCGATCGCATGGTCGTTGCCCCCGCCATACCGAAGCATTGGGAGGGGTATGCGGCGACGCTGCGATTGGGCGGAACCATCTACAGGTTGCGTGTCGTGAGGGATAAAGCCGCTAAAGCTGCGAAAGCAGAGGTCGACGGCGTCAAGAGCAAGGACGCCTCGTTTGCCCTGCGCGACGGCGGTGAAGTCGACGTCTTGATCCGCATCCCGGCCTGAGGCCGGGGGCGGACTGCTGCCAAGCGTCGCGCATCTTCGTCATCATTTCGCCGCAACGATGCCTTTTTTCGTTAGTTCTCAAATCCTTATGGCATCACACCAGATTACTGGTCGTTGAAATGTTTTGTTCGAAATTTTTGAACCGAGCGGCTATGTGCGCATTGTCTTGCGGACAACCGGCCGCTATCTGTCGGCCTATGGTGCACTGCACAATAAAGGGACGGACGGGACTCAAGGGGTACCAAAGTGTCTTTGCTTGAGGTTTATTGGAGAGCCCTCCGCTACCTTGCCGCCGATGGCAAGAAGGTTGCGCTGATCTCCGCTGCCAATATCGTGTTGGCTATCGTGACCATCGCCGAGCCGATCCTGTTCGGCCGCATCATCGATGCGATCGCCGGAAAATCGGAAGTTGTGCCGACGATGGCGCTCTGGGCGAGCTTCGGCGCGTTCAACATCATAGCCTTCGTGCTGGTGGCGCGCGGTGCCGATCGTCTCGCCCACGCGCGCCGTGCCGAGGTGCTGTGCCAGTCCTTCGAGCGCGTGATCACCATGCCGCTCGCCTGGCATCAGAAGCGCGGGACGTCGCATTCGCTGCACACGCTGCTGCGCGCGGTGGACTCGCTGTTCACCCTGTGGCTCGAATTCATGCGCACGCACCTGTCGACCGGCGTAGCGCTGCTGCTGCTCATCCCCACCGCCTTCGCGATGGACGTGCGCATGTCGATGGTACTGATAGGCCTCGGCGCTCTCTACGTCGCCATCGGCCGCCTCGTCATGCGCAAGACCAAGGAAGGTCAGGCGATGGTCGAGCGCCATCATCACCAGGTATTCTCGCACGTCTCCGACTCCGTCAGCAACGTCGCGGTACTGCAGAGCTACAACCGCCTCGGCCAGGAAACCGAGTCGCTGCGCAACTACGTGCGTGCGCTGATCACGGCGCAGAACCCGGTGCTCGACTGGTGGGCGCTGGCTTCCGCCTTGCACCGGCTGTCGTCGACGGTCTCCATGATCGTGGTCCTGCTCATCGGCGCCTACCTGGTGACGCGCGGCGAGCTGCGCATCGGCGACATCGTCGCGTTCACCGGTTTCGCCACCTTGCTGATCAGCCGCCTCGACCAGGTTTCCAACTTCGCCAACCAGATTTTCGACGCTCGCGCCAAGCTCGAGGAATTCTACCGCATGGAGGATTCCGCGACCGACTACCGCGAGCCGGAAGGCCTGCGCGATCTGGAAAGCGTTACCGGCCATGTCCGTTTCGACAACGTCAGCTTCGAGTTCCCGAATTCCGGCCAGGGCGTGACGGATGTGTCCTTCGAGGTGCGTGCCGGCCAGACGGTCGCCATCGTCGGCCCCACTGGCGCCGGCAAGACGACCCTCATCAACCTCTTGCAGCGCGTGCACACGCCCGAGCACGGCCGCATCCTGATCGACGGCGTCGACACCCGCACGGTGACGCGGAAGTCGCTGCGTCATTCGATCGCGACGGTGTTCCAGGACGCTGGCCTGCTCAACCGCTCGATCGAGGACAACATCCGCGTCGGCCGCGCTGGCGCGAGCAACGAGGAAGTCCACGCCGCGGCGGCGGCCGCCGCCGCGCAGGACTTCATCCTGTCCAAGAGCGAAGGCTACGACACCTTCGTCGGCGAGCGCGGCGGAGCCCTGTCGGGCGGCGAGCGCCAGCGCATCGCCATCGCCCGTGCCATCCTCAAGAGCGCGCCCATCCTGGTCCTCGACGAAGCGACGAGCGCCCTCGACGTCGAGACCGAGAACCGCGTCAAGGCGGCGATAGACATGCTGCGCGAAGGTCGCACGACCTTCATCATCGCCCATCGGCTGAGCACGGTCCGCGACGCCGATCTCGTGGTGTTCATGGATCGCGGCCGCATCGTCGAGATGGGCGGCTTCGGCGAGCTGTCGGCACGCAACGGCCGCTTTGCGGCGCTGCTCAGGGCAGGTGGCCTGCTCGACGACGAGGAAGTCCGTCGCGTCACCCATATCGAAGAGGCCGCCTGAGCGTTCGCCTCTCCGTCTGAATAGGCTGCGGGGCGTCCTCGGCCAGGCCGGGAGCGCCCCGCTCGCTTTGCCCCGCGACGCTGCGGCCGATTGCGGAGGAAGGCCGGGGCGGCTATGTAGCGTCCATGACCCAGACGACCTCCCAGGCTTGGCGTTTCAGCGATCTCGCCAACCCGACGCGATTCATCGCGCTGGTGGACAAGGTCGTGCCCTGGCTGGCAAGTGCCGCCGCGCTCGTGCTCGCGGTCGGGCTCTATCTCGGCTTTACCGCCCCGGGCGACTACCAGCAGGGCGTCACCGTCCGCATCATGTACATCCACGTGCCTTTCGCCTGGTTGGCGATGATGTGCTACACGGTGATGTCGATCTCGGCGCTGGGCACGCTGGTCTGGCGGCATCCCCTGGCCGACGTGGCGCTCAAGTCCGCGGCCCCCGTGGGCGCGGTCTTCACGGCGCTGGCGCTGATCACCGGCTCGATCTGGGGCAAGCCGATGTGGGGCACCTGGTGGGTGTGGGACGCCCGCCTGACCTCCGTCTTCGTGCTTTTCCTGATGTATCTCGGCATCATCGCGCTGACCCGCGCCCTCGACGACCCGGCTCGGTCGGCGCGCTCGGCGGCGGTCATCACGCTCGTCGGCTTCGTCAACATTCCGATCATCAAGTTCTCGGTCGAGTGGTGGAACACCCTTCACCAGCCGGCCTCGGTCTTCCGGCTCGACGGCCCGACCATCCATCCGAGCCTGCTCTGGCCCCTCATGGTCATGGCGCTTGGCTTTACCCTTCTGTTCTTCACTCTGCATCTAATGGCGATGCGGACAGAAATCTGGCGCCGGCGCGTGATGGCGATGCGCCAGATCGCGGCACGAAGGGCTGATCGCCGCCAGTCCTGAACCGTCTGAAACGGGAGGAAGTCATCATGTGGCCCGATCGACGCATTCTTGATCTCCTGGGCCTCGACCTTCCTATCCTGCAGGCGCCGATGGCGGGGCCGGTCGATTCCGAGATGGTGGTCGCGGTGTCCGAGGCCGGTGGCTTGGGCGGTCTACCCTGCGCGCTGATGACGCTGGAAAAGGCGCGCGCCGAACTCGGCATCGTTCGCCAGCGCACCTCGCAGCCGATCAACGTCAATTTCTTCTGCCACAGGCCGCCGCATGAGGACGCCGCGCGCGAAGCCGCGTGGAAGAAGCGGCTCGAACCTTTCTACCTCGAATTGGGGCTCGATCCCGCCGCCCCTGCGCCGCGTACCGGGCGCGCGCCCTTCGATGACGATTTCTGCGCGATGGTCGAGGAGTTCCGGCCGGAAGTGGTGAGCTTCCATTTCGGCCTGCCCGAGGGCCGGCTGCTCGACCGGGTGAAGGCGACGGGCGCGAAGGTGCTGTCGTCGGCCACCACGGCCGGCGAGGCGGTCTGGCTCGAGCAGCGCGGCTGCGACGTCATTGTCGCCCAGGGCGCCGAAGCCGGCGGCCATCGCGGCATATTCCTGACCGACGACGTCGCCAACCAGGCGGGCACGTTCGCGCTCGTGCCGCAGGTGGTCGATGCGGTGAAGGTGCCGGTGATCGCGGCTGGCGGCATCGGCGACGCGCGCGGCATCGTCGCCGCATTCGCCCTCGGCGCATCCGCCGTCCAGATCGGCACGGCCTATCTGTTCTGTCCGGAGGCCAAGGTGCCGGCGCCACACAAGGCTGCGCTCAGTTCCGCCAAGGACGATTCGACCGCGCTGACCAACATCTTCACCGGCCGTCCGGCGCGCGGCATCGTCAACCGCGTCATGCGCGAGGTCGGCCCGCTGTCCGGCATGGCCCCCGACTTTCCCCTGGCGGGCGGTGCGCTGGCGCCGCTCAGGGCAGCGTCCGAGCCGAAGGGCTCGGGCGACTTCATGTCGCTCTGGTCGGGGCAGGCGGCGCGCCTGGGGCGCGAGATGCCCGCCGGCGAACTGACGCGCACCCTTGCCGCCGAGGCGCAGGCGCTGTTTCGCAAGCTCGCCGGATAGGACGGCGCGCTACCTCGCGGTCAGTGTGCGCCGAACCGCCTCCTGCCATCCCTTGAGCTTGGTCGCCCGGACATTGGCGTCCATGGCCGGCTTGAACTGTCGGTCGAGCGCCCATGCCTTGGCGAACTGCTTGGCCTTGGGCCAGACGCCGGCGCGGGAGCCAGCGAGCCAGGCGGCGCCGAGGGCGGTGGTTTCCAGCACCGTCGGCCGGTCGACAGGTGCGTCCAGTATGTCGGCCAGCCGCTGCATGGTCCAATCCGAGGCGACCATGCCGCCGTCGACCCGCAGCACCGTCTTGCCGTTGGAGCCCTTCCAGTCCTTCTTCATGGCGTCGAGCAGGTCGCGGGTCTGGTAGGCGACGGACTCCAGCGCGGCTCGCGCGAACTCCTCCGGCCCGGTATTGCGGGTGAGGCCGTAGATCGCGCCGCGCGCATCGGCATCCCAGTGCGGCGCCCCGAGCCCGACGAAGGCCGGCACCAAGTAGACGTTCTGGGTATCGTCGGCCTTGGCGGCGAGTTGGCCGCTGTGCTCGGCCTTGCCGATCACCTTGATGCCGTCGCGAAGCCATTGCACCGCGGCGCCCGCGATGAAGATCGAGCCCTCGAGCGCATAGGTCGTCTTGCCGTCGAGCCTGTAGGCGATGGTGGCCAGGAGGCGGTTCTTCGAGCGCACGACGTCGCCGCCGGTGTTCAGCAGCGCGAAGCAGCCGGTGCCGTAGGTCGATTTCATCATGCCCGGCTCGAAGCAGGCCTGGCCGATGGTGGCCGCCTGCTGGTCACCGGCGACGCCGAGGATCGGGATTTCGGCGCCGAACAGCGCCTTCTCCGTCACGCCGTAGTCAGCCGCGCAATCCTTGACCTCCGGCAGAAGGGTTGCGGGGATGCGCAGGATGTCGAGCAGCTCGGCGTCCCATTCGTTCTTCTCGATGTTGTAGACCAGGGTCCGCGACGCGTTGGTGGCGTCAGTCGCATGCACCTTGCCGCCGGTGAGCCGCCAGATCAGGAAGCTGTCGATGGTGCCGGCGAGCAGCTCGCCGCGCTCGGCGCGCTTGCGGGCGCCTTTTACCCTGTCCAGCAGCCAGGAGATCTTGGTGCCCGAAAAATAGGGATCGAGCAGCAGGCCGGTCTTGCGCGTGAACTTCGGTTCCAGGCCCTGCTTTTTCAGCTTGGCGCAGAGCGGCGCCGTGCGCCTGTCCTGCCAGACGATGGCGTTGTGAATCGGCTTGCCGCTCGCCTTGTCCCAGATGACGACGGTCTCGCGTTGATTGGTGATGCCGATGGCCGAGATGTCGGCGGCCGTCTTGCCGGCTTTCTTCAAGGCTGTCCTGCAGGTCGCGACGACGCTTTCCCAGATTTCCTCGGGGTCGTGTTCGACCCAGCCCGAGGCGGGAAAATGCTGGGTGAATTCCTTCTGCCCGACGCCGGCCACCTTCATCGACCCGTCGAACACGATCGCCCGGCTGGACGTCGTGCCCTGGTCGATGGCCAAGACAAAACCGCTCATGTCCCTCTCCTGCAGTCACCTATGAATAGGGGAGGCGGCTGGCGCCGTCTCCCCAATGTTCCGCCGGGCGTTTGTTCGCCCGATGGCTTATTTGCTCCAGCTCTTGACCAGCTCGTCGTAGTTGACGGTGATCGGCTTTTCCTTCTCGTTCTCGATCTTCAGCTGCGGCGCGAGATTCCCGTTCTTGACGGCATCTGCATTCCAGTAGGCGAGATCCTTCTCTTCCGCCAGCTTCGGGCCGATGTCGCCCTGGATGCCGGCGCGTTCGAGACGCCCGAGCACCTTTTCCTGCTCAGCGCAGAGCGAGTCCATCGCTTCCTGAGCGGTCTTGGCGCCGGAGGAGGCGTCGCCGATCGCCTGCCACCACAGCTGCGCCAGCTTCGGGTAGTCCGGAACGTTCGTGCCGGTCGGGGTCCACTGCACGCGGGCCGGCGAGCGGTAGAACTCGATCAGGCCGCCGAGCTTCGGCGCCCGTTCGGTGAAGCTCTTGTGCTGCAGGGTCGATTCGCGGATGAAGGTCAGGCCGACATGGCTCTTCTTCACATCCACGGTCTTCGAGGTGACGAATTGCGCGTAGAGCCAGGCGGCCTTGGCGCGATCGTCCGGCGTCGACTTGAGCAGCGTCCACGAGCCGGCGTCCTGGTAGCCCAGCTTCATGCCGTCCTTCCAGTAGACGCCGTGCGGCGAGGGGGCCATGCGCCACTTCGGCGTGCCGTCGGCATTCACCACTGGCAGGCCGTCCTTGACCATGTCGGCGGTGAAGGCGGTGTACCAGAAGATCTGCTGCGCGACCTCGCCCTGTGCCGGCACAGGGCCGGATTCGGAGAAGGTCATGCCCTGCGCTGCCGCCGGGGCGTACTTCTTCATCCAGTCGAGGTACTTCTCGATCGAGTAGACGGCGGCAGGGCCGTTGGTGTCGCCGCCGCGCGCGACGCAGGAGCCGACCGGGCGCGAGTTGGCGTCGACCTTGATGCCCCATTCGTCGACCGGCTTGCCGTTCGGGATGCCCTTGTCGCCGTTGCCGGCCATCGACAGCCAGGCGTCGGTGAAGCGCCAGCCGAGCGAGGGATCCTTCTTGCCGTAGTCCATGTGGCCATAGACCTTCTTGCCGTCGATCTCCTTGCCGGTGAAGAACTCGGCGATGTCCTCGTAGGCCGACCAGTTGACCGGCACGCCGAGGTCGTAGCCATACTTGGCCTTGAAGTCGGCCTTGTTCTTCTCGTCGTTGAACCAGTCGTAGCGGAACCAGTAGAGGTTCGCGAACTGCTGGTCGGGCAACTGGTAGAGCTTGCCGTCGGGAGCGGTGGTGAACGACTTGCCGATGAAGTCGTCGATGTCGAGGTTCGGGTTGGTGACGTCCTTGCCCTCGTTGGCCATCCAGTCGGTCAGGTTTCGGGCCTGCTGGTAGCGCCAGTGCGTGCCGATGAGGTCGCTGTCGTTGATGTAGGCGTCGTAGACGTTTTCGCCCGACTGCATCTGCGTCTGCAGCTTTTCGACGACGTCGCCTTCGCCGATCAGGTCGTGGGTGACCTTGATGCCGGTGATTTCCGAGAACGCCTTGGCGAGAGTCTTGGACTCGTATTCATGGGTGGTGATCGTTTCGGAAACGACCTTGATGTCCATGCCGGCGAACGGCTTGGCGGCGTCGATGAACCACTGCATCTCCGCTTCCTGCGCCGCGCGGTCGAGCGTCGACATGTCGCCGATCTCGGCATCGAGGAAGGCCTTTGCCTCCTCCATGCCGGCATAGGCATTGCCGGCGCCCAGGATAAGTGCGAGCACGCTAGTTGACGTCAGTATTCTCAGTCGCATTGCAGTCCTCCCAGAACAAAGTTGCAATTGCTGGTGCCGCGGCACGTGCCGTGGCGCCAATCCTTCCCCCTCAGACGTAGCGGAACACGCCGATGGCGTAGACCACTGCGAGAGCGAGAGCCCACCACAGGTTGGGTCCGACCAGACCCAGCCATGCGAGTTGAATGAAAGCGCTGCCCAGCAGCGACACGAACAGCCTGTCGCCGCGGGTCGTCTCGAAGCGCAGGATGCCGACCCGCGGGTTGCCGCCCGGCGAGAAATATTCCCAGACGGCCATGCCCGCGAGCAGCAGGAAGATGGTGATGAAGAACGTCGCCGTCGGAAGCGTCCATGCCATCCACGAGAAGTTCATGGTCGTTGCTCCTCAGACGCGGCCCAGGGCGAAGCCCTTGGCGATGTAGTTGCGGACGAACCAGATCACGAGCGCGCCCGGGATGATGGTCAGCACGCCGGCGGCCGAAAGCACGCCCCAGTCGAGCCCCGAAGCCGAGACGGTGCGGGTCATGATGGCGGCGATGGGCTTGGCGTCGGTGGTCGTCAGCGTGCGGGCGATCAGAAGCTCCACCCACGAGAACATGAAGGTGAAGAAGGCCGCGACGCCGATGCCGCTGGCGATCAGCGGTATGAAGATCTTCACGAAGAAGCGCGGGAAGGAATAGCCGTCGATATAGGCGGTTTCGTCGATTTCCTTCGGCACGCCCGACATGAAGCCCTCGAGGATCCACACCGCCAGAGGCACGTTGAACAGGCAGTGGGCGAGCGCGACCGCGATATGCGTGTCGATGAGCCCGAAGGCCGAATAGAGCTGGAAGAAGGGCAGGGCGAACACCGCCGGCGGCGCCATGCGGTTGGTGAGCAGCCAGAAGAACAGGTGCTTGTCGCCCAGGAAGCGATAGCGCGAAAAGGCGTAGGCGGCGGGCAGCGCGACCGTGATCGAGATCACGGTGTTCATGACCACGTAGATGATCGAGTTGATGTAGCCCGAATACCAGGAGGAATCGGAGAAGATGACCGCGTAGTTGCGCAGCGTCGGGTTCTGCGGCCAGAGCGAGAAGGTGCCCAGGATCTCCTGGTTGGTCTTGAAGCTCATGTTGATGAGCCAGTAGATCGGCAGCATCAGGAAGACGATGTAGAGGGTGGGCACGACCCACCAGAAGCGCGATTCCTCGCCGCGCCGCTTCATGCGGCGGGCCAGCGCCTCGTCCGAAGCGCCGCCGCGCTGCAGTGCCGTCGCTGTCCCTGCGGTTCGCATGACGCCGTCCTTGTCCGCATTCACGACAGTTTCCCTTGCGCCGCTCATTTCAGCGCTCCGCGTCGTAGTTGGTCATCACGGTGTAGAAGACCCATGACAGCAGGAGGATGATGAGGAAGTAGATGATGGACATCGCCGCGGCCGGGCCGAGGTCGAACTGGCCGACCGCCATCTTGACGAGGTCGATCGACAGGAAGGTGGTCGAGTTGCCGGGGCCGCCGCCGGTCACGACGAAGGGCTCGGTGTAGATCATGAACGAGTCCATGAAGCGCAGCAGCACGGCGATGAGCAGAACGCGCTGCATCTTCGGCAGCTGGATGTAGCGGAACACCGCCCAGCGCGAGGCGCCGTCGATCTTGGCCGCCTGGTAGAAGGCGTCCGGGATGGACACGAGGCCGGCATAGCAGAGCAGGACGACCAGGCTGGTCCAGTGCCAGACATCCATGACGATGACGGTGACCCAGGCGTCGAACGGGTCGTTGACGTAGTTGTAGTCGAAGCCGAGCGCCGACAGCGTATAGCCGAGCAGGCCGATGTCGATGCGGCCGAAGACCTGCCAGATCGTGCCGACGACGTTCCACGGGATCAGCAGCGGCAGCGCCATGAGCACCAGGCACACCGGCACGCCCCAGCCCTTGCGCGGCATGTTGAGCGCGATGAAGATGCCGAGCGGGACCTCGATTGCGAGGATGATCGCCGAGAAGATGAGGTTGCGGCCCATCGCTTCCCAGAAGCGGTCGGAACTCAGGATTTCCTCGAACCACTCGCTGCCGGCCCAGAAGAACTGGTTGCCGCCGAACGTGTCCTGGACCGAGTAGTTGACCACCGTCATCAGCGGGATGACCGCCGAGAAGGCCACCAGCACGAGCACCGGAAGCACCATGAACCAGGCTTTGTTGTTCCAGGTCTTTTCCATGGTCAGGCTCCCATCTCGACGCGCCAGGACTTGTCGTAGAGGTTGATGCCGGCCGGATCGAAGCTGACATGCGGGTCCGCCGGCACCTCGTCGTCTTCGCCGATGACGGCCGCGATCTCGCGCCCTTCGAGCCTGGCGCGCACCACCTTGTGGCGGCCGATGTCCTCGACCTTGTGGACCGCTACCGGCATGCCGCTGCGGCCGACCCGCACATATTCGGGCCGGATGCCGAGTTCGATCGCGCCATCGGCGGCCTTCGGCGTACCAGGCAGCTCGATGACGTGGGCGCCGAGCCGAGCCTGTCTGCCCTCGACCGACACGGGCATGACGTTCATGCCGGGCGAGCCGATGAAATAGCCGACGAATGTGTGCTTGGGCCGCTCGAACAGTTCGGCCGGCGTGCCGATCTGGACGATCTCGCCGTCATACATGACGACGACCTTGTCGGCGAAGGTCAGCGCCTCGGTCTGGTCGTGCGTGACATAGATCATGGTGTAGCCGAAGCGGCGGTGAAGCTGCTTCAACTGCGATCGCAGCACCCATTTCATGTGCGGGTCGATGACCGTCAGCGGCTCGTCGAAGAGGATGGCGTTGACGTCGGAGCGCACGAGCCCGCGCCCGAGCGAGATCTTCTGCTTCTGGTCGGCGGTCAGTCCGCGCGCCTTGCGCTTCGCCCAGTTCGCGAGGTCGATCATGTCGAGGGTTTCGCGCACCTTGCGGTCGACCTCGGCTTCGGCGACGCCGCGGTTGCGCAAGGGGAAGGCGAGATTGTCGTAGACCGTCATGGTGTCGTAGATCACCGGGAACTGGAACACCTGGGCGATGTTGCGCTCCTGCGTCGACAGCCGCGTGACGTCCTTGCCGTTGAACAGCAACTGCCCGTGCGACGGGTGCAGCAGGCCCGAGATGATGTTGAGCAGCGTGGTCTTGCCGCAGCCGGACGGGCCGAGCAGCGCATAGGCGCCGCCGTCCTCGAAGGTGTGGTGCACTTCCTTGAGCGCGTAGTCCTTGCCCGATTTCGGGTTGGGGCCGTAGGCATGGCGGATATGGCTGAGGTCGATGCGTGCCATCACGTCCTCCTATGCGGCCAGCGGCTGCGCGGGCATGGCGGCGCGCCCTTCGGCGTCAAACACCATGACGTGGCGCGGATCGATGAACACTTCGACAGTCTCGTCGGGCTCGATGTCCCTGATGCCATGGGTGAGCATCACCCACCGGGCGTCGGCGAAGTTGAGATGCACGAAGCTTTCCGAGCCGGTGATTTCCGTGACCGAGACCTTTGCCCTGACGCCCACGGCGTCCGCGGTGCGCTTCTCGAAGGAAAGATGATGGGGCTGGAAGCCGATCGTGTAGCTGGCATCGGCGATACCGGCCAGTTCGGCCGGAACCGGAAGGCTGACGCTGCCATCGATGAGGAAGGTGCTGCCGCTCTTCTTCAAGACGATGGTGTTGAGCGGCGGATCGGCGAAGGTCCGCGCGGTGATCAGGTCGTTCGGCTTGCGGAATACCTCGATCGTCGGGCCGAACTGGGTGATCCTGCCCTCCGAAAGGGTCGCGACATTGCCGCCGAGCAGCAGCGCCTCGTGCGGTTCGGTCGTGGCGTAGACGAAGATCGCGCCGGTCTCGGCGAAGATCTTCGGCAGTTCGGCGCGCAGCTCCTCGCGCAGCTTGTAGTCGAGGTTCGCCAGCGGCTCGTCGAGCAGCACCAGCTTGGCGTTCTTGACGATGGCGCGGGCAAGCGCGGTCCGCTGCTGCTGGCCGCCGGAAAGGTTGAGCGGCGTGCGGTCGAGATAAGGGGTCAGCTTCAGGAGTTCTGCCGCGCGCCGTACCTCGCTGTCGATGCGTCCCTTGTCAGCGCCGGCGACGCGCAGCGGCGAAGCGATGTTGTCGTAGACGGTCATCGCCGGGTAGTTGATGAACTGCTGGTAGACCATGGCGATGTTGCGCTTCTGGACCGGCACGCCGGTCACGTCCGTGCCGTCGAACCAGACGGAGCCCGAGGTCGGCTTGTCCAGCCCGGCCATCAGCCGCATCAGGCTGGTCTTGCCCGAAAGCGTCGGCCCCAGGAGGACGTTGAGGCTGCCGTGCCGAAGCGTGAGCGAGGCGTCGCGGATATGGTCCGCGCCCGCCACCGTCTTGGTTACATTCCTGAGTTCCAGCATTGTTCGCCTCCTCCCGTGGGCAGAACCAGGCACAAAGCCTATTCCGCAGCGGCGTTGCGCGCACCTGGGCTTATTCCGTGCAGAAATTCTTCGAGGACTGCCTTTTGGTCCTTGCCGAGCTTCAGGCCTCGCTTGGTGCGCCGCCACAATATGTCGTCGGCGGTGACGGCCCATTCCTTGTCGACAAGGTAGCGGACCTCGGCCTCGTAGAGGTCGGCGCCGAAATTGCGCCCGAGGTCGGCTTCGGATTTCGCCAGTCCCAGCAGCGCCTTCGCCCGCGTTCCGTAGAGACGGGTCAGGCGCCGCGCCAGGCGCATGTCCAGAAACGGATAGGCGGCCTTCAGCTTGGCAACCTCGGCATCGAAGGCGGTCGCCTCGAACTCGCCTCCGGGCAGCGCCGCGGTCGCGGTCCAGGGCTGGCCCTTCCGGCCGAGACGCTTCTCGATGATCTCGAGCATCGACTCGGCGAGGCGCCGGTAGGTGGTGATCTTGCCGCCGAAGACGTTGACGATCGGCGCCTGGCCGTTGCCGCCGTCCGCCTTCAGCACATAGTCGCGCGTCGCTTCCTGCGCCTTGCTGGCGCCGTCGTCATAGAGAGGGCGCACGCCGGAATAGGTCCAGACGATATGCTCGGGCTTGACCGGCTCGGCAAAATACTCGCTCGCCGCATTGCAGAGATAGTCGATCTCTGTCTGGCTGATCCTCGCGCTGCGCGGGTCGCCGTCATAATCCTGGTCGGTGGTGCCGATCAGGGTGAAGTCGTCCTCGTAGGGGATGGCGAAAATGATCCGGCCGTCTTTGTTCTGGAAGAAATAGGCGCGTGGATCGTCGAACTTCTTGCGCACAACGATGTGGCTACCCTGTACGAGCCGCACGTTGTGGACATCCTGCCCGACCGTTTCGGCCAGCACCCGGTCGACCCATGGACCGGCTGCATTGACGATCAGCCGCGCCTTGATCTCCTGGACAGCGCCGCTGCGCAGGTTCTCCGTCTTGACGACCCAGTGGCCGTTTTCGCGCCGGGCGGCCGTCACCTTCGTGCGGGTGCGGATGATGGCGCCGCGGTCCGCCGCGTCGCGGGCGTTGAGCACCACGAGGCGGGCGTCGTTGACCCAGCCGTCCGAATATTCGAAGGCGCGCCTGAAGATCGGCTTGAGCGGCTTGCCCGCCGGATCGCTGCGCATGTCGAGCGTCCGCGTGGCGGGCAGGAGCTTGCGGCCGCCGATGTGGTCGTAGAGGAACAGGCCGAGCCGCAGCAGCCAGGCGGGCCGCAGGCCCTCGGCGTGCGGCAGCACGAACCGCATCGGCCAGATGATGTGCGGCGCGTTCTTCCACAGCACCTCGCGTTCCATCAACGCCTCGCGCACGAGGCGGAACTCGTAGTGCTCGAGATAACGCAGGCCGCCGTGAATGAGCTTGGTCGAGAATGACGAGGTGCCGCTGGCGAGGTCGTCCATTTCGGCCAGGTAGACCGAGTAGCCGCGGCCCACTGCGTCGCGGGCGATCCCGCACCCGTTGATGCCACCGCCGATGACGAAAATGTCGTGCAGTTCTGGTCCGCCCACGCCTTCGTCGCCTTTTCGCAGTGCAGCAAATCTGTGCTTTTTCGAAGAGTTATTTGAGGTAAAGCGAAACTCGAACGAATGTCAAACGAAATGTACCGCGCCACGCTGCGTCGGCAGGCGCGCGCCTGTGGACGTCGAAAGTCGGATGTTCGCACCAAGCCGCCGAGTATCGGAGGATCGGCCGATGAACCAGAAAGTATGCGGTGATGCAGGGAAAGTGGCTGTGGTCAGGCGCGCGGGCAGGAGACGCGAAACAGGCCAGATCGGCCTAGGCAAGGCAGCTGGGCGTGGAGAGTTTCGTGTCGAGGTGACGAAATCAAAAGCGAAACCGGATTTCGTACCGTGGCCGGGCCACTCGACCCGGCCATACTGCCTGTCAGAGGGCTGATGCTATCGCCGTGCCCTGGGCGTCGAACAACGAGGCGCGGGCGCCGTCGATGGCAATACCGACCGTCTCGCCGATGCGCACCGAGGTGTCGGCAGTCGCGCTGACATTGATCAGTCCGAGCTTGTCGTTGCGGACGAAGACGCTGGTGTTGCCGCCGAGATATTCGGCGACCTCGACCGTGCCGCGGCAATTGCCGGCCTCGGGCGCGACCAGGCTGAGATGTTCGGGACGGGCGCCGAGCTGGGTCGGCGCGCCGGAAAAGGCGAGGGACAGCGTGCCCTGGCCCGAGAGGTCGAGCCTGCCGTCGCCTGACGGCGCGCAGGCGAGCACGTTCATCTTAGGGCTGCCGATGAACTGGGCGACGAACAGGTTGGCGGGTCGTTCGTAGAGCTCGTGCGGGCTGCCGTGCTGCATGACGCGGCCCTCCTTGAGCACGACGATGCGATCGGCCAGCGTCATCGCCTCGACCTGGTCGTGGGTGACGTAGATCATGGTGGCGCCGAGCGAGCGGTGCAGCTTGGCGATCTCGAGGCGCATGTCGACGCGCAGTGCCGCGTCGAGGTTGGACAGCGGCTCGTCGAACAGGAAGGCGACCGGCTGGCGCACGATGGCGCGGCCGATGGCGACGCGCTGGCGCTGGCCGCCCGACAGCTGGCGCGGGTAGCGGTCGAGCAGGTGGGTGAGCTTCAGCGTTTCGGCGGCCTGGTCGACCTTGGCCTTGATGGCGTCCGATGACAGCTTCGCCAGCTTCAGCCCGAAGCCCATGTTTTGGCGCACGGTCATGTGCGGGTAGAGCGCGTAGGACTGGAACACCATGGCGAGCTGGCGTTCGACCGGCGGCGCCTTGGTGACGTCGCGGCCGTCGATGGTGAGGCGGCCCGAGGTTGTTTCCTCGAGGCCGGCGATCATGCGCAAAAGCGTGGACTTGCCGCAGCCGGACGGGCCGACGATGACGACGAACTCGCCGTCCGAGATGTCGAGGTCGAGATCCCTGATGATCTCGGTGCCGCCGTAGCGCTTGCCGACCTTCTGGAGCGAAATCGTACCCATGAAACCTCCGAACAATTTTCCCTCTGCACATCGGCCCGAAAATCATGGGATTTTCGGGCCGATGTGCGTGTCAGCCCTTGACCGCGCCGGCCGTCATCGAACCGCTGATCTGGCGATACATGAGAAGGCCGAGCAGCATCGGCGGCAAGGCGCCGACGATCATGACGGCCGAGGCCACGCCCCACTGCACGCCGCCACCGCTGGCTGCGAAGAAGAACGAGGCGCCGACGGTGATGGGCACCGCCTTGGACGTGGTCAGCATCAGGCCGAACAGGAACTCGTTCCAGGCGGTGATGAAGCCGAAGATCAGGCTGGTGACGATGGCCGGGCGGCAGAGCGGCGCGATCACCCTGGTCAGGATCTGGAAGCGCGTCGCGCCATCCATGAGTGCCGCCTCGTCGAGCTCGCCCGGCAGGTCGCGGATTGCGTTGACCAGGATGACGAGTGCCAGCGGCAGGTTGACGATGGTCAGGATCAGGCCGAGGCCGAGGCGCGTGTCGAGCAGCGCCAGCCACTGGAACATCATGTAGAGCGGGATGGCGAAGATGATCAGCGGCACGGCGCGCAGATTGACGATGAAGGGCAGGAGCGTGCGCTCGCCGACCTTGCCGCGGGCGATCGCATAGGCGGCGGGCAGGGCAAGCGCCACGGCAAGCAGCGTGCCGAGGGCGGCGACCGCGACGCTGTTCATCAGGTAGAGGAAGATGTTCAGCCGGTCTGACACGGTGAAGACGGTGGCGTAGTTCTCCAGCGTCGGCGCATAGACCCAGAGTCCGGGATTGGTCGACAGCTCGCGCGCGCTCTTGAACGAGGTCGACAGCGTGACGAGGATCGGGAAATTCATCGTAAAGGCAGCGAATGCGAAGACGATCCAGCGAAGGGCGTTGATCATCGTGCGGCTCCCTTGCGGCGGGCGGCGATTGCGTTGAGGCCGTAGAGCACCGCGAACGACACCACGAACAGGATGACGGAAGCCGCGACCGCCTTGCCGATGGCGCCCTGCTTGAAGAAGGCCTCGTAGATGTAGATCGACAGCGAGGCGGTGGAGCCGCCGGGACCGCTGCCGGTCAGCACATAGACGTTGTCGAAGACGCGGAAGCCGTCGATGAAGCGGATGAGCAGCGCGACCACGATGGTCGGCGCCATCAGCGGCAGTTCGATGTACCAGAGCCGGTGGCGGTAGCGTGCGCCGTCCATGGCGGACGCCTCGATGATCTCCTTGGGGATGGCCTGGTAGGCCATGTAGAAGAGCAGGAAGGCAAACGGCGTCCACTGCAGCGTCTCGACCACGATCAGCGTCCAGAAGGCCGAAGCGGGTCCGAGGAACGAGAAGCTCGCGCCGAACCAGGTCCAGAGATAATAGGGCACCGGACCGACGAACTCGTGCAGCACGAGGCGGTACATCAGGCCGACGAGCGCGGGCGCGACCATCAGCGGCAGCATCAGGATCGCCATCAGCCAGCTGCGCTTTTTGATCAGCGGCGAAAGGAAGATGGCGAGGAACAGGCCGAGCGCGCATTCGAGGAGGGCGGTGAGCAGGCCGAAGCGGAACGAGAACCAACTCGCCTGCCAGAACGACGAGTCGTTCCAGACGGCGGCGAAGTTGGAGAAGCCGGTGATCTCGGGGCTGCGCAGGGTCTCGAAACTGACCTCGGAGACCGAATAGACGAGATTGACGATCGCCGGGAAGCCTAGGAAAACGAGCAGGAACAGCACCAGCGGGGTTGCCAGCAGGCGGAATTCGGACGAGGGGGCGCGTTGCGATAGCGTTGTCATCAATCGATCTAAGGCTGGCATTCCGATGGAAGCAATGGTCGCTGGCCGGACCCGGCGGCGGTGGCGTCTGTATGTAAGGTTCAGGACTCGGCACCTCGGACCCGCGCAACGGGACGGAAAATGGTGCTAGGATCGCCCTTTCGTCATGCCATGGGCATGGAGGCGCAGGGAGGTGCCGAATCCTGAACCTGTGGGAATGGCCGGTGGCAACTGGTGCCGCCACCGGCCACGCCGTTACTTGAGAAGCTCGGTCATGCCCTTCTCGGTGTTGGCAAGCGCGTCGTCGAGCGACTGCTGGCCCGACCAGTAGCCGGTGAACTCCTTGGCCTGGAGCTCGTAGACCGAGAGCGCCTTGGCCGAGGTGCCGCCGTTCATGACGTAGCCGTACTTGCTGGCGAACTCGCCGAGCTTGACGAGGTCGGGACGCTCGGTCGCGACTTCCTTGACGATTTCGGGGGTGAGCGCCGGAGCGCCGCTGTTCCTGGCGTAGACGAGGGCTGCTTCCTTCGACGACAGCCACTTGATGAAGGCCTTGGCGCCATCCTTGTTCTCGGCGTTCTTGTTGAGACCGAAGCCGAGGCCGTGGATGTGGGTGAAGCGGCCTTCGGGGCCAGCCGGCGGAGCGATGGTCTCGGTGACCTCGGCGACTGCCGGCGACTTGTCCTTCGAGGTCAGGTCGGTGGCTGCGGCATTCCACTGCATCATCGCGGCGACCTGGCCGGACGCGTAGGCGGCGTTGGCCTCGGCGAACTCGTAGGACAGCGAGTCGCGCGGGCTGGCGCCGGCGTCATAGAGCAGCTTGTAGGTCTCGAGGCCCTTGCGGTAGGCGTCGGAATTGACCGTGACCTTGCCGCCCGCGTCCATCCAGTTGCCGCCATAGGAGCGCGGCAGCGACTGGAACACCATCATGTTGAACAGCAGGTTCTTGAGCTGCAGCACGGTGCCGTAACGGGTCGGGCTGTCGGGGTTCACGGCCTGGGTGAAATAAAGCGCGGTCGCGGCATAGTCGTCCCAGGTCCACTCGTCCGGGTTCTTCGGCTCGAGCTTCTTGCCGAGGTGCTTCTCCGAGATTTCGGCGAACTTGGCCTTGGCCGCATCGTCCTTCATCAGGGCGTCGATCAGGTCCTTGCGGTAGTACATGAAATGCAGCGACAGGTCGGTCGGAACGCCGAACTGCTTGCCTTCGTACTGCATGGTGGTGAGCACGGAGTCGCCATAGACCGCCTTGGCTTCATCCGACAGCTCGACCGGTTCCATGAATGGCGCATAGCGGCCGATCGAATAAGTGGCGAGCAGGTTGACGTCGAAGGCCTTGGAGCCGGCGGCGAGGTCGGCCTGCAGCTTGTCCCAGAAACCGTCGCGGTTGAAGAACAGCAGCTCGACCTTGTTGGCGTCCGAGGTGTCCGACTTGGCGTTGTAGGCGTCGGCGGCGGCGCGCAGCGCGGTTTCTTCCGGGCCGCCCGGCCAGCCGAGCACGGTCACCTTGGCGAAGGCGGGGCTCGCCAGCAGGCTGGCGATCGCAGCCGCGATCAGGCCGCCTTTTCTCAGGTTGGAAAATGTCATGTTGCTCTCCCTCTAAGTCAGTTCTGACGCTTTGCTAGGTCCGCGATGCCCACGACGCCGGCGCTCTCGGCGAGCGCTGCGGCGTGAAGTTGCGGGGTGAGCCGTGGCGGCAGGCTTCCCAGTGCCTGCCGTACGGATTCGAGATAGCCCGGAGCAAGGCCGATGCCGCCACCGATGACGATGCGGGCAGGGTCGAGCACCAGCTGGATGTTGCGGCACAGGAGTGCGGTCTGGCGCATCGAGGCCTGGATGATGTCTTTCGCCCAGGTTTGGCCGGCGGCCGCTGCCTCGAAGACCTCGCGCGCGGTGGCGCCTGCCTGGTAGGGGGCAGCCTGCGCGGCGATCCAGTTGCCGGAGACGTGGTCCTCGAGCACGCCGGCATCCTCGTCGAGGCTGTGCAGCAGGCCGAAATGGCCCGCGAGCCCGCCTAGCAGGCGGCCGTTGACGACGATGCCGCCGCCGATACCGGTGGAAATGGTCAGGAAGACGAGGTCCCGGCCCTGGCCGGCGCCGAAGGAATATTCGCCCCAGGCGGCGGCCTGTGCGTCGTTTGCGGCGAGCACGGCGTCGGTGCCGGCCAGCCGCCTGACGGTCTCGACCAGCGGAAAGCGGTCGGGAATGTCGAGCGTCTTGCGGTTGAGCGGCGACCAGCAGCCGTCGTCGATGATGCCTGTGACGGCGATGCCGACGGTGTCGTAGCGGCCCTTCCAGCCCGAAATCGCGTCGAACAAGGCGGTGAGCCACAGCTCTGGATCGCCGCTGCGCGGAGTAGGCATCCTGTACGTCTCGAGCACCTCGTTTCCGCGCACCAGGGCCGCGAGCATCTTGGTGCCGCCGATGTCGAGTGCGAGGACGGTGTCGGCCATGGCGATCAGGCTCCAGCCTTGGCGATGGTTTCATCGAGTGCTGCCCGGAACCACGACGTCACGTATTCCGGCCGGGTGATGGCCGAGCCGACGACGACCATCGAGGCGCCTGCTGCCAGCGCCTGCTGCGCCTGGACCGGGGTGCGGACATTGCCTTCGGCGACGACGTAAGGCGTGAGCCTGCGCATGGCCGAGATCAGCGCGAAGTCGGGCTCGGTCGGCTCGACCGGGCCGGTGTAGCCGGCGAGCGTGGAGCCGACGACGTCGGCGCCCTCGGCCAGCGCCTGCTCGGCGTCGGAGACGATGGAGCAATCGGCCATGGCGGCGCGGCCGTGCGAATGGATGCGCTTGATGAGCGCCCTGGTCGAAACCGGGCGGACACGCTGGGTGGCGTCGTAGGCGATGACGTCGGCGCCAGCCGCAGCAAGCGCATCGACGTCCTCGAGCCACGGCGTGATGCGGACGGGCGTGTCGTCGAGGTCGCGCTTGATCAGACCGATGATCGGCTTGCCGGTGGCGGCGCGGACGGCGGCGACGTACTCGGCAGACTCGATGCGCAGGGCGGCGGCGCCGCCGTCGATGGCCGCCAGCGCGAAGCCCACGACCATCTCCGCCTTGTCCATGGCGCCATCCTTCACGGGCTGGCAGGACACGATGAGACCATTGTCGAGGGCTTTGAAGTCAAGCGGCACGCGGGCATCTCCTGTGATGCCCAGACGGTAGCAGCATAAGACCAGATTGCAACAGGCTTTGAACTGGTATTATCGCATCAGTTCGATGACGAAGTCGTAGACGTCGCCGCGATATTTGGTCTGGGTGAATTCGACGATCTGGCCGTCGGCGAGGAAGCAGCGACGCTCCATGACCAGCAGCGACGTGTCCTCCGGCGTTTCGAGAAGCTGGCGCTCCTCGTCGGTGGCGGGCTTCGCCTGCATGCGCTGCAGCGCCCGCACGGGAAGGGCACCGGTGGCCTCGAGGTATTCGTAGAGCGAATCCTTGACCGCCTGGGGATCAGGCACGAAACGGGCCGGCAGCGTAGCGATCTCGATGGCGATTGGCGTGTCGTCGGCGGTGCGCAGGCGGCGCAGGCGCACCACCTTTTCGCTGCCGGAAATGCCAAGAGCCATCATTTCCGCCGGCGAAGGGCGCGATATCTCACGGGAAATCCAGACGCAGCCAGGCTGCAGCCCGCGCGAGCGCATGTCCTCGGAAAAGCTGGTCATGGTCGCCAGCGACTTCTCAAGGCGCGACGATACGACCGTCTTGGCACCCTGGCGGCGGTCGAGCAGGCCGTCGGAGACGAGCCCGTCGATGGCCTTGCGCACGGTGACGCGGGAGATGCCGAGCGCGTCGCACAGGGTGCGTTCGCTGGGGATGACGGCATTTCGCTTGAGCTGGGCCGTGGCGATGGCCTGCTTGATGGCGTCTTCGAGCCTTCGGTACAGCGGTTCGCCGCTCTCGCCCGAAAGCTCGCTTGCGAGGAAGTCGAGGATTGCCTGATCGCTCATCGGAGCCACCCGTTTGAAGATGGCCCCTTTATGCAGAATTTTTTTCAGGTGTTAAACTGGTATTGTTCTTGTGGGCGCAATTGCCCGGTTCCGCCTGCCAGGGCGGGCATGCCGGGCGCGACGGCGCCCGGCATGGAAGCCTCATTCGGTGAAGAAGGCGAAGCGGATGATGAACAGGGCCGCGACCAGCCAGGTTGCGGCATGCACCTGGCCGGGGCGTCCCGTCAGGGTCTTCAGGATCGCGTAGCTGACGAAGCCGAAGGCCAGGCCGTTGGCGATCGAGTAGGTGAAGGGCATCATCAGCGCGGTGAGCGCCGCCGGGATGGCCTCGGTGACGTCCTCCCATTCGACCTCGACCAGTTCGCGCATCATCAGGCCGGCGACGTAGAGCAGGGCGGGGGCGGTGGCGTAGACCGGCACCGAACCCGCGAGCGGCGAGAAGAACAGGGCTGCCAGGAACAGCAGCGAGATGACCAGCGCGGTCAGCCCGGTGCGGCCGCCGGCCTGGACGCCGGAGGCGCTTTCGACATAGGCGGTGGTGCTGCTGGTGCCGAGCAGCGAGCCGGCGACGATCGCCGTGCTGTCGGCGAGCAGGGCCCGGCCGAGGCGGTTGGGCTTGCCGGGCTCGATCAGGCCGGCGCGCTTGGCGACGCCGATCAGCGTGCCGGTGGCGTCGAACACCTCGACCAGCACGAAGACGAGGATCACGTGCACCAGCCCTGCGTTCAGGGCGCCGACGACGTCGAGCTGCAGGAAGGTCGGCAGGATGCTGGGCGGCATCGAAACGATACCGTTGAACTGGCTGACGCCGAGCGCCATCGACAGCACGGTGATGACGAGGATGCCGATCAGGATGGCGCCGCGCACCTTGAGCGCGTCGAGCGCGGCGATGATGAAGAAGCCGAGGATCGCCAGCAGCGTGCCGGTCTGGCTCAGGTTGCCGAGCGTCACCAGCGTAGCCGGGCTGTCGACGACGATACCCGAACTCTTCAGCGCGATGATGCCGAGGAACAGGCCGATGCCGGCCGCAATCGCGCTGCGCATCGAGTGCGGGATGCCGGCGATCAGCCAGCTGCGCACGCCGGTGACCGTCAGGATCAGGAAGATGACGCCGGAGATGAACACCGCGCCCAGCGCCTGTTGCCAGGTGAAACCCATGGTCCCGACGACGGTGAAGGCGAAGAAGGCGTTGAGGCCCATGCCGGGGGCCATGCCGATCGGCCATCTGGCGACCACGCCCATAATCATCGAGCCGAGCGCTGCCGCAAGGCAGGTGGCCACGAAGACGGCGCTGCGATCCATGCCCGTCGACGACAGGATCTCGGGGTTGACGAAGATGATGTAGGACATCGTCAGGAAGGTGGTGATGCCCGCGATCACCTCCGTCCGCACGGACGAGCCCTGCTCCTCCAGGTTGAAGAACTTTTCGACCACTTTCTACCTCCCATGCGGTGCGCCGGGCGCGCAGGCGGTGAAGCGAGCCATGACAATGACACGGATCGCGTACGGCCCCTGCTAACTCTGGAGCACCGGGTCTGCCGGCATTTGGCGCTGCTTCAGCGCACCCTTCCCACGCCGGCGGCGACAATACATTTGGCGCAAGGCAAGCCGCCCGCCCAAACCGTCCCTAAAATCCGCCGGTTGGAATTTCCGCACAAGTGCCGGAACGGTCAATTCTGCGCGAAGCAGTTTCGCCATTTTCCGAACGGATCGCGCCCCTGGCGGCGGCACTGGGCGCCGCAGGGCAGTGTCGCGATGCCGATGCCCCGGCCTGATGAGTTCCCGCATGAATCTGCCGAAACAAACGATCACTGCCGTCCGAAGTCCTGCCACCTGAGCTGCTCGCCATGCAGGCCGGTAGTGTCAAGCCTGATCATTCTCGATTATCTGCCGCGACACTCTGGGCCAATGTCACGACTTGGGGATGCGCGAATGCATTCCTGACCAGAGCACGGGGTCGGCATCTCGACGGTGGCGTCAACGGGCTTGACGGCTTCGTCGTGGTCGGCGCCCGTAGGGCATGTAGGCAAAGTTTGCCTATGTCTGATGGATGCCGCTCCGCTCGATGTCCCGCAAATCTGGTCAATCCACATCCAGGCTTGACAGTGAGGCCTCCCGGTCGCTGCCGATGGCATAGTCGATGCGCAGGATCCGCCCCGCAAAATCCGGGTTCGCTGGCCTGTCCGGGTCGACTGGTTCGGCATTGCTGCGTCCGAACATCAGCGGCGACAACGACAGCCTGAGAAGGGTGCGCTCGAACGAATGCTCGCCGGCCGGCCGGCCGTCCACGCTCAGGCGGCCGCGTCCCTTGAGCGTGCCGGTCTTCTCGAATTCGTAGGCGACGGTCGTCTTGCCAAGCGGCAGTTCCTGGTCCGACACGAGGCGGCTGACCTCGAAGCCGGCATAATTGTAGGTGTAGACCAGCCGGTTCTCGATGATGTCGAGCGCATAGCCGCCATGGCAGCTGCCGAAGCAGACGAGCGCGCCGCCCTGGCTTGCATGGCCGCGCTCGATCTCGATGGTGATGCGGTGCGAGACGTCCTGCGTCATCGGTGCCGCTTCCGCGGGGATCGAGGAGATCGGCGGGAAGAAGCTGCATTCGCTGCGCCAGCGCGGCGCGCCGGGCCGGTAGGGCGGCTTGAACAGCACGTCGCTGTCGTCGAGCGGCATCACGCCGTAGCGGCCGGCCTCCGCCCACCAGCGTTCTTTCATTTCGGCCAGTTTTTCCGGCTTTTCGCGGGAGAGGTCGCGCAGCTCGGAGAAATCCTCGTCGAGGTGGTAGAGTTCCCAGCTTTCGCTGTCGAAGTCGCTGCCGGCCTTGTGCCGCGTCACCGCCTTCCAGCCGCGATGCCAGATGCTGCGATGGCCGTACATTTCGAAGTATTGCGATTGCTTGGTGGTCGCCGCCTCCGGCGCGTCGAAGGAATAGGCGAAGCTCTCGCCATGGATCGGCATCTGCGGCACGCCGTTGATGCTCTCGGGCGCGCTGACGCCGCAGATTTGCATGATCGTCGGCGTGATGTCGGTGACATGGGTGAACTGGGTACGCACTTTGCCCTTGTCGGCGATGCCTGACGGCCACGAGAAGATCATCGGGTCGCGCACGCCGCCGCCATGGGTGAAGCTCTTGTAGAGCTTGAGAGGCGTATTCGACGCCTGCGCCCAGCCCCATGGATAGTTGCCCGAACTGCGCGCCGTGCCGATTTCCGCCAGGCGCTCGCGCGACACGGCATAGTCTTCGGGCAGGCGATTGAACCAGCGCAGCACATTGGTCGTGCCGTCGGGATCGCAGTCGGTGGACGCGCCATTGTCCGAAATCAGCACGATGATCGTGTTGTCGCGAATGCCGGTTCGCTCCAGGAATGCGAGCAGCTTGCCAAAGGCAGCATCGGTATGGCCCAGCAGGGCGGCATAGGCCTCCTGCATATGCTCCGACACCTCGCGCTCTTCAGGGGAAAGCTCGCTCCACGCACGCACGCCGGGATTCGGCGGCGGCAGCTCGGTGTTCTCAGGCACGAGGCCCATGGCCTTCTGCTTGGCCAGCCGTCGCACGCGCTCTTCATCCCAGCCATGGGCGAAGCGGCCGCGGTATTTGGCCAGCGTTTGCGCCGGCGCCTGGTGCGGGAAATGCCCCGCACCATAGCAGAGATAGAGGAAGAACGGCTTGTCGGGCCAGATCGCCATCTTGTCGGCAATGTAGCGCACCGCGTGGTCCGAAAGGTCGTCGGACAAATGATAGCCCTGCTCGGGCGTCGCCGGCGGCGGAACCTGCTGGTTGTCCTGGCAGAGCTCCGGGTGGAACTGGTCGGTGCTGCCGTTCATGAAGCCATAGAAGCGCTCGAAGCCGCGGCCGAGCGGCCACTGGTCGAAGGGGCCGGCGGCATTGGCGTTTTCGGTCGGCGCAAGGTGCCATTTGCCTACCGCATAGGTCGCATAACCCTGCAGCTTGAGCATTTCGGCGAGTGTACCGGCGCGGTGGCTGATCGCGCCGCGGCCCGAGGGCCAGCCCATGTCGGCATTTGCCAGGTAGCGCATGCCGACCGAATGGTGGTTGCGCCCGGTCAGCAGGCAGGCGCGTGTCGGCGAACACAGCGTGGTGGTGTGGAAATTGCTGTAGCGCAGGCCGTTGTCGGCGAGGGAATCGAAGTTCGGCGTGTCGATGGACGAGCCGAAACAGCCGAGGTCGGAGTAGCCGACGTCGTCGAGCACGACATAGATGACGTTCGGCTTGCCCGCCGGGCCGACCGGGATGTCGGCATAGTCGCGCTCGGATTCGTGGTGCGTGCGGCCGATATGTCCGCGGAATTCGGAAGGCATGCTCTACCCCGATCTTGTGAGATGGTCGCCGGGCCGCGGCAACGGGGCGGCCCGGCCGCTTGGGTCAGTAACCGGTGACGCCGCGCAGATAGCGCTTGAGCAGCGTGCGCCCGAGAAGCCGCCAGAGCCTGTCGGTGGCAAAGCCGAGAAGGCCGAGCGCAATGATGGCCGCGAACATCCAGTCGACCTGGAAGTAGAGGCGCGAGGTCCAGATGATGTAGCCGAGGCCCGCATCGGCGGCGAGCATTTCGGCGGCCGCGATCACAAGGAAGGACGAGGCGAGCGCCAGCCGCATGCCGACATAGATCGAGGGCAGGGAGGCCGGGATCATCACCTTGAAGAACACCTGCCGCTCATTGGCGCCGAGGCAGCGTGCGGCATTCAGCTTGTCCTGCGAGATCGAGGACACGCCGCTTGCCGTGTTGACCATGACGATGAAGGCCGTCGCATAGGCGATCAGGATGATCTTCGACATCTCGCCGACGCCGAACCAGATGATGAACAAGGTCACCAGCGCGATGGCAGGAACGAAACGGAAGAAGTGGATGAACGGGTCGACCAGATGGCGCGCCACCGGCGAGACGCCGACCGCGAGGCCGATCGGGATGGCGATGGCGCTGCCGAGGAACCAGCCCGAGAGAATGCGCATCATCGAGACGAGGATCGACTGCGTCAGCGTGCCCTCGGCCAGCATCTGTCCGGCGCCGCTGAGGACGGCGAGCGGGGCGGGCAGGAACATCGGGTCGACCAGCCAGGTCGAGGCCATCTGCCATAGGATCACGACGGCTGCGACGCTGAGCGCCGACCAGGCGTAGGATGGCATCAGCTTTGCTCCCATTGCGAAGCCGCCTCCCTTTCGATGTCGCCCTCGATCGCCTTGACGGCATCGGCGAAACGTCCGTCGAGGTCGTCGCGCGGATAGGGCAGGTCGATGTCGTAGATGCGGGTGATGTTGGCGCGCGGCCCCCGGCTCATGACGGCGACGCGCTGGCCAAGCAGCACGGCCTCGCGAATGTCATGGGTGACATAGACCATGGTGCAGCCGGTCTCGCGCCAGATCCGCGTCAGCTCCTTCTGCAGCACACGGCGTGTCAGCGCGTCGAGGGCCGCGAAAGGCTCGTCGAACAGGATCAGCTCAGGTTGGGCGGCCAGCGTGCGGGCGATCTGGACGCGCTGCTTCATGCCGCCCGACAGCTCATGCGGAAATTTCTCCTCGTGGCCGCGAAGGCCGACGAGATCGATGTAGCGTTGCGCCACATCGCGGCACTCGGTCCGGGGCTTGCCCGCGACGTTCGGGCCGAAGCCGATGTTTTCGGCGACCGTCAGCCACTGGAACAGCGGCTCCTCGATCGACTGGAACACCATGCCGCGCCGTCTGTCCGGACCGGCGATTGCTTCGCCATTGGCGAGCACGCGACCTTCGGTCTGCTTCTCGGTTCCGGCAACGATCTTGAGCAAGGTCGACTTGCCGGAGCCGCTGGGACCGACCAGCACGAAGAACTGGCCTTGCGCGACGGTGACGGAGAGGTCGGCCAGGATCAGCTCGCTGCCTGCCTTCTGGCCGGGATAGGCCATGCCGACCTTGTCGAAGACGACTGCCGGCATGCCACCTGCAGGTGCGGCCTGGCTTGCTTGAGTATTTGTCATCGCAGGTCCGCTCAGTTGCCCAGCTTGACCAGGCCGGGGGCGGCTTCCCCAAGGAATTTCGGATTGACGCCGGTGTCGAAGCTGACCGGCTGCGCCTTCGTCTTGGCCAGGAAGTCAGCCACTTCCTTGAAGCCTGCGCGCTCGTAGTCAGTTAGCGCCAAGGCGAATTCGTTGTAGTTGAGGAGGTCGCGCACCGTGTCGCGGGGGGCACGGGTGTTCTTGGCGATGAGAGCTGCCGCCTCGTCCTTGTTGGATGCGATGAACTGGCTTGCCGCGTTGAGCGCGCGCAGCGTGGCGACCGTCAGCTCCGGATGCTTTTCGGTGAACTCGGTCTGCGCGGCGATGTAGGCGCTGCTGTTGCGCTTGGCTGCCGCATCATCGGTCAGCACATAGTGATTGCCGCCGTCGGTCGATTTCTCGGTGCCGTCGGCCCAGACGAAGGCGGCGTCGATGCGGCCGGAGCGGAGGGAGGCAACGATCTCGAGCAGGCTGGTGAAGCCGACGATCTCGACCTTGTCCTCGGCAATGCCGTTCTCCTCGAGATACTTCATTGTGATCAGGTGCTGGGCGGTGCCGGTGGCAATGCCGATCTTCTTGCCGACAAGGTCCTTGGCATCCTTGATGTCGTTGCTGACCACCAGCTTGTGGAAGCCGGGCTTGGAATGGAAGATGCCGGCAAGCACGGTGAGCTTGCCGCCCTGGATGCGCGAGACGATCGGGAAATCGAGCCCGACCGCCATGTCGGCGCGGCCGATCAGCAGTGCATCGATCGCCTCGACGCCGGTGGCGAAGGTGGTGATCTGGGCGTCTATTCCTTCTTTCTCGAAGAAGCCCTTTTCCTTGGCGACCCAGATCTGGGAGCCGGTGGTGTAGGCGTCGACGCCGAAGCGCACCGGCTCCAGGGTCTGCGCCCCGGCGATCTGGGCCGAGAAGAGCACGAGGCCCGAAGCGAGGCCAAGGACAATCTTTGTGAAGCGGGTCATTTCGGTTCGTCCTCCGGCGAATGGGCGGAATTGCCCTGGAAATGAATCGGGGCGAGGGCCATCACCTGATGGCTGTTCAGAAGCTGCGGGACCATCCAGGAGCGTGAGGCGAGGGGCACGCTGCCATTGCCCGAATACACGAGCGCGGTGCTCCACAGAAGCGCGTCGCCCTCGCTGACTTCGAGCAGTTCGGCGACATCGGCCGTGGCGTTGATCGCCGAGGTGCGCGTCGACAGCGATGCGCCGTCGATGACGGTGAACGGGGCGATGGCGGCGAGCGCATCATGCTCCGTGGTCTGGTTGAACGCGCTCGGCGGCACGCTGCGGGCGAGATAATGGTCGACGAGGATGCAGGGCTGGCCGTTGGCCAGGAACAGCCAGCGCAAACGATGGGCCGGCTTCTCGGCGGCCAGGCCCAGGATGACGGCGATCTCCTTCGGCGCGACGACCTGGTCGCGCCGAATCTCGCGGAACGACGCCTTCATCCCGGCATTCTCGATCAGGTTCCAGAAACCGGCGGAACCGGTCAGGGCGTTGAGGATCGGCGGGTTGGCAATGAAGGTGCCGACACCATGCTTGTTCTTGAGCAGGCCCTTGGCCATCAGGTCGGCATAGGCCTCGCGCAGCGAATTGCGGCTGAGGCCGAGCATCCGGGAAATGTCGATTTCCGCAGGCAAGCGGTCGCCTGCGACCAGCTTTTGCTGGCGAATGTACTGCATGACACGTTCGGTGGCAGTTCCCGACATCACTCTCTCCTCCAAGAGGTAGGACGTCCTACCTTTACGCAGGATCGGGAAGGAGTCAAACTCGGTCGATCCATTTTTCGACAGGAATGAGCCGTGTCGTGTTGTTCTCCGGGCCGATCGCAGGCCGATCATTTTGCCGAGCCGTTGACAGGAACCGCATTGCTCGAAGCCGGCAGCCACCCTGACATGGCGCTGATACCGGCCGGGCGCTGGCTTCTGGGGGAGGACCGTGCGATCGCCAATCCGGGCGACGGCGAGGGACCGGTGCGCCCGGTCGACCTTCCGGCGTTCCTGGTCGACAGGACTGCGGTGACCAATCAGGCCTTTGCGTCCTTCGTCGGCGCCACCGGCTATGTGACGGAGGCCGAGCGCCTGGGCTGGTCGTTCGTCTTCATCGCCCAGATCCATCCCGACGCCGCGATAGCAGCCGATGCGGATGCGAGCGCGCCGGACTGGTGGGCGCCGGTTCGCGGCGCCAACTGGCACCAGCCCGACGGCACCGGCTCCACCTGGCATGACCGGCGCGATCATCCGGTCGTCCATGTGTCATGGAACGACGCCGTCGCTTTTGCGACGTTCGCAGGCAAGCGCTTGCCCAGGGAAGCCGAATGGGAAGCGGCCGCGCGCGGCGGGCTGCAGCGGGCGGTCTATTCCTGGGGCGACGAGTTGCATCCAGGCGATCGCCACATGTGCAACATCTGGCAAGGACGCTTTCCGATCAGCAACAGCGCCGAAGACGGGTATCTCGCAACCGCGCCGGCACGGAGCTTTCCGCCCAATGGCTTCGGCCTCTACAACATGCTCGGCAATGTCTGGGAGTGGACCGCTTCGCCCTGGTCGAGCGAGCCGGCCGGATTGATGGCGATGCGTGGCGGCTCCTATCTCTGCCATGCCAGCTACTGCAACCGCTACCGGGTCGCAGCCCGGACCGGCAACCACCACAGCGCTACCTCGAGCCATCTCGGCTTTCGCTGCGCCGGCGACCTCGCAGTATAGCCGCCGACCATGCCCTTTCCGAATGGGGATCC
This sequence comes from Aminobacter sp. BE322, assembly GCF_050433525.1. NCBI lineage: Bacteria > Pseudomonadati > Pseudomonadota > Alphaproteobacteria > Hyphomicrobiales > Phyllobacteriaceae > Aminobacter > Aminobacter sp. BE322. The sequence continues at coordinate 153,683 of NZ_JBNPXB010000003.1, read as the reverse complement.
ATAACCACGTGGAATGAGTTCGCAGAAGCATGTTATGGTGTGGAGCCGCTGCATGCGGGTTCTCGATCTGATGTCTGCGCAGTCCCATCCGCCCGTGCTCCGCCCGTCCAGGCCGGATGGACACCAGCTCTGGACATCAGTTGTGGGCACCACTTGCGGAAGGCCGATTCGACGTGGAACGACGACCAACGAAAGGTCATGAATCCCGCCGATTTCAAAGCTTCTGGGAGGCGAGTTGGCTGGGGAACCTGGATTCGAACCAGGACTAACGGAGTCAGAGTCCGTGGGTCTACCGTTAACCTATTCCCCAGCAGGGCCGAAGCTTGTTCGGCACCGGCGGGTCGCGTTTGACGCAGCCACCTGAGCGCGCCTTGTAGCCGCCGGCGGAAAATAGTCAACCCCGTCCGGCACTTGATTTTTCGCTTTTCACACCTCGTCGTGGCGGCTGCGGCGTCCGAGTTGGGAATGCTCGAAGGCGAGCACCGCGACGATGGCGAGAAGCAGCGGGATGATCAGGTAGAACAGCCGGAAGACGAGGAGGGCGGCGAGCACGGCCGCGGGGTCCATTTCCGCAAGGCCGGTGAGGAAGACGACTTCCAGCACGCCGAGGCCGCCTGGCGCGTGCGAGGCCTGCGCCATGGCGAAGGAGAACAGGAAGATGCCGAGGACGACCAGGAAGCCCGGATTGTTCTCCGCAGGCAGCGCGAAGAAGATGATCGCGGCGGCGGCGAGGATTTCCAGCGGGCCGATAACCAACTGGCGCGCCACGATCGGTAATGCCGGGTAGTGCAGGCGGACCCTGCCGATGGCGAGCGGCCTGAGGTGTAGCCAGCTGCCGAAGATGTAGGCGGCGACGAACAGCAGCATCGCAAGGCCGAGCGCGATCCACCATCCTTCGTACTGTCCTTCGGTGTAGCGGTCGAGCAACGAAGGCTCGATGAGCAGCACCAACCCGCCCACGAACACGCTGGACAGCACGAAGGTGAACCAGCAGATCGCCACCAGCACCCCGACGTCGTGCCCGGTCAGCCCCTTGGAGGCATAGGCACGGTAGCGGATCACCGCCCCGGAAAAGACCGATCCGCCGATATTGTGCGACAGCGCGTAGGTGGTGAAGGAGCAGACGGTGACGAAGAACCACGACACGCGCTTGCCGATATGGAGAAGCGCGATGTGGTCGTATCCGGCCAGCGCCGCGTAGGCGACGACGGCGCTCAGCGCCGACAGCAGCCAGCCCCGCAGGGGGATGGCGGCAATGCCGCTCCAGACGTCGTCGAGGGAAATTTCGCGCCACTCGTTGTAGAGCAGCCAGGCGGAAACGGCGACGGCGGCGAGCCCGATGACTGGCCAGATATAGTCCTTGATTCTCATGCGGCGGGGCTTGCCCGCTCCTTTCGATTGGCGTTTTTCGTGCCTCGTCGGGCCGATGCGTCCGCTCGCATTTCCGGCTCGATTTCAGCTTTGCCCCATCGAAGCCGGCTATTCAACCCGGACCGGGGCTTTCCCCGACGCTTCGGGCGGGCGTTGGCAAAAAACGATCCGGCCGGGCCTTGGTGATCTGCCCATGCGCTGATAGTCTGCAACCAACACAAGATGAAATGCGCGTGCAGCGTCCGTCAGGTTCGCGCGGCGCGAGAAGGAAATTGCAACGTGAAGAACCGCGAAGCCGGCGCCGAAGGGCCGGATGCGGGTGTCTCGGGGGAAGGTCCGTCGCCGAATGGCGGGGAGCCGTCCCGGCCGGGGCGACAGGCCGTCGGACGGCCTGTCGTCGGCGGTGCCAATGCGGACGCCACGCAACCCAAGGGCAAGACCAGGAAAAGGCGCAAGCGCCGCCGCGGCCGCAAGGTTTACGCCCGCGACGGCGGACCTGTCGCAGCCGTTGCCGCCGAGCCGTCGGTGACCGTGCCGAAGGCCTTGCCGCCGCAGACGGAGCCTGCGCGGATGGCGAAATCCGACGCTGCGGCCGCGCCGAATGGCATGCCGCGCCGAGCCGCGGCTTCCGACCTTCCAATCTTTGCCGCCCTCGACCTCGGCACCAACAATTGCCGCCTGCTCGTCGCCGTGCCCGGACGCCCCGGGCAGTTCAGGGTCGTCGACGCCTTCTCGCGCATCGTGCGCCTGGGCGAGGGGCTGACCGCCTCGGGCCGGCTCGGGCGCCCGGCCATGGACAGGGCGGTCGAGGCACTGAAGGTCTGCGCCGACAAGCTGCGCAGCCGCAGGATCAGGCGTGCCCGCCTGATCGCCACGGAAGCCTGCCGCGCCGCCGCCAACGGCGAGGAATTCCTGGACCGGGTCGAGCGAGAGGCCGGCCTCAAGCTCGAGATCATCGATCGCCGCACCGAGGCGCGGCTCGCCGTTTCCGGCTGTGGCTCGCTGGTCGAGCGCGACACGGACGGCGTGGTGCTGTTCGACATCGGCGGCGGGTCCTCCGAGATCGCCCTGATCGACGTCTCGCGCCACCGCTCGCCGCGGCTCGCAAACCACATCGTTTCCTGGACGTCGCTGCCGGTGGGCGTCGTCTCGCTGGCCGAGCGATTCGGCGGCCGTACGGTGACCCGCGAGATATTCGGCGCCATGGTGGCCGACGTCGCCGAGCGGCTGCAGGCGTTCGACGGCCGCGACCGGCTCGGCCACATCGTTTCGAGCCCGAAGTTCCACCTGCTCGGCACCTCTGGGACCGTCACCACGCTGGCCGGCGTCCACCTGGAACTCGACCGCTATGACCGCCGCAGGGTCGATGGCCTGTGGATGGACGGCGCCAGCGTCGACCGCATGGTCGAGAAGCTGCTCGGCTGGGATTTCCATCAGCGCGTGGCCAACCCCTGCATCGGCGCGGACCGGGCCGATCTTGTGCTGGCGGGCTGCGCCATACTCGAGGCGATCCGCGCGGTGTGGCCGTCGGAGCGGCTCAGGGTTGCCGATCGCGGCCTGCGCGAGGGCATATTGAGCGAACTGATGGCCGACGACGGCGTGTGGCGGCGCAACTGGCGGAACGGACAGCGGGCATGACCAAGAAACCGACCAAACCCGGCACTTCGGCAGGCGCAACCCGCGTGCTGCGGACCAAGATCAAGAAGAAGAGCGGCCTCAAGGAGTCGTCGCGCCGCTGGCTCGAGCGGCACATGAACGACCCCTACGTCCAGCGCTCCAAGGCCGACGGTTATCGGTCGCGCGCCGCCTACAAGCTGATCGAGATCGACGACAAGCACCACCTGCTGAAGCCTGGCATGAAGGTGATCGACCTTGGCGCCGCACCGGGAGGCTGGTGCCAGGTCGCGGCGGCGCGCACCCGCTCGACCGAAGAGAACCCGCATGTCGTGGGCATCGACTATCTCGAGATGGATGCCGTGCCGGGTGCTGCCATCCTGCAGATGGACTTCCTCGACCCCGAGGCGCCGGAGAAGCTTGCGGAAACCCTCGGCGGCGAGCCCGACATCGTGGTGTCCGACATGGCTGCGCCGACGACCGGGCACCGCCGCACCGATCATCTGCGCACCATGCATCTGTGCGAGGTGGCGGCGGAATTCGCCATCTCGGTGCTGAAGCCGGGCGGCCATTTCCTGACCAAGACGTTCCAGGGCGGCACCGAGGCCGGTCTGCTCGACCAGCTCAAGCGCAACTTCCGCTCCGTCCACCACGTCAAGCCGCCGGCCTCGCGCGACGAATCGGTGGAGCTCTATCTCCTGGCCAAGGACTTCAAGGGCCGCGCCGAGCCCGAGCCGTCATAGCTGCTGAGGCTCTTCCGCCGCCGGCACCCGGGACTTGTGGTGGCCGGAGATCGCGCCGCCGGCGTCGGGCGCCAACCGCGCAAACAGCAGCATCGGCGTGGCCGTGACGGTGGCGATGACGAGGAAGGCGAAAGTGAAGCCCGCGTCGCCGATCGCCTGTTCGGTGAACGCGCTCCAAAGTTCCAGCGCTCCGCCGCCGACGGCCACACCCAGCGCAACCGTGATCTGCTGGGCCGCTGCCGAAATCGCAGTCGCCTGTCCGCTCTTGGCCGGCTCGACATCGGCGAACACCAGGGCGTTGGACGAGGTGAAGAACAGCGAGCGCAGGAACCCTGCCAAGAACAGCACGGCAAGGACCAGCAGATAGGGCGTTTCGGCCGTGAAGAAGCCGTTGATGGCAATCAGGCAGGCCGACGCCCCGGATGCGACCAGAAGCACGGTGCGGAAGCCGGCCGAGCGCAGGATGCGCGGCGCCACGAACTTCATCGACAGCGCGCCTGCGGCCGAGGCGAAGGTGATCATGCCCGACTGGAATGGCGTAAGTCCGAAGCCCAGCTGGAACAAGAGCGGCAGCAGGAACGGCGTCGCGCCGACGCCGATGCGGAACAGCGAGCCGCCGACGATCGCGGTCCTGAATACGGGATTGGAAAACAGCCTGAGCTCGAGCAGCGGATGGAGCGTCCGCCGGGCGTGCCGGATGTAGAGCAGGGCGCAGGCCACGCCGACGCTGACGGTGATCGCCCCGACCACGGGCGGCAGCGCCGGCAGGCTGACGACCGAAAGCCCGAAGACGATGCCCGAGGCGGCGATGGCCGACAGGAAGAAGCCGACGACATCCATGCGCTGGGTCGGCTCAGGCGGGATTTCGGGCAGGAAGCGGCCGGACAGCCAGATGCCGACGATGCCGATCGGAATGTTGATCAGGAATATCCACTGCCAGGCGAAGAAGGTGGTGATGAAGCCGCCCACCGGCGGCCCTATCAGCGGGCCGATGAGAGCGGGGATCGTCAGCGTCGCCATGGCCGAGACCAGCCCGCTCCTTTCGGTCGTGCGCACCAGCACCAGCCGCGCCACCGGCGTCATCATCGAGCCGCCCATGCCCTGCAGGAAGCGCGCGAGCACGAAGGCGCCGAGCGAGTTGGAAAGCGCGCAGGCGATCGAGCCCAGCATGAACACGCCGATCGCGACCCTGAACACCCGCTTGGCGCCGAACCGGTCGGCCATCCAGGCGCTGACGGGGATGAAGATGGCGAGCGACACGAGATAGGCGGTGAGCGCCAGCTTGAGGGCGATCGGGCTGGCGCCGATATCCGTGGCGATCGCCGGCAGGGAGGTGGCGATCACCGTGGAATCCATGTTTTCCATGAAGAGGGCGACCGCCAGGATCAGCGGAGTGGTTCGATTCGTGGACATGTCGGAACGGTATGGGTCGGTTGCGGCGGCAATGCGCCGATCGGGGACGCGTAGCACGCTGTCGCCAGCCTGTCCGCTGCCAGGGCGCGCCGCTCTTCAAGGCCAGTCAGTTCGAGCCGCCGACCTCGCTTGCATAGCGCCGGGTTTCGGCGATGCGTTCGGGCGTTGCGGGATGCGTCGACAGGAAGCTGCCTTCGGCACGATCGCCAAGCTTGTCGCGCAGCAATTCGAAGAAGCGGGCGATGGCGGCAGGGTCCTTTCCGGCCTTGCGCAAGAGCGCCACGCTGAACCTGTCGGCGTCGGTCTCGGCGTCGCGCGAATAGGACAGGCTGAGCAGGGCCGCGCCCTGGACCATGATGTCTTCGGTGCCCGAGCCGATATCGCCGCCGATCAGCATGATCAGCGCCGTCACGCCCGCCGCGCGATAAAGCTGGCGCAGGCTGTGTTTATGGTCGACATGGCCGATCTCGTGGCCGAGCACGCCCAGGATCATTTCGTCGTCCTTGCCGGCCAGCTCCACCAGTTCGTCGGTCAGAACCACCGTGCCGTCGGGCAGGGCGAAGGCATTGGGGCCGATGGGACCGCCGGCGCGGAAGTTGAGGGCATATGCGGCGCGTTCCGATGGTGGCTCATCCGTCTGTGCCACCAGTTCGGCGAAGCCGTCGCTCAACGATTTCTGGCGCTCGGGGCTGAGCTTGCTCGGTTCGAAGATAGCCTGGTCGAGCGATGCGAGCGCGCTCTTGCTCATCAGTGTGGTCACCACCGGCGGTGTGACGGATATCGCCACTTCGACCAGCAGCGGCATGGCATAGCGATAGACTGCGGAACCCAGCACGATCGTTGCCAGGACGAACAGCACCAGCCGTGGGCGGAACCGTTCCAGCCTGTGGATGAAGCCGGCACTGCTGGATGAGTGGGTGGCGACAAGCCGGTCGACGCCGTCATTGTCGTCCGTCTCGAAGACGCTGCCGTCGGGATAGGTGACCTGGCGCGGGATCGAGCCCACGCGATCCGACACTTTGAGCGCCTGAAAGGCTCCCGAAGCAAGGACGGCACCAACGGGATCGGCGACGGTCGCCATCCCGTCGGCCGATATCGCCAGCCGGGCATCGGCGGCACGGGCCTCTCCCGCCCTGCGCCAAAGGCCGGCGACGGTCTCCTTCTCAGAAACCAAGGTCGAACCCTTCCACGTCGAGGAACTCGGAGCCGGTCGCGGTGCCCTCGTTCTGCAGCGCGCTCGTGTAGGCGTCGAGCGAGCCGGTGCTGTCGAGCGCGGTTACCGTCGCCATGTACTTTGCCATCCTGACCGCTGCCCACGGGCGGGCGAGACCGAGGGAGAAGATCGTTGCCAGGAGATTGGTGATCGAAATCGATGCGAAGCGGCGCCGCCCGATGGACGAGGCCAGTACGTGCCGCCCGTCGATGACCGTTTCGTTGAAGACGACGTTGCGGATGCCTGCGCGGTAGATCAGGCCGGCCAGCATGAAGACCAGGAACAGCGGTATCATCGCGGCATACATGGTGACCACCATCACGCCGACCGACCATCCGCTGGCCGTGGCGGGATCCAATGCCGGAAGCCCCGCCGATACCAGGACGAACGCCGCAATGGCGATGCCGACCAGGCCCCCGCCGATCAGCACGAACGCCGGCAGCCATATCTGTCGGTAGAGCTTGTCCAGCCGTGGGTCGCAGATGATCGGACGCCCGCCATAGCGAAGGTTGCCCAGCATGTAGTTCCACATCCAGCGCGAGGCGATGGGCGCGAGCAGGCCGGCCGAGCCGTAGATCAGCAAGCCGCCAACGATATAGGCCAGGAAGGCGCCCCAATAGGTGCCGGTGAAATCGAAGCGGACGTTGCGATAGCTCGTCACCCGCGCGTTGAAGCGCAGGCCGCGCATGATGAACCAGGGGATGGCGAACATGAAGATCGCGAAGACGAGCAGGCCGAACAGCGGCAGGAACTGCAGCGTGACGTTGTAGAGCACCAGCATCACCAGGACGATGATGCGCCCGATCAGGATGCGCCAGGGCAAGGCGTGGTAATCGAAGGTCGCGCCGGCAAGATGCGTATTGCCATAGAAGTAACGCTGGCGCCGCACTTTGGCCCAGGCCGAATAGATGCCGAGCGTCAGGATGGTCAGCAGCACGTTGACGATCCAGATGCCGAAATATTCGCGTGCGGTACCCGTGAACGTGAACGGCTCCCGCCGCATCGCCAGACTTGGCGCTGCCGGCGGCTGCAGGCTCGACATGTCGTTCATGCTGTTGTCGTCCCCCGCAATTCAAAGCTGAATCTGCCCCTTGCCGCACCTTGCCAAAAAAGTGGGTTGGCGCAAGCGGCGCCGGCGCCCCGATGCGTCGATTGGCCTGCATCGCATGCTTTTCATCGGCCTCAAGACGTGTTACCAGCCAGCGCCAATCCTGAAAGGGAAGATGAGGAGTCGGCGCTGCATACCATTGGTTCCAGCGCCCGTTTTCGCATTCTTCCTTCCGACGTCCCCTGAGGAGTGGCCATGGCGAAAATCATCGAATCTTCCACCGGCGCGCTGGCGCTGACCTTCGACGACGTGCTTCTGCAGCCGGGGCACTCCGAGGTCATGCCCGGTGAGACCGACATCCGCGCGCGCATCGCCGGCGACATCGACCTCAACGTGCCGATCATCTCTGCAGCCATGGATACGGTCACCGAAGCCCGCCTCGCGATCGCCATGGCGCAAGCCGGCGGCATCGGCGTCATCCATCGCAACTTCTCGCCGGCCGAACAGGCCGAGCAGGTCCGCCAGGTCAAGAAGTTCGAATCGGGCATGGTCATCAACCCGGTCACCATCGGCCCCGACGCGACGCTTGCCGATGCGCTGGCGTTGATGCGCCACTACACCATCTCCGGCATTCCCGTCGTTGAGAACGGCGGTACCGGCGGGCAGAAGACCGGCCGCCTCGTCGGCATCCTCACCAACCGAGACGTGCGCTTCGCCTCGGACCCCGCCCAGAAGGTCTACGAGCTGATGACGCGGGAGAACCTGATCACGGTCAAGGAGAACGTCGATCAGGAGGAAGCAAAGCGGCTCCTGCACAAGCACCGCATCGAGAAGCTGCTCGTCGTCGACAAGCAGGGCAATTGCGTCGGCCTCATCACCGTCAAGGACATCGAGAAGTCGCAGCTCAACCCCAACGCCACCAAGGATGCGCAGGGCCGTCTCCGCGCCGCAGCTGCCACCAGCGTCGGCAATGACGGCTTCGAGCGTGCCGAGCGCCTGATCGACGCCGGCGTCGACCTTTTGGTCATCGACACCGCCCATGGCCACTCGCAGCGCGTGCTCGACGCCGTCGCCCGCGCCAAGAAGATCTCGAATTCGGTTCGCATCATGGCCGGCAACGTCGCCACCGCCGACGGTGCGCAGGCGCTGATCGACGCGGGCGCGGACGCGGTCAAGGTCGGCATCGGGCCGGGCTCGATCTGCACCACCCGTATCGTGGCTGGCGTCGGCGTGCCGCAGCTTTCGGCCATCATGTCGGCCGTCGAGGCAGCGCAGAAGTCCGGCGTCACCGTGGTCGCCGACGGCGGCATCAAGTTCTCGGGCGATCTCGCCAAGGCGCTGGCCGCCGGTGCGGGTGCCGCCATGATCGGCTCGCTGCTGGCCGGCACCGACGAAAGCCCGGGCGAGGTCTATCTGCACCAGGGCCGCTCGTTCAAGGCCTATCGCGGCATGGGCTCGGTGGGCGCCATGGCCCGCGGATCGGCAGACCGCTACTTCCAGGCGGAAGTCCGCGACACGCTGAAGCTCGTGCCCGAGGGCATCGAGGGCCAGGTTCCCTACAAGGGCCCGGTCGCAGGCGTGCTGCATCAACTGGCAGGTGGCCTCAAGGCAGCCATGGGGTATGTCGGCGCGCGTGACCTCGCCGATTTCCGCGAGCGCGCCACCTTCGTGCGCATCTCCAATGCCGGCCTGCGCGAGAGCCACGCCCATGACGTGACCATCACCCGCGAAAGCCCGAACTACCCGGGCGGCGCGTGATCCATGCGATCCTGAGGCTGCGGCGTCATGCGGCCGCGCTGAGCTTCGCCACGGCGGCGGTCTTCGCCGCCATGACGATGCTGGAGTTCCTCTATTTCCGCAGGTTGAGCGGCGGCCTCTCGTCGCTCGACCTGCGTTTCTGGGGATTTTCGGAGAGCGAGGGCTTCGCCTGGGTGGCGGGCCTCGGGCGCCTTGGCGCCGAGACCATCCTGGTCTGGCACTATCTCACCTTCGACCTGATCTTCCCGGCGCTGTTGTCGGCTACGCTGACGAGCCTCATCCTCAAGGCCGGAGATCGGCTGCCGCGCTTCGCGGCTCTTTCGGACCGCCTGCGCGCGATCCTGGCGCTGGCATTGGTGCTGCCCTATACGATCGCCGACTACGCTGAAAACGTCGTCGTCGCGCGAATCCTCTCCGACCCGCCATCGGCCGGCGCCGAGGCGATGGCGCTCGCCTCCGGGCTGATCGTCGCCAAATTTGCGTTTCTGGCGGTGCCGGTTGTCGTCATCGGCACTTTCACACTTGCGGCGGCAAGGCGCTCACGCGCGCTGCAGCGCTAGCCCTTGACGTCGAAGATCGCGATACGGCGCTTGTCGAACCTGATGGCGATCTCGCCGCGAACCAGCTTGAGCGCTGCCTCGCCGAACACTGCGCGGCGCCAGCCCTGGAGGGCGGGCACGTCGGCGGCCTCGCCCTCGGCGGCGATGCGGTCGATCTCGTCACCCGATGCCAGCACCTTGGGTGCGACGCCTTCCTTTTCCGACACCAGCCGCAGCAGCACCTTCAGCAGTTCGGCCGCGGCGCTCGTTCCCTCTGGCGGCTGGAAGGTCTTGGGCAGCTTGGGCATCTGGTCGCGCGGGATGTCCAGCGCGGCATTGACCACGCCGACCAGCGCGGTGGCCGGCGACGAGCGCTCCCAGCCCTTGGGCGTGGTGCGCAGGCGCGACAGGGCCGTGGCGTCACGCGGGGCCTGCTGAGCGATCTCGTAGATGGCGTCGTCCTTGAGCACGCGCCCGCGCGGCACGTTGCGTTCGCGCGCCTCGCGTTCGCGCCAGGCGGCGACCGCCTGCACGATGGCGAGCTCCTGCGGCTTGCGCAGGCGCATCTTGAGCCGCTTCCAGGCGTCCTCGGGGTGCGGGTCGTAGGTCTCGCGCGAGGTCAGGACCTCCATTTCCTCGTTGAGCCAGTGGGCGCGGTCCTCTCGCTCGAGCTCGGACTGGAGGTGCTTGTAGACGTCGATCAGGTGGGTGACGTCGGCCAGCGCGTATTCGAGCTGCTTTTCGGACAGCGGTCTGTGGCGCCAGTCGGTGAATCGCGACGACTTGTCGATGCGTCCGCCCGTCACCTTCTGCACGATCTGCTCGTAAGAAACGCTGTCGCCGAAGCCGCAGACCATGGCCGCGACCTGAGTATCGAACACCGGATGCGGGATCAGTCCGCCGAGATGGAAGATGATCTCGATGTCCTGGCGGGCCGCGTGGAAGACCTTGGTCACCGCCTCGTTGGCCATGAGGCGGAAGAACGGCTTGAGGTCGATTCCCGGCGCCAGCGGATCGACCAGCGCCGAAACGCCGGGCGCCGCCATCTGGATCAGGCAGAGTTCGGGCCAGAAGGTGGTTTCGCGAATGAATTCGGTGTCGACCGTCACGAAGCCGGAATCTTCCAGCGCCGCGATGGTCGTTTCGAGTTCTTCCTGGGTCGTAATTACATGCATAATATTGCTTTGGTCAGAACGCGTTGCCATTCCATTTCAGCCACGCGCCGTTTCGTCAAGCGCCTGCGGCGCCCGATAAGCCGCCTATGCGTCGCCGGAATCGTCGCCGTTGCTGCTACGACCGGCGAATCTGGCGAATATCGGCGAGGTCCGCAATAGCCCGAAGAAACGGCTGCGATGCCCTGCCGGCACGGGCGAACGCACGCCCATGCGGTAGACGATCACGGCGATGAAAATGACATAGACCGCGGCGCTGAACGCGAACAACGAGTGCGGCCCGTAGCTCTCCATGAACAGCGACGCGATGAACGGCCCGGCGATGGCGCCTACCGAATAGAACAGCATCAGGGCGGCATTGACGAGGACGAACTCGCCTTTCTCGGCGCGGTCGTTGGCATGGGCCGCCGACAGCGAATAGAGCGGCATCGCGAACGAGCCGAAGATGAAGACGAGCACGAAGTTGGCGATCGGCGACGTGCCGGCCATGAACACCAGCATCAGCGCGGAGGCGAGGGCGCCTGTCGTGGCCACGAGCAGAACCCTGCGGCGGTCCCAAAGGTCCGAAAGGTAGCCGAGCGGGTATTGGATCATCGCGCCGCCGATGATGCCGACGCTGACGAAGGTGACCACGTCGGTGACCGACATGCCGATCTGCTCGGCATAGATCGGGCTCATCGTGCGGAACGCGCTGTTGGTGATGCCGACGAAGATGCAGCCGATGCTGCCGAGCGGCGAGATGCGCCAGGCGCGCCTGAGATCAAGCCTGACGTCCTCGGGCGGCGTCGGGTTGGAGCGGTCGGCGATCGAGACGGGCACCAGCGACAGCGTGATCATGATCGACATGATGGCGAAGATGGTGAAGCCGCCGGCGCCGAAGATCGGGATCATGAATTGCGCCCCGGTCACCGAGCCGATGTCGATGATGCGGTAGATCGCAAGCAGCCGCGCGCGGTCGTTGTTGGATGCACCGGAATTCAGCCAGCTCTCCATCACCGTGAACAGGCCGGCGAAGCAGAATCCGGTGGTGAAGCGGATCGCCGACCAGGTCAGCGGGTCGATGACCAGCACCAGCGTGAGCGTCGCCGAAGCCGCGATCGCGGCCAGCGCCGCGAAGGCGCGGACGTGGCCCACGGCCTTCATGATCCGGGTGATGAAGATGCAGCCGAGCAGGAAGCCGCCGAAATAGGCGGTGCCGTTCAGCCCGATGGTCGAAGCCGAAAAGCCTTCCTGAGCTCCGCGCAGCGCCAAGAGCGTGCTTTGCAGGCCGTTGCCGCCGAGCAGGATGCCGGCGGTGATCAGGAGCGGTATGAGGGGGCGTATGGAAGACATTCGATGCGCGTGACAAAACCCGACTTGGCTCTAGTTAGGCCCTCGGGTCAATGCCGCACCGCCGCTGGTGCGACATATTCCGTCGGCTGCGCCAACCTTGCCACAAAACTTGCCGATAGCTTCCCGTTTCCGCCTTCGGGCGCGGGAGCCGATAATGACGACCCTGACCGTCAGCACGAGCATCGACCGGGAGACTGCGAGCCTGATCGGCAACGGGCTGAACGCATACAACTACGACACCGCGGGGCCGCCCGACGACCAGGACCTCTGGATCGTCGCCCGCGATGCGCAGGGCAGGGTCGCGGGCGGCCTCAAGGGCTCGTCGGAATACAGCTGGCTGTTCGTCGAGTGGCTCTGGATCAGCCCCGACCATCGCGGCGGAGGCCTCGGCACGCGGCTGCTGGCAGCGGCCGAGGAAGCGGCGAGGCAGCGCGGCTGTGTCGGCGTGCATCTCGATTCGTATACGTTCCAAGCGCCCGAGTTCTACAAGCGCCAGGGATACGAGGAGTTCGGCCGCATCGACGATTACCCGGCCGGACATTCGCGCGTGTGGCTCAAGAAGCGCTTCTAGCCGCCCGCACAACGTGTCGGAGCCCGCTTTGCCTTGACAAAACCGGGCACCCATGCGCTTTTCGCGCGAATTTTCGGCCCGGGGCGCGGATGACGCCTGGGCGCCGCACAACAACAGCCCGAACCGGAACTTTGCCATGCACCGTTACCGCAGCCACACCTGCGCCCAATTGAGGAAATCCGACGTCGGCTCCGCCGTTCGCCTGTCCGGCTGGGTGCATCGCGTCCGCGACCATGGCGGCCTGCTGTTCATCGACCTGCGCGATCACTACGGCATGACCCAGATCGTCGCCGATCCCGATTCGCCGGCCTTCAAGACCGCCGAGACGGTCCGCGGTGAGTGGGTGATCCGCGTCGACGGCGACGTCAAGGCGCGCCTGGACGAGGCGGTCAACGCCAACCTGCCGACCGGGGAGATCGAGATCTTCGCCCGCGAGATCGAGGTGCTGTCGGCCGCCAAGGAACTGCCGCTGCCGGTCTTCGGCGAGCCGGAATATCCCGAGGACATCCGCCTCAAGTACCGCTTCCTCGACCTGCGCCGCGAAACGCTGCACAAGAACATCGTGGCGCGCACCAGGATCATCGCCGAGATGCGCAAGCGCATGAACGACGTCGGCTTCACCGAATATTCGACGCCGATCCTGACGGCCTCGTCGCCGGAAGGCGCGCGCGACTTCCTGGTGCCGTCGCGCATCCATCCGGGCAAGTTCTTCGCGCTGCCGCAGGCGCCGCAGCAGTACAAGCAACTGTTGATGGTCGCGGGCTTCGACCGCTACTTCCAGATCGCGCCGTGCTTCCGCGACGAAGACCCGCGCGCCGACCGCCTGCCGGGCGAATTCTACCAGCTCGACCTCGAAATGAGCTTCGTGACCCAGGAAGACGTCTGGAACACGATGGAGCCGGTGATGCGCGGCGTGTTCGAGAAGTTTGCCGACGGCAAGCCGGTCACCCAGCAGTTCCGCCGCATTCCTTACGATACCGCGCTGCGCACCTATGGCACCGACAAGCCCGATCTGCGCAATCCGATCGAGATCCAGGAAGTCACCAGGCACTTCGACGGTTCTGGCTTCAAGGTGTTCGCGGGCATGATCGCCTCCAACCCGAAGGTCGAGGTCTGGGCGATCCCGGCCAAGACCGGCGGCTCGCGCGCATTCTGCGATCGCATGAACTCCTGGGCGCAGGGCGAGGGCCAGCCGGGCCTCGGCTACATCTTCTGGCGCAAGGAAGGCGACAAGCTCGAGGGCGCAGGCCCGATCGCCAAGAACATCGGCGAGGAGCGCACCGAGGCGATCCGTGAGCAGCTCGGCCTGTCGGACGGCGATGCCGCCTTCTTCGTCGCCGGCGATCCCAGGAAGTTCGTCTCGTTCGCGGGCGCTGCCCGCACCCGTGCCGGCGAGGAACTGAACCTCGTCGACCGCGAGCGTTTCGAGCTGTGCTGGATCATCGACTTCCCGTTCTACGAATGGCTGGAAGAAGAGAAGAAGATCGATTTCGCCCACAACCCGTTCTCGATGCCGCAGGGCGGCCTGGATGCGCTCAACAACCAGGACCCGCTGACCATCAAGGCCTATCAGTACGACATGGTCTGCAACGGCTTCGAAATCGCCTCCGGCTCGATCCGCAACCAGCTGCCCGAACTGATGGTCAAGGCCTTCGAGCTGACCGGCAAGTCGCGTGAAGAGGTCGAGGAACATTTCGGCGGTCTCTACCGCGCCTTCCAGTACGGCGCGCCGCCGCATGGCGGCATGGCTGCCGGTGTCGACCGCGTGATCATGCTGCTCGTCGGCGCCAAGAACCTGCGCGAAGTGACGCTTTTCCCGATGAACCAGCAGGCGCAGGACCTGCTGATGAACGCGCCGGCCGAGGCCACGCCGCAGCAGCTGCGCGAGCTGTCGCTGCGCGTCGCGGTGGCCAAGAAAGAGGCTTAAGCAACGCGCGCAAGCGCCTCTTTCGACTCGACAAATCGCCAAGAAAAAAGCCCGGCATCGCTGCCGGGCTTTTTTGTTTGGCGTCGGCCCTGAGGCTTACTGGTTTGCCGTGACCGAAAGGCCAAGCGTCTTCGGCAGGTCCTTCGGGTTCGCCATGCCATTGGCGGCGAGCAACGCGAACGGCACCGGCGAGCCGGGCTTCGCGGCGATTTCGAGCGACTTCGGGTTGTCCAGGAAGGCCGTGACGGCGGCCGTGACCTGCTGGGTCAGTTCGGGGTTGTTGAGCTCCATCATCATGAACGGAACGATCGCCTTGGCCTGGTTGGCAATATCCTTGGCCGTCATGCCCTGCTGCTTGCCGAGATATTCCAGCACCTTGTTGGTGATCGACGCGTCGTCGAAGCGGATCGTGGCACCGTGGAAGGTGAGCTGCTGCATGAGGCCGAGCATGGCCAGGCCCTGGGCCGAATTGTCGGCGCCCTGCGGCTGCGCGGCCATGGTCTTCTGCAGGTCTTGCACCGACTTGATGAAGTCGAGCGTGTAGCCGCCGAGATCGAAGGTCATGCCGAGCGCGCCGGCATTGTCGACCGCGATATTGTACTGCGACAGCGTCATCCGCCCGTCGGTCGGCTGCCAGGTGCCGGCGAGCTGGAGGTTGCCGCTGATGTTCTGGTAGCCGAGCGCGTCGATCGCTGCCTTCGACTGCGGGTCCTCGACGAGGCTGAGATCGGCCGAGAACTTCTCGGCCCCGCCGGTGAACGACATGGCCTTCCCGTCGACCGGCGGCGTTACCTCGGCGGTGAAGTTGGTCATCTGAAAGGCCTGCTTGTCGCCCACCTTGACGCTGAGATTGTCGAGCGCCGCCGTTTCGTACATCAGCAGCGAGGCGAGCGGATCGGTGGAGCCTTCGGCCGGCAATTTCACGTTGCCGAAGGTCAACGGGCTGATGTCGACGGTCGCGCCGTCCTGGGTGACGCTGTAGGGCTCGGTGCTGATCGTCGTGATCTTGTAGCCGCCGTTGTCGTCTTCGACGCCGCTCAGCGTCAGCTTGCCGATCGGGAACGCCTTGCCCTCGCCGGCCACGGTGATGGTGGCGCCTTCGAGGACGATCTCCGACGCGTCGCCGGTTGCGCTGCTCCAGCCCAGCGTCATGTTCTGTGAGGCAAGCACTGTCTTGAGCCTTTCGGCCACTGCGCCGGCCTCCTGGGCGAACGCAGCGTTCAGCGGCAGCGTGAAGAGGAATGTCGATAGCACGAGCTTGCCGAATGCAGAGCGATGTTGCGTCATGGTGGTTCCCTGAGACTGTTAGGAATCGTTCGGCCTTTCGTCCGTCACGAACTGGACTGGAAGAAGGCGCCGCAATGACAATGGCAGCAATTCGACGCAAAAGGCAATCGCTGCAATGCAACACGCGCAAAAATGGTGAATGACCCACTGACCGCGAGATTGCTACTTTAGCGAGCAGGAAGATTCGTCGCATCCGGGTGCCATTCACCCTTGCTTTTGCCGATAAGGCTTGTCGCGAATCGCCCGTTCCGTTAGTCCAAACCCATGGGAAAAGGGCTTTTGCCGCCGTCCGGCGGCGGTGACAACATCGAACCGGTCGACCTCAAGAAGGCGCTCGAAGAGCGCTACCTCGCCTATGCGCTGTCGACCATCATGCATCGGGCGCTGCCGGACGTGCGCGACGGGCTGAAGCCCGTCCACCGCCGCATCATGCACGCCATGCGTCTGCTCAGGCTCAATCCGGACCAGGGATTCGCCAAATGCGCCCGCATCGTCGGCGAGGTGATGGGCAAGTTCCACCCGCACGGCGACCAGTCCATCTACGACGCGCTGGTGCGCCTGGCCCAGGACTTTTCGGTCCGCTATCCGCTGGTCGACGGGCAGGGAAACTTCGGCAACATCGACGGCGATAACGCCGCTGCCATGCGCTACACCGAAGCGCGCATGACCGAGGTGGCGGTGTCGCTGCTCGAGGGCATCACCGAGGATGCCGTCGACTTCCGTCCGACCTACAATGAGGAGGACGAGGAGCCCATCGTCCTGCCGGGGGCCTTTCCGAACTTGCTGGCCAACGGTTCGTCGGGCATCGCGGTCGGCATGGCGACGTCGATCCCGCCACACAACGCGGCCGAATTGTGCAGTGCTGCGCTCCATCTCATCGACAATCCGCAGGCCACGGTCACCGACCTCATGACCTCTCCCTCGGAGTGGGAGCAGATAAAGGACGACCCCGAGCTTGCCCTGGCCTGCAAGGTGCGCGGCCCCGACTTCCCGACCGGCGGCAGCGTCGTCGACGACTGGGCTTCGATCGTCCAGGCCTACGAGACCGGCCGCGGTGGCTTCCGCGTGCGCGCCAAGTGGCACCAGGAAGACCAGGGCAGGGGCACCTGGAATATCGTCGTCACCGAGATCCCCTACGGCGTGCTCAAGTCGCGGCTGATCGAGAAGATTGCCGAGCTCCTGATCGCGCGCAAGCTGCCGCTGCTGGAGGACATCCGCGACGAGAGCGCCGAGGACATCCGCGTCGTGCTGGTGCCCAAGAGCCGCACCGTCGATCCCGGCCTTCTGATGGAGTCGCTGTTCAAGCTCACCGAGCTCGAAAGCCGCTTCTCGCTCAACATGAACGTCCTGTCGCGCGGCAAGGTGCCGAACGTCTTGTCGCTCAAGAGCGTGCTGCAGGAATGGCTCGAGCATCGTCGCGAAGTGCTCGTCCGGCGCTCGCAGTTCCGCCTCGGGGAAATCGAGCGGCGGCTGGAAATCCTCGGCGGCTACCTGATCGCCTACCTCAACATCGACGAGGTGATCCGCATCATCCGCGAGGAGGACGAGCCCAAGCAGGTCATGATGGCCCGCTGGGATCTCACCGACACGCAGGCCGAGGCCATCCTCAACATGCGCCTGCGGGCGCTGCGCAAGCTCGAGGAATTCGAGATCCGCAAGGAACACGATGCCCTCAGCGCCGAGAAGAAGCAGATCGAGGCGCTGCTCTCGTCCGAGAGCAAGCAGTGGCAGACGATCAAGTGGGAAGTGGCCAATGTGCGCAAGCTCTATGGCCTCGATACCGAGCTTGGCCGCCGCCGCACGGAGTTCACCGCAGCGCCTGAGCACGACCTTACCGACATCCATCACGCCATGATCGAGAAGGAGCCGGTGACGGTCGTGGTCTCCGAAAAGGGCTGGCTGCGGGCGATGAAGGGCCACCTGGCCGACTATTCGCAACTTTCCTTCAAGGAGGGCGACAGCCTCAAGCTCGCCTTCCATGCCCAGACGACGGACAAGATCCTGGTCTTCACCACGGGCGGCAAGTTCTACACCATCGGCGCCGACCGCCTGCCGGGCGGCCGCGGCCACGGCGAGCCGATCCGCATCATCGTGGACATGGAGAACGACCAGGACATCGTCACGGCCTTCGTCCATGAGCCCAAGCGCAAGCTGCTGCTGGTCAGCCACGAGGGCAACGGCTTCGTGGTGCCCGAGGACGAGGTCATCGCCAACACCCGCAAGGGCAAGCAGGTGATGAACATCAGGACGCCCGACGAGGCCAAGCTCTGCGTGCCGCTGATCGGCGACCATCTCGCCATCGTCGGCGAGAACCGCAAGATGCTGGTGTTTGCGTTGCAGGAAATCCCCGAAATGACGCGCGGCAAGGGCGTCCGCCTGCAGAAATACAAGGATGGCGGCGTCCTCGACGTGAAGGCCTTCGCGATGGAGACGGGGCTTACCTGGCAGGATTCGGCCGAGCGCACCTTCACCCGCACCCGCGAGGAGCTGGCGGAGTGGATCGGCGCCCGCGCCACGGCGGGCCGGATGGTTCCCAAGGGGTTCCCGCGCACCGGGCGCTTCGGTTGACGTTGAGGCAGGCGCGCGGCGCCCAAAGTTTGCGTGCGCGCCGCCGCGTTAGGCTCTATGATCCTCTAGCCGGTGTCATGCGGTGTCGCCGGGCGTCCAGCTAGGGTCCATACCAGGGCCAAGGAGATCAGGCCCTTGAGACTGTCCAATCCCCGCAAACCGGAGCGCGAGCCGCGACTTTTCGGCCCGTCCATGCCGATGCGCGCGCCGCTCGTCCCGCCATTGTCGGCAGCCCGCTGGCTGCTGGTCCTGATCGTGGCGGCCGGCATCTATTTCTTCCATGGGTTCCTCGTGCCGGTGCTGGCAGCGCTTGTCATCGCCTTCGCCAGCTGGCCCATCTACCGCCGGCTGCTCGCGGCCGTCGAAGGCAACCGCACCATCGCCGCCACTTTGGCGCTGCTGTTCATCGTCGCCTTCCTCGTGGTGCCCATCTCCTTTGCCTCGACCTATGCGGTGAACGAGATCCGCGAATGGTTCGCCTGGGCGGTGAACACCAACCGTCAGGGCGCGTCGACGCCTGCGTGGATCGCCAACCTGCCGGTCGTTGGCGAGTGGCTCAACGAGCAATGGACCCGCAACATCGGCCATCCGGGCTCGATCGGCGAACTGTTCCAGCTCTTCAGCGGCGCAAATATCGGCAGCATCTACCGCGGCGTTCTCGCCGCCGGTGGCAGCGCCTTCAGCATCCTGCTCACCATGCTGTTCATGCTGATCGCCCTGTTTTTCACCTATCGCGACGGCGAGGCGTTCGTGGGCCAGCTCGACCGGCTCGGCGAGCGCATCCTGCCGATGCGATGGGAGCGCATCTCGCGCGTGGTACCCAAGACCATCAGCGCCACCGTGATGGGCATGACGGTGATCGCGATAGGCGAGGGGGTCGTGCTCGGCGTCGCCTACTGGATCGCCGGCGTGCCCTCGCCGGTGACCCTCGGCGTCATCACCGGCTTCATGGCGCTGATCCCCGGCGGCGCGCCGCTGTGTTTCACGCTCGTCTCGGTCTATCTCCTCGCCAGCGGCTCGCCGATTGCCGGCGTGGCCCTGTTCGCCTGGGGTTCGATCGAGCTTTTCATCGTCGACAAGACGCTGCGGCCGAGGCTGGTGGGCGGCCCGATCAAGCTGCCGTTCCTGCCGACCTTTTTCGGCCTCATCGGCGGCGTCAAGACGATGGGCCTGCTCGGCCTGTTCATCGGGCCGGTGCTGATGGCGCTGCTCGTCGCCATCTGGCGCGAGTGGATCCGCGAGATCGAACTGACCGACGAGGCCGCGATCGTTGCCGCCAATGCACCGACCGAGGGCGCGGCCGAAGCGGCGGGCGACGATGCGCCGGCCAAGCGGACGCAGGCCGGCTAGCAGCCGCGCGGGGGCTAGGCTGCCTGTTCGATGACCGCGCCGGCGCGACGCTTGCGGCTCTGGGAAAGCTGCCAGGCCGAGTGGGCGACGAGCGTCACGATCAGGATCGCTCCGCCGATCAGGCTGTTGGTCGTCGGCACCTCGGAAAAGATCATCCAGACCCAGATCGGCGCGAGCACCGTCTCCAGGAGATAGAACATCGCCACTTCCGGTCCGGAGAGATACTTCGGGCCGTTGGCGAGGCAGAAGAACGAGATCGGCATGATCACCGCGCCGTTGAAGATGATCCACCACGGCGCCTCGACCTGAAAACCGGTCTTGGAGACCATGAAGGCCGCAACCAGGCAGGGAAACAGCACGCCGACCAGGGCGGTGAAGCCCATGTCCTTGCCGCTGGAGCGCGAGATGGTGATGGCCGAGGCGATGCAGAAGGCCGATACGACCGCCATCAGGTCGCCGAAAACGTGGCCTGTCCCGATCGAGCCTCCGACGATGACGAGCACGCCGCCGATCATGAACAGCATCGCCAGCGTGGTTGCCGGGCGCGGTCTCTCGCGCAGGAATATCCACGACAGTAGCGCCGCAAAGACGGTGTTGAAGGCCAGGATGAAGACGAGGTTTGCCGTGGACGTGTTGTAGACGGCGGTGATGAATGAAATGGAGCCTATGCCGTAGAGGCTGGCGACCACCAGGCCTGCCTTGCCGGGGATGAGCTGTGGGGCATTGCGGTCGAACGCGCGCCAGACCAGCCAGATGACGATCGCGGCAAGGAAGGTGGTGCCGCTTCGCATCATCAGGATCGACCAGTTGTTGCCGGCCGCCAGCTTGATGAGTGGAATGTCGACGGTCAGCGCGAGGCCGCCGATGCCGGTGAGCAACAGCCCTTTGGTGTGGTTCGAATGGACGTCAGCCACGGTTTCCTCTGCCAGACGGTCGACGGCAGCGTGGAAACGGGCCGGACGTGATCAGTTCTAGCCTTCGAAGCGCTCCCAGCCCTTGGGCGCGAGATGCTCCTGCGGCTTGAAGCGTATCTTATAGTTCATCTTGCGTGAACCGTTGACCCAGTATCCGAGATAGACGTGGGGCAGGCCCATGGCGCGGGCGCGGGCGATGTGGTCGAGGATCATGAAGGTGCCAAGCGAGCGATGGTCCATCTCCGGATTGAAGTAGGAGTAGACCATCGACAGGCCATCCGACATCCTGTCGGTCAGGGCCACCGCGATCAGCTCGCCCTGGCCCTTGCCGGTGATGAAGGAGTCCGGGCCGCGGCGGCGGTATTCGATCACCTTGGTGTCGACATGGGTGTCTTCGACCATCATGGCGTAGTCGAGCACGGTCATGTCCGACATGCCGCCCTTGCGGTGGCGGGCATCGAGATAGGCGCGGAACAGCGAATATTGCTCCGTCGAGGGCTCCGCGTCATGCATCGCCCCGATCAGGTCGGAATTGTGTTCGATCACCCGGCGCATGTTGCGTGTCGGCACGAATTCCTGCGCAAGGATGCGCACCGAGACACAGGCGCGGCAGGTCTCGCAGGCCGGACGGTAAGCAATGTTCTGCGAACGTCGGAAGCCGCCCTGGGTCAGCAGGTCGTTCATCTCCGGCGCCTTGTCCCCGACGAGATGCGTGAAGACCTTTCGCTCGAATTGCCCTTCGAGATAGGGGCAGGGAGAAGGTGCCGTCAGGAAGAATTGCGGCGAATGGGTCGAATGCTGCGTCATCGAGCGTCTAGAAGACTCCCCACGAATGTCCCCTAGCTTGGCGCCGACTGCGAAAAATTCAACATGAATGTGAAGGCGGACTGCAACTCGCCTTCACATTTTAGCGCGAAAGCATGATTTGCCACGCCAAAAGGCTCAATCAGCGGTCGCTGCGGCTGACCACGGTGCCGAGCAGCAGGTCGTGCAGCGTGCGCTTGCGGTCGGAAAACAGCGTGACCAGCAGGACAAGCGGGGTGAGCATTACGTTGCCGGCCCAGAACAGGACCGAGTGCACCACCGCAAGCAGCCCGTCGATCGGGCGGCCGTCGAGGCGGTCGAGGCGGATGCCCATGATGCGCATGCCGGTGGTCGCCTGGTTGGGGCCGCCAAGCGTCGTCCACACGTAGACGAGCGCCACGAGCGGCAACAGTATGCCGAACAGCGCCCAGCCAAGTCCGAGTGTCAGGATGCCCAGGAAGAACACGACGATCGCGAACGGGATCGTCAGCAGTCCGACGAGCAGGTAGTCGATCAGGAACGCCAGCACGCGACGCGTACGCACGCCGTCATATGCCCGGACGTCGTCGAGCCGGTTGGTGATGATTTCGCCGTCCAGGACGCGTGCGGTCATTCAATCCTCTGCATGCAGGCGACGGTGCCCGCGTGGAAGCAGATGGGGGGGGTCATATGGGAATTCAAGATTCCCGCTTCGCAACTTCAGTGGCGATGCGTTCGATCGCCTTGCGCAGTGCCGGCAGGTTGTCGGGTCACGACCGCCCAGACAATGGGGTCTGCGATCCTATGGTACTCGTGTCTCGGGACGTTGCCGATTCCGCGTATTTGCTTCCACGGGATCTCGGGTTCGGTCACGAGCAACTCGTCCGGTAGGTGCCGTGCCGCTTCCGAAATGATCTCGATGCCGCGTTGGACGCCGTGCTTCAGCAGCCAATCCTGTTCGTAGTCGTGGAGCGTCTTGTCTGACGTTGCCTTCTCGATCCCGTCGAGTGCTGCAAGAATTTCCGCGAGGATAGGCCCGTCTTTGCGTCGTGCCATCAGAACACGCGAATGGCCGTGCGCTCGATGTCAGCCTTCAATTGCGGATGCAGGCTGTTGCGCGTCGTGACATCGATTTCCGTCGCCATCGCCTCTTCCAGAAGCTGTTTGATGCCGACGAGATCTATCAGCGAGAAGCGGCTGTCCGGATCGTAGTCGATGAAAAGATCGAGATCGCTGCCGAATGACGACTCGTCACGCGCCGTCGAGCCGAACAGGTATAGCGACGTCGCGCCCATGCCTCGTATGGCTTCGGCGTTCTCTCGTAGTCTTCTCAGGGCTTCCGATCTGTTCATGTCCGCATACTACAACAACAGCGGACCACGTTGTAGGAGCCGCCGGCTCACCCCTTCAGCATCGCCGCCACTTCCGGCGCGAAATAGGTCAGGATGCCATCGCAGCCGGCGCGCTTGAAGGCGAGCAGGCTCTCGATCATGGCCTTCTCGCCGTCGATCCAGCCATTGGCGCCGGCAGCCTTTATCATCGAATACTCGCCCGACACCTGATAGGCGAAGGTCGGCATCCGGAACTCGTCCTTCAGCCGCCGGATGATGTCGAGATAAGGCAGGCCGGGCTTGACCATCAGCATGTCGGCGCCCTCGGCGAGATCCTGCTCGGCCTCGCGCATCGCCTCGTCGGAATTGGCGTGGTCGAGGTAGTAGGTCTTCTTGTCGCCCTTGAGCAGCCCTTGCGTGCCGATCGCCTCGCGATAGGGGCCGTAGAAGGCCGAGGCGAACTTGGTCGCATAGGACATGATCGCCACGTCCTGGAAGCCGTTGTCGTCGAGCGCGTCGCGGATCGCGCCGATGCGGCCGTCCATCATGTCGGAGGGGGCGATGATGTCGGAACCCGCCGCCGCCTGCAGCACCGCGGCCGCGGCCACCTGCGCGACCGTCTCGTCGTTGACGATGATGCCGTCGCGCAGGATGCCGTCATGGCCGTGGCTTGTGAACGGGTCGAGCGCCACGTCGGTGATGATACCGATCTCCGGAACCGCCGCCTTGATCGCGCGGGTGGCGCGATTGATGATGTTGTCCGGCTCGAGGATATGGGCGCCTGTCTGGTCGCGCAGGCCCATGTCGACATTGGGGAAGGTGGCGAGCGCCGGGATGCCGAGCTTGGCCGCGCGTTCGGCTTCCTTGACCGCGAGATCGACGGACATGCGGAAGACGCCGGGCATCGCCGGAATGGCTTCCCGGCGATTTTCGCCGTCGACGATGAAGATCGGCCAGATCAGGTCGTCCACCGTCAGGCGGTTCTCCTGGACCAGGCGCCGCGACCAGTCCGCCTTGCGCATGCGGCGCAGGCGGCGGCTGCCGGTGATCTCGTCGACGCTGCGCGCGCCGGCTGGCTTGGCGGGGGTGAACTTGTTCATCGATGGTCTCCGGATTGTGCGGTTTTTAGCATGCCGGTTTGCCCAAGACCAAGCGGCGCGATGGCACCTGCGGCATTGACGCACCCACGCGCAGCACATTAGCTCTTCGAACCCGGCTTCGATGTGAGGGAATCTCTTGGTTATTGATTTTGGCGGCGGCGATGAAATCCGCTTCGAGCGGACCGGCAGGGCCGGCATCGTTACGCTGACGCGGCCGAAGGCGCTGAATGCGCTGACCCACAACATGGTGCTCGCGCTGTCGCGCGCGCTCAAGGCCTGGGAGCACGACCGCGAGGTGGCACTTGTAGTCGTCAAGGCCGAGGGAAGGGCGTTTTCCGCCGGTGGCGACATCATGAATGTCTACGAAAGCCGCAATACCGGCGCTCCGCCCGTCCAGTTCTTCGCCGATGAGTACCGCCTCAACGCGCATGTCCAGCGCTACGCCAAGCCCTATCTGTCGCTGATCGACGGCATCGTCATGGGCGGCGGCGTCGGCATCTCGTTCCACGGCTCGCACCGGGTCCTCACTGAAAACGCCCAGTTCGCCATGCCGGAAGTGGGCATCGGCTTCTTCCCGGATGTCGGCGGCAGCCATCTGCTGCCCGACCTCGGCAGCCATTTCGGCATGTATCTGGCGCTGACCGGCAACCGCATCCGCTATGGCGACGCGCTCTGGTCGGGGCTGGCGACGCACACGATTGCGGCCGAAGGCATCACCGGCCTGCTCCAGCGCCTGTGCGAGACCGGCGAAGCGGAAGCCGTACTGCGCAGCTATTTCCAGGCCGCCAGGCGTGAAACCGACCGCGACGCGCTGGAAGCCATCGCGCGGCATTTCGCCAAGCCGGCGCTCGAGGACGTCATTGAAAGCCTGCAGGCGGAGGCCGGATCGAGCGAGTTTGCGGCCAAGACGCTCGCCACCATCCTGTCGCGGTCGCCCACGAGCCTGTTCGTCGCCTTCCGCCAGGTGCGCGCCGGCCTCACCATGTCTATGGAAGACTGCATGCGGATGGAGTTCCGCATCCTCAATCGCATGCTGGCGGGGCACGACTTCTACGAAGGCATCCGGGCCGTCCTCGTCGACAAGGGGTCGACTCCCGAATGGAAGCCGTCGCGTATCGAGGATGTCGACCCGGCCGACATCGACCGCTATTTCGAAACGCTCGGCGACAGGGAACTCGTCCTGTGATCGACAGCGTCAACCGCCTCCAGGAAATGCACCCTTCGACGCTGGAAAACGCCTTTGCCTGGTTCCTGCGCGTCGTCGCCGGCTATTGCCTGCTGTTCGGCGTGCTCTACTGGGTTCGGCTGATAGGGCTCTACGACGCCACCTTGTGGCGTTTCGACCTGATGCCCTTGCACTGGCAGGTCGCGTCGGCCACGCTGGCGGTGTTCTTTCCGTTCGCGGCGATCGGCCTGTGGATGCTGTCGTCCTGGGGCCCGGTGATCTGGTTCATCTGCGCGGCGTTCGAGACGGTCATGTATGCGGGCTTCCCCGATCTGTTCGGCGGCCGCCCGCTGATCGTCGTCGCCCATGCCGTGGTCGCGCTCGTTTACGCGACCTTCCGGGTCCTGCTGCACCTTCAGCAGCGCCGGGCGGCGGCCCAGTAGCAACGCGTTCAAGGCGTTGCCGGGCATTCGGTAAAATTCAAGGTTAATTTTTCTTACGCGGAGGGGCTTTCATTAACCCTCTTTCGAAACCAGTGGCTGGTAAGCCCTTGTTAAGCCTGACGTTTAAGTCGAATTTTATGGGTATTCGATAAGTTCGCGCTCAAGGTGAGATCAAACAAAAACTCACCAGGCGACAAACGAGAGGCAAAAACAATGATCACTTCGCGTCAGGCGGCCAAGCCCGTCATGAATTCTGAGGATCGCAACGAGGCGATCCGTTCGCTTTACTTGGAATCGCTCCAGCTGGTCGAAAGGTTGCATCGCCGTCTACTTGACGTTGTCAAGGACGAGTTCGATCGCAACGGCCGCAGCGACATCAACGCGATCCAGGCGTTGCTGCTGTTCAACATCGGCAATGCCGAGCTGACCGCAGGCGAACTGCGCTCCCGCGGCTACTATCTCGGCTCGAACGTCTCGTACAACCTCAAGAAGCTGGTCGAGCTCGACTTCATCAACCACCAGCGCTCGCGCATCGACCGTCGCTCGGTCCGCGTCAGTCTGACACCGAAGGGCCAGGAAGTGGCCGAGGTCGTGGCCGGTCTCTACGAGCGCCATGTCGGCTCGATCGAGCAGGTCGGCGGCATCAACACCGACGAGTTCAAGCAGATGAACCGGGCCCTGCAGCGCCTCGACCGCTTCTGGAACGACACCATCGCTTACCGGATGTGACACAACGGCCGCCGCTTGTGGCGGGGAGCGGGGCAATAGGGGAACAGGGCAGCGAAGCAGGCATCCCGGCCTGTTGCCCTATTGCCCCTCTCTCGCTGCCGCAGGCGAGCCTGGCCGAACCATCCGAAGGAACGACCCTCCAGTCGCTGGGCCGGTTGCAGAAATGCACCGGCCCTTCCTTTTTCTGTAATGTTGCCGGCCGTCGGGGCGGCACAGCCATGTTGCCGCCATATTCGGGTGAAAACCGAAAGCGATCTGTGATGTGCCAGTAGCTGCCTTTATGTGGCCGTCAGCAACCCGGTCGTCGATGCCGCGCTTCCGGCGCGGGCTGTTCCGGGTTATGGTTGGCTAATTGTTAAGCATGGCCGTCATACCGTTGCGGGATATTCTCCCGCCCTCGAAGTTGCGCGAAAATGTCTGGGACGCCCATGAAAACAAGTCGCCGTTTCTTTCTCTCCGGTGCCGGCGCTATCGCCATGGCAGCCTTGTCGGGCGCTGCAAGTGCCCAGGACGTGATCGGTGAGGTGCTCGGCTCGTCGCGTCGCGGCAACTGGGACGACGAGTTCGATGCGCGCGTGACCCAGGGCGGCAAGGTCGCCACCACGCTGCCGATCTTTTCGCCCCAGACGGTCGGCTTCGTCCAGCAGGCCATCGCCCAGTACCAGAACATCGTCGCGCAGGGCGGCTGGCCCGTCGTGCCGGCGACCAAGAAGCTTCAGCTCGGCGTGGACGATCCCGATGTCGCGATCCTGCGCCAGCGCCTGATGGTGTCCGGCGACCTGTCGCCGCGCGCCGGCATCTCCAACTCGTTCGACACCTATGTCGATGCGGCGCTCAAGCGCTTCCAGGCTAGGCACGGCCTGCCGTCCGACGGCGTGATGGGCCAGTACACCTACGCTGCCATGAATGTCAGTGCCCAGGTGCGCCTCGGCCAGCTCGAGACCAACCTCCAGCGCCTCCAGGCGCAGGCCGGCCAGCTTGGCGACCGCTATGTGAACGTCAACATCCCGGCGGCCCAGATCGAGGCCGTCGAGGGCGACCGCGTCGTGCTCCGCCATACGGCGATCGTCGGCAAGGTCGACCGGCAGACGCCGATCGTCGCCTCGAAGATCAACGAGATCGTCGTCAACCCGTACTGGAATGCGCCGGTCTCGATCGTCCGCAAGGACATCATTCCGCTGATGCGCAAGGATCCCGAGTATCTGACCAAGAGCAAGATCCGCCTCATCGCGCCGGACGGCAGCGAGGTCGATCCGATGACCGTCGACTGGTCGACGGAAGAGGCCGCCAAGTACCTGTTCCGTCAGGATCCGGGCGCCATCAACGCCATGGCGTCGGTGAAGATCAACTTCCCGAGCCCCGATGGCGTCTAC
Organism: Aminobacter sp. BE322; assembly: GCF_050433525.1. Taxonomy (NCBI): domain Bacteria; kingdom Pseudomonadati; phylum Pseudomonadota; class Alphaproteobacteria; order Hyphomicrobiales; family Phyllobacteriaceae; genus Aminobacter; species Aminobacter sp. BE322. Next base: position 125,939 of record NZ_JBNPXB010000003.1, on the reverse strand, counting down.
ATGCACGACACGCCGCAGCAGAGCCTGTTCGACAAGCTGATGCGCTTCGATTCCTCGGGCTGCGTGCGCGTCCAGAACGTGCGCGACCTGGTGACCTGGATTCTCCGCGACACGCCCGGCTGGAGCCGTCAGCATTTCGAGCAGACCATCAAGTCGGGCGAGAACACGCCGGTTCCCGTCACCAATCCGGTGCCGGTCTACTTCACCTACATCTCCGCCTGGTCCACCGGCGATGGCGTCGTCCAGTTCCGCGACGACATCTATGGCCGCGACGGTGTCGACGAACTGCAGATGACCTCGGCGCTCTGAGCCGGTCGTCCGCCAACTCGGACAAGCTGAAAAAAAAGCCGCCCCAGGGCGGCTTTTTTGCTGTCGGTCCAAATGCGACCACGAAATTTCGCACTTCGCGTGGCGACGCAGGGGCAAGTATGTTAATGGCCCGCCGAACCTCCACGATGCCCCCACCGGACAGCAAGGATCAATTGCCGATGGCCGTCTCCAAAAACCTCGAATCCTTCTTTGGCACCCCTCTTTCGGAGTCCGATCCGGAGATTTTCGGCTCGATCCGCAACGAACTCGGTCGCCAGCGTCATGAGATCGAACTGATCGCTTCGGAAAACATCGTTTCCCGTGCCGTGCTCGAGGCGCAGGGCTCGATCATGACCAACAAATATGCCGAAGGTTACCCCGGCAAGCGCTATTACGGCGGCTGCCAGTTCGTCGACGTCGCCGAGGAGCTCGCCATCGAGCGCGCCAAGAAGCTGTTCGGCTGCAAGTTCGCCAACGTGCAGCCCAACTCGGGCAGCCAGATGAACCAGGCCGTTTTCCTCGGCCTGCTGCAGCCGGGCGACACCTTCATGGGCCTCGACCTCAATTCGGGCGGCCACCTGACCCACGGCTCGCCGGTCAACATGTCCGGCAAGTGGTTCAAGGTCGTCTCTTACGGCGTGCGCAAGGACGACCACCTGCTCGACATGGACGAGATCGAGCGCCTGGCCCACGCCCACAACCCGAAGCTCATCCTTGCCGGCGGCACCGCCTATTCGCGCGTCTGGGACTGGCAGCGCTTCCGCGAGATCGCCGATTCCATCGGCGCCTATCTGATGGTCGACATGGCCCACATCGCCGGCCTCGTCGCCGGTGGCGTGCACCCGTCGCCGCTGCCGCATGCGCATGTGGTCACCACCACCACGCACAAGTCGCTGCGCGGCCCGCGCGGCGGCATGATCCTCACCAATGACGAGGAAATCGCCAAGAAGATGAATTCGGCGGTGTTCCCCGGCCTGCAGGGCGGCCCTCTGATGCACGTCATCGCCGCCAAGGCCGTGGCCTTCGGCGAGGCGCTGAAGCCGGAATTCAAGACCTATGCCCATAACGTCGCGGCCAACGCCAAGGCGCTCGCCGAGAGCCTCAAGGAAACCGGCCTCGACATCGTTTCGGGCGGTACCGACAACCACCTGATGCTGGTCGACCTGCGTCCCAAGAACGCCACCGGCAAGCGCGCCGAGGCGGCTCTCGGCCGCGCCAACATCACCTGCAACAAGAACGGCATCCCCTTCGATCCGGAGAAGCCCTTCGTCACCTCCGGCGTTCGTCTCGGCACGCCGGCGGGCACCACCCGCGGCTTCGGCGAAGCCGAGTTCCGCGAGATCGGCCAGCTGATCGCGGAAGTCCTGGACGGGCTCAAGGTTGCGAACTCCGACGAGGGCAACGCCGCGGTTGAAGCCGCCGTCAAGCAGAAGGTCGTCAACCTGACCGGGCGCTTCCCGCTCTATCCGTATCTGGGTTGAGCCTGGGCGCTTCGGCGCGACCCCAATGACGAAGCCCCGTCCCGGCCGGCCCGGGATGGGGCTTCTGCTTTTGCGGATCATGCTTTAAGCCTTTCGCGGACGGGATTCGAAGACAAGGCCGAACGATGCGCTGCCCTTATTGCCAGTCTGAAGACACGCAGGTGAAGGACTCGCGTCCCGCCGAGGATGGCGCGGCCATCCGCCGGCGGCGCATCTGCCCGGTTTGCGGCGGCCGCTTCACCACCTTCGAGCGCGTGCAGCTGCGCGATCTCGTCGTGCTCAAGAAGTCCGGCCGCAAGGTTCCCTTCGACCGCGACAAGCTCGCCCGCTCGGTCGAGATCGCGGTGCGCAAGCGCAACGTCGATCCCGAGCGCATCGAGCGCGCCGTCACCGGCATCGTGCGCCAGCTCGAAAGCTCGGGCGAAAGCGAAATCCCCTCCGGCGAGATCGGCCGTCTGGTCATGGAGGCGCTGAAGTCGCTCGACGATGTCGCCTATGTCCGCTTCGCCTCCGTCTACCGCAATTTCCGCGAGGCCAAGGACTTCCACGAGGTGCTCGGCGAGCTGAAGGGCGACGAGGACGCCGGCTGAGCCATGCCCGGAACGACCACCCCTGAGCAGGACCGCATCGACCGCCGCTTCATGGCCGCTGCGATCCGCTACGCGCGCCGGCATCTCGGGCTCACCTCGACCAATCCTTCCGTCGGCACGCTGATCGTCCGCGACGACGGCAACGGCCCGGTCATCGTGGGCAGGGGTGTCACCGCCGTCGGCGGCCGGCCCCATGCCGAGCCCCAGGCACTCGCCGAAGCGGGCGAGCTGGCGCGCGGCGCCACCGCCTACGTGACGCTCGAACCCTGCGCCCACCATGGCCGCACGCCGCCATGCGCCAACGCGCTCGTCAGCGCCGGCATAACGCGCGTCGTCGGTGCCGCCAGCGATCCCGATCCCCGCGTGTCGGGCAACGGCTACGCCATATTGCGCACTGCCGGCATCGAGGTGAGGGAGCGGGTGATGGCCGCCGAAGCGGCCGACCAGCTGGCAGGCTACCTGAATCGATCCGTCAACAAGCGGCCGGAAGTGATTCTGAAGCTTGCGCTTTCCGCCGACGGCATGATCGGCCGGCGCGGCGAGGGGCAGATCGAGATCACCGGCGAGGTGTCGCGGCGCCAGGTCCACGTCATGCGCGCCGAATGCGACGCGATCCTGATCGGCATCGGCACGGCCATCGCCGACGATCCCGAGCTCACCGTGCGCCTGCCGGGCCTGCGGACGCGGTCGCCGGCTCGGATCGTGCTCGACAGGCTGACCCGTCTGCCGGTGACCTCGAAGCTGGCCCGCTCGGCGCTGGACGTGCCCGTGCTGGTCGCCACCTGTCCGGAAGGCGACGCGGCCAACCGGGCCGAGCTCGAACGCGCCGGCGTGAAGTTCCTGGCGACCGAGAGCTATGACGGGCGGGTCGCGCTGCCCGAACTGCTCGAGGACCTGGCCAATCAGGGCATGTCGCGCATCCTCGTCGAGGGCGGGGCGGATACGGCGCGCGCGTTCCTCGAGGACGGGCTGGTCGACAGGATCGCGCTCTTCTGCGGCCCCGAGGCGATCGGCTCGGACGGCATTGCGGCGCCGATCGGCCGCGACCATATACCGGCAGGGTTCCGGCTGGTGCACGAGGCGCGCTACGCCGAGGACGGCTTCGCCGAATGGATAAGGGATATCTGATGTTCACCGGGATCGTTACCGACGTGGGGACCGTTGCGTCCACCGCTCCGCTCGATCAGGGCGTGCGCCTGCGCATCGATACGGCCTACGACCCCAGGACCATCGACATCGGCGCTTCGATCGCCTGCTCGGGGGTCTGCCTGACCGTCGTCAGGCTGCCGGAAGAGGCGTCCAACGCCCGCTGGTTCGAGGTCGAAGCCTGGGAGGAGGCCTTGCGCCTCACTACCGCGAGCGACTGGTCCGCCGGGCGCCGCATCAACCTCGAACGCGCGCTCAAGATCGGCGACGAGCTTGGCGGGCACATCGTTTCGGGCCATGTCGACGGCATGGCCGAGATCGTTTCGCGCGAGGACGAGGGCGAGGCGGTGCGGTTCCGGCTGGAGGCGCCGCGCGAATTGGCGAAGTTCGTCGCGCCCAAGGGTTCGGTTGCCCTCGACGGCACGTCGCTGACGGTCAACAAGGTCGAGGGCACGCGTTTCGACGTGCTGTTGATCCACCATTCGCTGCAGGTGACGACCTGGGGCGAACGCAAGGTCGGCGACCGCATCAACATCGAGGTCGACACCATGGCGCGTTATGCGGCGCGGCTCGCCGACGCTGCCCGGGAAGGGCTCTGAGACGACCGCAAGCGGCTTGCGCAAGGCGGCCGGCGGTTTCATGCTCTGGCCCTTAACACTTCGCTTGCGAACTCCCCCGGTTCGGCCTAAGTGACCGGCTCTGCCGGAGATCGAACATGGCCAATGACAAGAAACTGAAGCTCCTCATCGTCGAGGCGCGCTTTTACGACGACCTCGCCGACGCACTGCTCGACGGCGCCAAGGCCGCGCTCGACGAAGCCGGCGCGTCCTATGACGTGGTCACCGTGCCCGGTGCGCTCGAAATTCCGGCCGTGATCTCCTTTGCCCTCGATGCGGCCGACGACGAGGGTGTCCACTACGACGGCTATGTCGCGCTCGGCACCGTCATCCGCGGCGAAACCTATCATTTCGAGATCGTCGCCAACGAATCCGCCCGCGCGCTGATGGATCTCTCGGTCGCCGAGTCGATCGCCATCGGCAACGGCATCCTGACCACCGAAAACGACGAGCAGGCCTGGGTGCGTGCCCGCCGCGGCGATGGCGACAAGGGCGGCTTCGCGGCCCGTGCCGCGCTGACCATGATCGCCGTGCGCGAGAAACTGGGAGCCGCCCGATCGTGAGCTCTTCCGAAGACAAGGGCCAGCCGGCCGTCCGCCATGCCAACAAGCGCGGCGCGGCCCGTCTCGCCGCCGTCCAGGCGCTCTACCAGATGGACGTGGCCGGCAGCGGCCTGCTCGAGATCACGGCTGAATACGAGGCCTTCCGGCTCGGCAAGGAAGTCGACGGCGCGCTCTACCGCGAGGCCGACGCGCAGTGGTTCCGCGCCATCCTGTCCGGCGTGGTCGAGAACCAGAAGATCGTCGACCCGGTGATCCGCCAGGCGCTCACCGAAGACTGGCCGCTGTCGCGCCTCGATTCCACGCTGCGCGCGATCCTGCGCGCCGGCGTCTACGAGCTGATGAAGCGCCAGGACGTTCCGGTGGCGGTGATCGTGTCGGAATATGTCGACATCGCCAAGGCCTTCTACGAGGACGACGAGCCCAAGCTCGTCAATGCGGTTCTCGACCGTGTTTCCCGCAAGCTGCGCGGCGAAGGCAAGGGCAAGGACGCGACATGACCGTTGGCGAACGCGAAGCGCGGCGAACTGCCTACATCCTCGCCGCATCGCAAGCCATCATAGGCTCGGCCGCGCCGATCTCCTTCTCGATTGGCGGCCTGGCTGGGTTCTACCTCCTCGGCGAAGACAAGTCGCTGGCGACGCTGCCGATCACCGGCTTCAGCCTGGGCATGGCGCTTGGCGCGCTTCCCGCCGCTGCCATCATCCGCAGCCTAGGCCAGCGCGGCGGCTTCATGTTCGGCACGGCCGTGACGGCCGTCGGCGGCGCCATAGCGACGCTGGCGCTGTTCCGGGCCGAGTTCTGGCTCTTCGTGTTCGGCCTGCTGATGCTTGGCGCCGGCAGTGCCTTCGTCCAGCAGTTCCGCTTCGCCGCGGCCGACAACGCCCCGCCTGAATTCAAGGCCAACGCCATTTCCTTCGTGCTTGCCGGCGGCATCATCACTGCCATCCTCGGCCCGCAGATCGTGATCTTCACCCGCGAGTTGTTCGCGCCGGTGATGTTTGCGGGTTCGTTCGCGGCCATCATCGGGCTCGCCGCGGTCGGCGCCGTCATCCTGTCCTTCCTCCGGGTGACGGAAGGCGCGCACGCGCACCATGCTTCCGCCGCCGCGGACGCCAGGCCGCTCAAGGAGATCGTGACCCAGCCGCGCTTCGCCGCCGCCCTGGTCTGCGCGGTCGGCACCTACACGCTGATGACCTTCGTCATGACCGGCGCGCCGCTCGCCATGGTCGGCTGCGGCTTCTCGCCCGACCAGGCGACGCTCGGCATCTCGTGGCACGTCATGGCCATGTTCGGCCCGAGCTTCTTCACCGGCAGTCTGATCCGGCGCTTCGGCCCCGAGCGCATGGTGGGGCTGGGCATCCTCCTGCTCATCGGCTGCGCCATCGTGGCGCTGTCGGGCATCGCGCTCTGGCAGTTCTGGTCGGCCCTGATCCTGCTCGGGCTCGGCTGGAACTTCGGCTTCATCGGCGCCACCGCGATCGTCGCCACCGCCTATCGCTCGTCGGAGAAGGCGAGGGTGCAGGGCTTTCACGATTTCGTGTTGTTCGGGGCCGTGGCGCTGGCCTCCCTGCTGTCGGGGGCGGTCTACAACGCCTATGGCTGGGACATGCTGAACTGGCTGGTTTTCCCGGTTTGCGTGGTCTGTCTCGGTGCTCTGGCCACACTGGCCAAGGCGAGCCGCCGCCAGGCGGCCTGACAGGAAGTTGTCGGCAGTCGTCGCCGTCGTTTGTTCGAACTTCAAAAAAATATTGCGCGCAGCCCGAATGTAGTGAAAGCGTATGCCCCGACGTAAGGCAGACGGCATGCTCATATGTAGCGACGTCCGTCTCCAGTCACATCAAAGGGGGGTATCGTGAGCTTCAAGACTATTCTGGCGATTGCCGGAGTTTCATTCGGCATCGCAACGGGTGCTGCAAGTGCGCAGGTGGTCGTCTCGTCCAAGATCGACACCGAAGGCGGCGTGCTCGGCAACATCATCCAGTCGGTTCTCAACGCTAACAACATAGCCACGACCGACCGCATCCAGCTCGGTGCGACGCCGGTCGTCCGCAAGGCGATTGCCGCGGGCGAGATCGACATCTATCCGGAGTATACCGGCAATGCCGGTTTCTTCTTCGAGAAGGCGGATGATCCGGTCTGGAAGGATGCCGCCAAGGGCTACGAGACCGCCAAGAAGCTCGACTACGATGCCAACAAGATCGTCTGGCTGTCGCCGGCACCGGCCAATAACACCTGGGCGATTGCGCTGCGCAAGGACGTTACCGAGCCGAACAAGCTCGCCACCCTCAGCGACTTTGGCAAATACGTCTCTGGCGGCGGCAATGTCGTGCTGGCGGCATCCGCCGAGTTCGTCAATTCGGCGGCCGCGCTGCCAGCCTTCCAGACGACCTACGGCTTCACCCTCAAGCCGGAGCAGCTGATCACGCTGTCCGGCGGCGACACCGCCGCCACCATTGCCGCAGCCGCCAACCAGACCAACGGTGCCAACGCCGCCATGGTCTACGGCACCGACGGCGGCATTGCCCCCTCCGGCCTCGTCGTGCTCACGGACGACAAGGGCGTGCAGCCGGTCTACCAGCCGGCGCCGATCGTTCGCGAGGCGGTGCTCAAGCAGCATCCGGAGATCGAGACCCTGCTCAAGCCCGTGTTCGAGAAGCTCGACCTCGTCACGCTCCAGGAGCTGAACGGCCGCGTCCAGGTAGGCGGCGAGCCTGCCAAGGCAGTCGCCGAGGATTTCCTGAAGAAGAACGGCTTTCTGAAGTAAGCTCCTGCGGCGCGCTTCGGCTGTCGGGGCGCGCCACAGGCAGCGGGGACGCATCTCGGCCGTGAGCATCAGATTTGACAAGCTTGGCGTGGTGATCGCCGCGATCGCCGCCTATGGCGCCTTGGTTGCGCCATTCGCCACGTTTCGCGCCAATCGTATCGTCGCCGGCGAGCCGCGGTCGATACTCGAGGCGCTGCCGCCGTTCTCCGGCGCCTTGCTGCTCGCGGTTCTCGGCGCGGCGGCCGTCGTGGCGCTGCTCAGGACGCCGCTGGTCGCGCGGCTTGCTGCGGGTGCGGTTGCGATTGCCGGCCTTGCCGTCTTCATCGGCGTGGTCGGCGTTTATCTGACGCCCGAGGGCAATACGTTCGCCCGCATCTCGCCGGCCTCGGGCTTCTGGCTTTCGATCTTTGCGTTCACGCTCCTGCTCGCCGACGGGCTCACTCGTCTCGCGCCGAAGCCTGCGACACGCGTGGCCGTGCTCTTGGCGGTCGCCGTCGCGGCCTGGGCGCTGCTCGCCTCGGGCGCATGGGACAGCCTTTCCATCCTCAAGGAATATTCCAGCCGCGCCGACACCTTCTGGGCCGAAGCGCGGCGCCATGTCACGCTGGCGCTCGGTTCGCTCGCCGGTGCGGTGATCGTGGGATTGCCGCTCGGCGTCCTCAGCCACCGCGTCGAATGGCTGCGGGCAGGCATGCTCAACACCCTCAACATCATCCAGACCATCCCGTCCATCGCGCTGTTCGGCATCCTGATCGCGCCGCTGGGCTGGGTTGCGGCCAATGTCCCGGGGGCGGCAGCCATCGGCATTCGTGGCATCGGCGTAGCACCGGCCTTCGTCGCGCTTTTCCTCTATTCGCTGCTGCCGGTGGTCGCCAACACGGTCGTCGGGCTGGCGGGCGTCCCGCGCGCCGCCAACGACGCCGCCCGTGGCACGGGCATGACCGACTGGCAGCGCCTCAAAGGCGTCGAGTTCCCGCTCGCCTTTCCGGTGATTCTGACCGGCATCCGCATCGTTCTCGTCCAGAACATCGGGCTCGCCACGATAGCCGCGCTCATCGGCGGCGGCGGCTTCGGCGTCTTCGTGTTCCAGGGCGTCGGCCAGACGGCGATGGACCTCGTGCTGCTCGGCGCGGTGCCGACGGTCGCGCTGGCATTCGCTGCAGCAATCATTCTCGACGCGGTCATCGAAACGGCCGCGACAGGCAGACCCGTGGCGGAGGCCGCATGATCGAAATCGAACATGTCACCAAGCGATACGGCGACTTGACGGTCGTCGACGACGTGTCGATGGTCATCGAGCCGCGCACGATCACCGTGATCGTAGGCACATCCGGCTCGGGCAAGACCACGCTCCTGCGCATGATCAACCGACTGGTCGAACAGACGTCGGGGGCCATCAGGCTGGACGGCGTCGACAACCGCTCGGTGCCCGGCCCGCAACTGCGCCGCAGCATCGGCTATGCCATCCAGGGGCACGGACTGTTTCCGCACCGGACGGTGGCGCAGAACATCGCCACGGTGCCCGTGCTGCTCGGCTGGGACGCGGCGCGGACCAAGGCGCGGGTCGACGAGCTGCTGGCGCTCTTCCAGCTTGATCCCGCGGCCTTCGGTCCGCGCTATCCGCACGAGCTGTCGGGCGGCCAGCAGCAGCGCGTCGGGGTTGCCCGCGCGCTCGCCGCCGAACCCAACGTGCTTTTGATGGACGAGCCCTTCGGCGCGCTCGACCCCATCATCCGCACCAAGGCGCAGGAGGACCTGCTCGCCATCCAGAAGCGCTTCGGCACCACCATCGTGCTCGTCACGCACGACATGGAGGAGGCGGTCCATCTCGGCGACCGCATCGCCGTCATGGATGCCGGCCGCCTGGTCCAGTACGCCAGGCCGGCGGAAATCCTTGCCCGGCCCGCCAACGATTTCGTCGAGACGCTGATCGGCACCAGCGACCGGCCCTTCAAGCTGCTTTCGTTGGGATCCGTCGACGAGGCCATCGAGCCGGGGCAGGCGGAGGGCGAAGCCATCGGCGCCGACGCGACGCAGCGCGACGCCTTGGCAAAGCTGTTGTGGTCCGGCCGTTCCGAAATGCCGGTGACCGATGGCGACGGCAAGGCCATCGGCCGGGTGACGGTCGACGGGCTGGTCAAGCGCGCCGCGAGGCCCGAATGAGGTCCTGGATCCCCACGATCCTGCGGCTGGCGCTGCTGGTCCTGCTGGTGGCGTTCCTCGCCAATCCGGCCTGGTTCGAGCCGGTGTTCAAGCCGCTGACGCAGAACGGCGCGCCGGCGATCTACAACCAGGGCAGCCTGCTGTCGCTTGCGCTGCTGCACCTGCGGACGGTGGCGATCGCCACGGCTGCTGCGATCGTCGTTGCCGTTTCGCTCGCCATCCTGGTGACGCGCCCCGCCGGAGCAGAGTTCCTGCCGCTGTCGCGCAGCCTGGTGAACATCGGGCAGACCTTTCCCCCGGTCGCGGTGCTGGCGCTTGCCGTTCCGGCCGTCGGTTTCGGCGAGAAGCCGACGCTGATCGCGCTTTTCCTCTATGGCCTTTTGCCGATCTTCGAGAACACGCTGACGGGGCTCACCACGACGCCGGCCAACGTCGTCGAGGCCGCGCGCGGCGCCGGCATGACCGGCTGGCAGCGTCTCGTCCAGATCGAGCTGCCGCTGAGCGTTCCGGTGATCCTGGCCGGCATCCGGCTGTCGGTCGTCATCAGCCTGGCGACGGCGACCATCGGCTCGACGGTCGCCGCAAAGACGGTGGGCGAGGTCATCATCGCGGGGCTGCAGTCCAACAACCTCGCCTTCGTCCTGCAGGGCGGGCTGATCGTGGCGGCCCTTGCCGTGCTGATCTATGACGTGCTGTCGGCTCTGGAGCGCATCGCAGCCAGGCGCATGGGGCTGGCGACGCAATCCTGATTCCTTGCTAGCGGCCGCGCACTGGATGGTCGAGCGTGATCTCGAGATGCGTCGCACCGCCTTCGACGATCCAGCGGCGGCGCAGCACGGCGAAATCATGGCTGCCTGCGCCCGACGCGATCGAGACCACGTCGCCGGTCTGGCATTCCGGCATAAGCTTCAGCGCGCCGATGGCCGCGTCCAGCCCGAGCTTTCCGGCGTACATCCTGGCCGATCCGGTCAGCACCAGCTGGACCGGCTGGCCTGTTGCGTCGCCCGCGAGACTCGGTGATTGATCTGGTCGATGCCCCGATCCGTCATTCGAAGGAATTCTGGCCATGATTTGGCGTCTCTCCAAGATCGTAATGTGTCTCTGCCTCGCAGCTTTCGCCTTTCTCGTGGCGTTCGGCAATATCACCGACTACGGCTCCAATTTCGCCTTCGTCCAGCACGTACTGAGCATGGACACGACCTTTCCCGGCAATGCGCTGATGTATCGCTCGATCACCAACCCGACGCTGTGGAGCGTCGGCTACTGGATGATCATCTTCGGCGAGGCGCTGACCTTCGTGCTCTTCCTCGTGGCCGCGCTGAAGCTCTGGCAGGCGCGCAATCGGTCCGGACAGGAATTCAACGATGCCAAGGGTTTTGTCGCGCTTGGTGCCACGATGGGCTTTCTCGTCTGGTTCTTCGGCTTCATGGTCGTCGGCGGCGAGTGGTTCGCCATGTGGCAGTCCAGCACCTGGAACGGCCAGGAAGCAGCCTTCAAGTTCTACATGTCGATGCTGGCGGTGCTGATCTACGTCAACCAGCCCGACCGCGACCTGGCCTGAGGCATTTTTTGATTTCGAGGCCGTTCGAAGCGGTTTGGCGAAAGCCGGGACAAAAGCTCGGCGATATCTTGACGTCCTTGGCCCTGTTTCGGATTGTCGCACCGGGGGTCGGCACCAGCACATAGGCTGCCGGTCTCGTTCACTTAGCCCGGGGAGGGGATATCCGGGCGCAATCAGGGAAGAGAATTGGCAATGACAATGCTTTACGTCGTCATCGCCTGCGGCTTGCTATCTGTCCTTTACGCCATCTGGGCGACGCAGTCGGTGCTTGCATCCGACCAGGGCAGTGCGCGCATGCAGGAAATCTCTGCTGCCATCCGTGAAGGTGCGCAGGCATATCTAGCGCGCCAGTACACGACCATCGCCATCGTCGGCGTCGTCGTGTTCCTGCTCGCCTGGTGGCTGCTTTCCGGCACCGCGGCGATCGGCTTTTTGATTGGTGCAGTCCTGTCCGGGACTGCGGGTTTCATCGGCATGCACGTCTCGGTACGCGCCAATGTGCGCACCGCCCAGGCAGCCTCCAACAGCCTGGCCGCCGGCCTCGACATCGCCTTCAAGTCGGGCGCCATCACCGGCCTGCTCGTCGCGGGCCTCGCCCTGCTCGGCGTGTCCGTCTACTATTGGGTCCTCACCGGGCCGATGGGGCTCGCGCCCAACGACCGCATGGTCGTCGATTCGCTGGTGGCGCTCGGCTTCGGCGCCTCGCTGATCTCGATCTTCGCGCGTCTCGGCGGCGGCATCTTCACCAAGGGTGCGGACGTCGGCGGCGACCTGGTCGGCAAGGTCGAAGCGGGCATTCCGGAGGACGATCCGCGCAATCCGGCGACGATCGCCGACAACGTCGGCGACAATGTCGGCGACTGCGCCGGCATGGCCGCCGACCTGTTCGAGACCTATGCGGTGACGGTCGTCGCCACCATGGTGCTCGGCGCCATCTTCTTCGCCGGCTCGGCGGTGCTTTCGAGCGTGATGCTCTATCCGCTCGCCATCTGCGGTGCCTGCATCATCACCTCGATCGCGGGTACGTTCTTCGTCAAGCTCGGCTCCAACGGTTCGATCATGGGGGCCCTCTACAAGGGCCTGATCGTCACCGGCCTGCTGTCGGTCCTCGGTCTCGGGGCGGCCACGTCGCTCACCATCGGCTGGGGCGAGGTCGGCCTGGCAAATGGCGTCCTGGTCACGGGCTGGAACCTGTTCATCTGCGGGCTCATCGGCCTCCTGGTGACCGGCCTGATCGTGGTCATCACCGAATACTACACCGGCACCAACAAGCGTCCCGTCAATTCGATCGCCCAGGCGTCGGTCACCGGTCACGGCACCAACGTGATCCAGGGCCTCGCCGTGTCGCTCGAATCGACGGCGCTGCCGGCCATCGTCATCGTCGGCGGCATCATCGCCACCTTCCAGATCGCCGGCCTGTTCGGCACCGCCATCGCCGTCACCACCATGCTCGGGCTCGCCGGCATGATCGTGGCGCTCGACGCCTTCGGCCCGGTCACCGACAATGCCGGCGGCATCGCCGAAATGTCCGGCCTGCCGAAGGAGGTGCGCCAGTCGACCGATGCGCTCGACGCCGTCGGCAACACCACCAAGGCGGTGACCAAGGGCTACGCCATCGGTTCGGCCGGCCTCGGCGCGCTGGTGCTGTTCGCAGCCTACAGCTACGACCTGCAGTATTTCGCCGCCAACAGCGCGCAGTTCCCGTACTTCGCCGACATCGGCACGGTGTCGTTCGACCTGTCGAACCCCTATGTCGTCGCCGGCCTGATCTTCGGCGGCCTGATCCCGTACCTGTTTGGCGGCATCGCCATGACCGCCGTCGGCCGCGCGGCGGGTGCGATCGTCGAGGAAGTGCGCAAGCAGTTCCGCGAGAATCCCGGCATCATGCAGGGGACCTCCAAGCCGAATTATGCGCGCGCCGTCGACCTGCTCACCAAGGCTGCGATCAAGGAGATGATCATCCCGTCGCTGCTGCCGGTGCTGGCGCCGCTGGTGGTCTATTTCGGCGTCCTCTTGATCTCCGGCTCCAAGGCGTCCGCCTTCGCCGCCCTCGGCGCATCGCTGCTCGGCGTCATCGTCAACGGCCTGTTCGTGGCGATCTCGATGACCTCCGGCGGCGGCGCCTGGGACAACGCCAAGAAGTCGTTCGAGGACGGTTTCACCGACAAGGACGGCGTCAAGCACATGAAGGGGTCCGAAGCCCACAAGGCATCGGTTACCGGCGACACCGTCGGCGATCCCTACAAGGACACGGCCGGGCCGGCCGTGAACCCGGCGATCAAGATTACCAATATCGTCGCACTGCTGCTGCTGGCGGTCCTGGCGCATAGTTGAGCCGCGCCCCTGCGGGGACCCGGCAAGAAAAAGACCCCGTCCGCGTCGTGCGGGCGGGTTTTTTTTATGCCCGTCCTGTCAATGTAAAAACCCGCGGGATTGCTCCCGCGGGTGTTGTTGCCTGAGGTTTCTGGAGCCCGCCCGGCCGGCCGATCAGCTTCCGCCGAAGATGCTGCTGGCTGCGCTCGACCCCATCTTGCCGGCGCCCGAGAGCAGCTGGCCGAGGAAGTTCTGGTCCTTGCCGCCGGTCGGCGTCGTGCGCGAGATGAAATCGAACACCTTGCCGTCCTGCAGGCCGTAATTGGCGATTTGGGAGACGCGGCCGTCGGTGCCGAAATAAACGGCCAACACGCGCTGGTCGACGAGCTTCGGCTTGGCGAAGGCGACCGCGCGCTTGCGCGTCTGCGAGATGTAGTAGAACACCTCGTTGTCGAAGGTGGCGGTGGTCGAAGGCGTGCCCAGCGCCAGCAGCACCTGTTCGCGGCTCGAGCCGACGGGCACGGAATCGATCGACTGCTGGTCGATGACGTAGCCCTGGGTCAATGTCTCGCCCGGGTTCAGGTCACCGAAGGTCTTCGAGGTGTTGCACGCCGAAAGCACGACGGCAGCCGCGACAAGCGACACGGCACCGGCCGGCCGCAGCGAAAATGGCATCTTGAATTTCAGCGACTGCAACAACAACTCCATCCTGTCGTGCCAGGGCCCTGGCTTGCGCGAAGCCGCAAAACCGGTAAACCAGCTTGCGCGCCGATGCAACAAGGCCACCTAGCGAAACGGGTCCCCGGGAGACCGCCCTCTCATGTTCCAGCGTCTGTTTGGCCGTCAACGCCAAGCCAACCGCGCCATCACGGACGCGCTCTATACACGAATCGTGGCGGCGGCGCGGCAGGAACCACTATATTCTGCTTGGAACGTGCCGGACACGCCGCTCGGGCGCTTCGAGATGCTGTCACTGCACATGTTTCTGTTCCAGCACCGCCTGCGCGGCGAACAGGGGCCGCCGGCCGAGATCGCGCAACTGCTGATCGACGAGTTTTTCCTCGACGTCGACCACTCGCTGCGCGAACTTGGAATCAGCGACGTCGGCGTGCCAAAGCGGATGAAGAAGCTGGCTAAGATGTTCTATGGCCGGACCGAGGCCTATAGGGAGGCGGTCGAGGGCAATGATAGGGCAGGACTGGCCGCTGCTCTCGCGCGCAATGTCCGCCCGGAAGACGCAAGCTGGCCCGAGGCCGCCGCGCTGGCGGACTATGTGCTGGGGGCAGATGTTTTCCTCAAGGCGCAGCAGACCAGCGAAATCTGCGCCGGCAAGCTCGAATTCCCGGCGCCCAAGGCGGCCTGAAGGGAGGCCATCGATGAGACACGTCCAGACCCAGAGCCCGGTCTCGTTCATTGTCAATGTCGCGCGGCTGCCGCAGAAGGGCATGTCGGTGGTCATCGAGGCCGATGCGGCCCAACGCGAAGCATTGGCCGAGGCGCATGGGCTGCTTTCGGTCGAGCGCTACCGCGCCGAGCTTCTCGTCACAAGCTGGAAGCGCAACGGGGTCAAGGTCCGCGGCCGCGTCGAAGCGTCGATCACCCAGGCCTGCATCGTCACCATGGATCCGCTGGACGCGAAGGTCGACGAAGAGGTCGAGGGCGTTTTCCTGCCGCAGGATTCCAAGCTCGGCCGCGAGGGTTTCCATGTTGGCGGCGAGATCCTGCTTGATGCCGAGGGGCCGGATAGCCCCGAGACCTTCGAGGGCGACAGCATCGACGTTGGCGCGCTCGCCGAGGAGTTCTTCGGCCTCGGCATCGATCCTTACCCGCGCAAGAAGGGCGCCACGATGACCGCAGCGACCGACGAAGACGCCGGGCCGGTCGAGAGCGAGTTCCAGAAAAAGCTGCGTTTGATTGCCAAGAAACTTTGAAAACGATTTTCGATTCGCGTAATCCGGTTGTACGGCGATCCAAAACCGCTATTTTCCGCCCGGGTTTATGCGTGCCCCGCTACGCCAACAGTGAGATGACCGACGCGTGATCAGGATTTCAGTTGATGCCATGGGAGGCGATCACGGACCCTCCGTGGTCATCCCCGCTCTGGCCAAGGTCGCCGTCCGGCGCAGCGACGTTCGTTTCATCATCTACGGTCGCGAGGAGGCGGTTCGCCCCGAACTCGCCAAGCATCCGCGGCTGGCCGCGGTCAGCGAGTTCCACCACAGCGAGGTCGCCGTCCGCATGGACGACAAGCCGAGCCAGGCGCTGCGCCACGGTCGCTGGAAGTCGTCGATGTGGAAGGCCATCGAGGCGGTGAAGTCGGGCACGTCCGACGCCTGCGTGTCCGCCGGCAACACCGGCGCGCTGATGGCCATGTCGAAGTTCTGCCTGCGGACAATGGCGACGATCGATCGTCCTGCCATCGCCGCGCTGTGGCCGACCACGCGCGGCGAGAGCGTCGTGCTCGATGTCGGCGCCACGATCGGCGCGGACGCCCACCAGCTGATCGACTTCGCCATTCTGGGAACCGGCATGGCCCGGGCGCTGTTCGGGATCGAGCGGCCTTCGGTCGGCCTGCTCAATGTCGGCGTCGAGGAGATCAAGGGACAGGAAGAGGTCAAGGAAGCCGGGCGCATGCTGCGCGAGGCCAACATGGCTTCGATGAACTACCAGGGGTTCGTCGAGGGCGACGACATCGGCAAGGGTGCGACTGACGTCGTGGTGACGGAGGGCTTCTCCGGCAACATCGCGCTGAAGACCGCCGAAGGAACTGCGCGCCAGATCGCCGGTTACCTCCGCGAGGCGATGAGCCGCACGCTGATGGCCAAGATCGGCTACATCTTCGCCAAGGGCGCGTTCGACCGGCTGCGCGAGAAGATGGACGTGCGCCGTGCCAACGGCGGCGTCTTCCTCGGCCTCAACGGCGTGGTGGTGAAGAGCCATGGCGGTGCCGACGCGGATGGTTTCGCGGCGGCGATCGAGATGGCGTACGATATGGTTCGCAACCGGCTGCTCGATCGCATCGAGGCCGATCTCGACCTGTTTCATGCACGCAACCCGCATGCAGCGATGGGACGATCCAGCGCCGCGGTCGAAGAACAGGAATAGGACTTTTCGAAGTGATCAGATCAGTTGTGCGCGGCATCGGCTCGGCGTTGCCCCGCCGCATCATGAAGAACACCGATCTTGAAGGCGTGGTCGAAACTTCGGACGAATGGATCGTCCAGCGTACCGGCATCCGCCAGCGTCATATCGCGGCCGACGACGAGACGACGGCCTCGCTGGGCGAAGCCGCCGCGCGCGCCGCACTCGCCAATGCCGGGCTGACGCCCGACGACATCGACCTGATCGTGCTGGCGACGTCGACGCCGAACAATACCTTTCCGGCGACCGCCGTCGAGATCCAGAACCGGCTCGGCATGCGGCACGGATTCGCCTTTGACATGCAGGCCGTCTGCAGCGGCTTCGTCTATGCGGTCACGACTGCCGATCTCTACATCAAGGGCGGCCTGGCCAAGCGCGTGCTGGTGATCGGGTCTGAGACCTTCTCGCGCATCCTCGACTGGAACGACCGCTCGACCTGCGTCCTTTTCGGCGACGGCGCCGGCGCGCTCGTGCTCGAAGCCCAGCATGGCGAGGGGACGATTGCCGATCGCGGCGTGCTCGCCGCCAGCCTGCGTTCGGACGGCACCCACAAGGACAAGCTGTTCGTCGACGGCGGACCGTCGACCACCGGCACCGTCGGCCATCTCAAGATGGAGGGCCGCGAGGTCTTCAAGCATGCCGTGGGCATGATCACGGACGTGATCGAGGATGTCTTCGCCCAGGCCAGCATCTCTGCCGACGACCTCGACTGGTTCGTGCCGCACCAGGCCAACAAGCGCATCATCGACGCTTCCGCCAAGAAGCTCGGCATCGCCGAGGAGAAAGCGGTCGTCACCGTCCACCTGCACGGCAACACCTCCGCCGCTTCGGTCCCGCTGGCGCTTTCGGCGGCCGTCGCGGACGGCCGCATCAAGAAGGGCGACCTCGTGATGCTCGAGGCCATGGGCGGGGGCTTCACCTGGGGCGCGGTTCTGCTGCGCTGGTGATTCCCGACGGCGCAAGCGCCATCCCGCGGCTCGCGTGCGCCGGCTGCGGTTCGGTTCTTGACCTTGACGGATCAATTACTTAACCTCCGGCGCGTTTGCGAAATTGTGTTTTTGAGGATTGGACCGCCGCATGGGGGGAAAGACACTGACGCGTGCCGACCTCGCCGAAGCCGTCTACCGTAAGGTCGGCCTCTCGCGCACTGAATCGGCACAGCTGGTCGAGACGGTAATCGATGAAATCTGCGAGGCGATCGTCCGCGGGGAGACGGTCAAGCTCTCGTCCTTCGCAACTTTCCACGTGCGCGACAAGAACGAGCGTGTCGGGCGCAATCCCAAGACCGGCGAGGAGGTTCCGATCCTGCCGCGCCGGGTGATGACCTTCAAGGCATCCAACGTGCTCAAGAGCCGCATCCTGCGAGCGCACCAGAACGGCAAGTCGAAGGCCGCCAAGTAGCGCAATCGCGGCTTTTATCGGTTGATTGCCCGTTCGTGATTCGTACGGGGCTTGAATGTCGTCGCACAAACCGCTGAAATGAATCGCGAATCGTTTGCGAAAGTGGCGACCATGGACAAGAGCCCCGACGCCTTCCGCACCATCAGCGAAGTTGCCGAAGATCTGGACCTGCCGCAGCACGTGCTGCGTTTCTGGGAGACGCGTTTCACCCAGATCAAGCCGATGAAGCGCGGCGGCGGCCGCCGATATTACCGGCCGCAGGATGTGGAACTCATCAAGGGTATCCGCCACATGCTCTATGAGCAGGGCTATACCATCAAGGGCGTGCAGAAGCTGCTGCGCGACAACGGCAACCAGTTCCTGGTCGCGGTTGGCAGCGGCGATGTGGCGGCCGTCGAGGCCATCGCCCAGCGCAAGCAGGCCGAGGCCCCGATGACCCCGGCAGCCCTGCCGCGCGTCGACGACGAGATGCTCGTCGGCGAAGCCAGGGCCAAGCCCAGCCGGCGCTTCTTCGGCCTGGGCAAGGCCGATGACGAAGGGCCCGTCGCCGCCGACGGCGGCAAGCTGACGCGTGACAACCGCGCACTGCTGCAGGAGGCGCTGTTCGACCTCCTGGAGTGCAAGAGGCTGCTCGATCAGGTTCGCTGAGGACCGCATCGGCGAGCGACGGCCGTATCCGGCCCGCCGATCGAAACTATGAACAAGATTGACGGAAAAGCCGCCGATTTGGGTTGACCGGGACGGTATTATCAAGATACATCGCGACCGGTCCGGAGTGTAGCGCAGCCCGGTAGCGCACTTGACTGGGGGTCAAGGGGTCGTCGGTTCGAATCCGGCCACTCCGACCATTTTCCCTTCCCCTGCAATGCTTTGCTTAGGCAAGCGCCTCGTACAGGCGCATTGCGATTCCATCGAATTCATGGGCGGACGGCGCCACGGATACGTTGGCCTCCCGTAGCGCCGGCCTTGTTCCGTCACATCATCGAGGGCGGGATCAGCACGCTGTCGACCTTGTCCCCCTCGTCGTCCAACTGGATCGAGATATGCCCGCCGCGCTGGAGCAAGGGCAGGGCGACGTCGCGCGGGATGGTGAAGCTCTTGCCGCCTTCGAGCGTGACGACGCGAGCCGCGGGATTGAACTTGGCAATCACGCCGTTGACTTCCGATGCAAAGGCGGCGCCCGAGATCAGGACGAGTGAGGCGGTCGCAAGAATGAGCTTGTGCATGGCATTTCTCCTTCGGTGATCGTTTGGGCATCGGGGTCGATGCCTGGATGCCCGAAGTTACGGCCGCCGTTGGCCGGGGTTGCGCCCATTCCGGTAAACTCGAAACACAATGCACTCACGGATGATTGTTGCGTCCGGCGCGAAACTTGGCCGCTCGGCGCTCGTTGCGCGCCCGTCGGCCACGGCCGGCAACAAAAAAGCCACGGGCGCGGGCCCGTGGCTTTTCGCTTGGCGGCCCGGAGGGCTGCCAAGGGGGGGAGTCCGTCGCCTTACCTCAGTACGGCGGTGACGCGGTCGCCCTCGTCGTTCAGGTCGATCGAGACCCGCTCGCCGGCCTGGATCGACGGCACGGCAACATCGCGCGGGATGGTGAAGCTCTTGCCGCCTTCGAGCGTGATGACGCGGACGTCGGGGTTGTAGCTGCTGACGACGCCCACGGCGGACGACGCGAAGGCGGCGCCGGACATCAGGGCGAAGGCGGAAGCGGTGAGGATGATCTTCTTCATTGTAGTGTTCCTTTCAACTCGTCGGCGGAAGCGGATATTTCTGATCCGGTCGTTCCGCTTGCTGTTTGAGCCGGGCTGCCTGTCAACTTGCTGGCGGCTTGGCGGCTGGAAAGAGGCCACGGTTGGGAGGGCCCGTGGCTCTTTCGATTTTCAGCTTGGGAGGCTGTCTTTCGGGTGGTCCCTGGAGGGTAGTCCGAGGTCCTTAGAGCGACTTCAGCACAGCGGTGACGCGGTCGCCTTCGTCGTTAAGGTCGATCGAGACCTTCTCGCCGGCCTGGATCGACGGCACGGCGACATCGCGCGGGATGGTGAAGCTCTTGCCGCCTTCGAGCGTGATGACGCGGACGTCGGCGTTGTAGTTGCCGACCACGCCGTCAGCGGACGATGCCAGGGCAGCGCCGGACATCAGGGCGAGGGCGGAGGCAGCGAGGATGATCTTCTTCATTGTCGTATTCCTTTCAATTTGTCGGCGGAAGCGGATCTTCTGATCCGGCCGTTCCGCTCGTGGATTGAGCCGGGCTGCCCGTCCATTCGTTGGTTGAGGCGGCTTGGCGGCCGGAAAGAAGCCACGGTTGGGAGGGCCTGTGGCTCTTTCGGTTTTCAGCTTGGGAGGCTGTCTTTCGGGAGGACGGTCGGAGGTCCTTAGAGCGACTTCAGCACACCGGTGACGCGGTCGCCTTCGTCGTTCAACTGGATCGAGACCTTCTCGCCGGACTGGATCGACGGCACAGCAACGTCACGCGGAACGGTGAAGCTCTTGCCGCCTTCGAGAGTGATGACGCGAACGTCTGCGTTGTATTTTCCAACAACGCCATCGGCGGACGAAGCAAAAGCGGCGCCGGACATGAGAGCTACTGCCGAAGCAGCGATGATGATCTTTTTCATTTCGAAGTTCCTTTCAGCTTTATCAGCGGAACCGATCGTTTTGTTTTGGTCGTTTCGCTTACCATGCTCAGATAGGCGGCTTCATTTCAGATTACCATAGCTGGAATGGTCACTCTGATTCACAAAACAGTCACATGGATGTGAGCCGGCTTTTGGTGCCGGACTGTTCACAATATCGAGGGTGACGTGCGGTTCGCCGTGCCGGCGCGGATCAGCCGGCGACGGAGGTGACGGCGCGCTGGTGGCGCGCCTCGAGCGCGATCGCGCCCCATATCAGGCCGAGGAGCAGATAGAAGTGCCGCCAGTGATCGGTGTCGATCACGGTGCCGAGGGCGACGTGGCCGATGAAGACGACATAGGCTGGGAGCAGGTAGGGTTGCCACGGCCGATCGCGCAACAGGATGCGGAAACCGGCGGCGAGCGTCCAGACTATCAATATGAGGTAGCTGGCGAAGCCCAGCCAGCCGTAGTCCATCAGCGCCTTGAGCCAGATGTCGTGCGTGTCCTCGCCATAGATCTGGCCGAAGACCAGCGGGCCGATGCCGAACGGCTTCTCCAGGGCCATCAGGAAGCCGATGCCGTAGCGGGCGAACCGGCCCACGCGCGCGCCGTCATACTCCTGCACCAACTGGGCGCGCGTGGTGAACAGTTCGGCGACGCTGGGGATCTGCAGGGCGATGAGCAGTCCTGCCGCGAGCAGGGCGAGTGCGGCGATGCTCATGACGACGATCCTCAGCCGCAGCTTGCCGCTGCTGGTCTGCAGGAAGAGTAGGCCCGTGAGCAGGACCGCCGAAACCGCAAACAGGCCCCAGGCACCGCGCGAGAAGGACAGGAAGATGCCGCCCGTTATGACCAGCAGCGGCACGGTGTAGAGAGCCATGCGGGCGGGGCGCCCGGTGAGGATGCGCTGCAGCAGGTAGATGCCGGGAAGGGCGAGATACGGTCCGAACACGTTGGGGTCCTGGAAGGCACCCGCCGCGCGGTCGAATTTGGTGAACATCTCGGTGCCTGGCAGGATGCCGAAATAGCCGACGATGCCGAGCAGCGAGGTCACCACGGCCGAAGCGATCCAGGACAAATAGATGACCCGGTAGAGCCTGGGGTCGGCTTCGGTCACGGCGGCGAAGAAGATGGCCGTGAACGCAAGGAACAGGGAGACCGCAAGATAGAGCGGGGTGCTGCCGATGTCCGCCATCTGCGTCATCGAGACCAGTCCGCCGATGTTGAAGGTGATCAGCAGCACCACCAGCGGCGCGATTGTGCGCGACAGCGTGAGCCCGAACACCGACCAGGCGGCGATCAGCCCGGCCATGTAGATTTCATATGGCGCCGGCTCGCGGATGACGAACCCGGACAGCAGCACCCCGAATGCGACCGCGCCGGTCGAAACCAGGCCGATCAGCTTGGCGTTGACTGCCGCGCGCGGCAGGTCATGGGTGATCGCGCTCAATAGGCGTTTTCCGTGTCGAGCAGCCGGATCGGCGTCAGGAACAGGATCTTGACGTCGATCCAGAGCGACCAGTTCTCGATGTAGTAGAGGTCGAATTCGGTGCGTTTGCGGATCTTCTCGTCCGTGTCCATCTCGCCGCGCCAGCCGTTGATCTGGGCCCAGCCGGTGACGCCGGGCTTGACCTTATGGCGGGCGAAATAGCCGTCGACCACTTCGTTGTAGAGCAGGTTGTGCGACTGCGCCGCGACCGCATGCGGCCGCGGCCCGACCAGCGACAGGCTGCCGAACAGCGCATTGAAGAATTGCGGCAGCTCGTCGATGGAGGTCTTGCGGATGAAACGGCCGACGCGGGTGACGCGCGGGTCGTTCTTGGTCACGGCCTTGCGCGCGGTCGGATCGGCCTGCTCGGCATACATCGAGCGGAATTTGTAGACCTCGATCACCTCGTTGTTGAAGCCGTGGCGCTTCTGCTTGAACAGCACCGGACCCTTGCTGTCGAGCTTGATGGCGATCGCCGTGGCGATCATGACCGGCGAGAAGGCGACGATGCCGATCAGGCTGAAAACGATGTCGAAGGTCCGCTTGGCGACCGAATCCCAGTCGTTGATAGGCTTGTCGAAGATGTCCAGCATCGGCACCGAGCCGATGTAGGAGTAGGAGCGCGGCCTGAACTGCAGCTGGTTGGAGTGGGCCGAAAGCCGGATGTCGACCGGCAGAACCCAGAGTTTTTTCAACAGTTGCAGAACGCGCGTCTCCGCCGTCAGCGGCAACGACACGATCAGCATGTCGATGCGCGCGATGCGGGCGAACTCGAGCAGTTCGGACACCGTGCCGAGCTTCGGATAGCCCGCGACGATGGGAGGCGAGCGGCGGTCGTCGCGATCGTCGAAGATGCCGCAGATGCGGATGTCGTTGAACGGCTGCTGCTCGATGGAGCGGATGAGGGTCTCGGCCGCCTTGCCGCCGCCGACGATGACGGCCCGCCGCTCCATCCTGCCGTTGCGCGCCCAGCGCCGGATAAAGCGGGCCATGACCAGGCGCAAGGTCACGACCAGCACGAGGCCCACCGCGAACCACTCGGCGAAGAGCAGGCGGGAGAAGTCCGCCGACACCTTCATGAAGAAGGCGACGACCGCCATCAGGGCGAAGGTCGCGAACCAGGACACCACGATCCGGGCGATGGTCGCGCCGGGCCGCAGCAGCGACTGAAGCTGGTAGCCGTCCATGATCTCGAAGATCAGCACCGCCGAGATGGAGGCCAAGAGGATGATCAGCGGGTACTGCCAGCCGAGATGGGCCAGGAAGCCGACATTGTAGAGGTAGAAGAGCATGCCCGAGCCGAGCAGCAGCGAGAATTCGACGATGCGCAGGACGCCGCTCACCATGACCGGGGACATGGTGTCGCGACGGTATTGTGTGGCCACTTCCTGGGCAATGCTGTTCAGGCGCGTCGAACGGTCGGCCTTGCCGTCATTGGTTGCCGCCTTGACGGCATCCGGGGTGAAGCGCTTGCTCGGGTCGAGGTTGTTCATGGTCGATCTGCAGGTCAGCCATCGGATTACCCGGCTGACCTAGCAAAGATCGGCTAAGAAACCCTTGAGCAACCGACCTGCCCGGCAAAAGTGTTTCGGCAGGGACGGCGTTCGAGGGCGGAAAGGTAGGCCTCTTCTACTTGCGAGGCCATGACCGTCACGCTGAAACGGCTTCGCAGTTCGGCGATGCCGGGCATGAGCGCCGCGTAGCCGGGCGGCGATTCTAGCGCTGCCATCATCTTTTCTGAAATGTCGCCGGCGTCGGGATAGGTCAGGGCAGGGGACGCCTTGCCCAATATCTCCGGGATGCCGCCGACCGCGGTGGCGATGATCGGCTTGCCGGCGGCCAGCGTTTCCAGGACCACATAAGGCATCGCTTCGGCGCGTGAGGGGACGACGACGCAGCGGGCGAGTGCGAAGGCCTGGCGCGCCGGCATAGGGTCCATGAAGCGCACCTCGCTGGCGAGGCCGAGCCTTTCCACCTGAGCCTTGTAGCGGGGCAGGTGTTCGCCGTCGCCCACCATGACCGCGCTGACCGGCCTGCCGAGATGCCGGCCCGTGCGGGCGAGCCCGTCGATGAAGAGATCCGGCCCCTTCAGGTCGCGCATCATGCCGATATAGAGGAAGTCTGCCGCGTCGTGTTGGGCCGCCACCGGCTCGAACTCCGCTTCGCCGAGGCCGTTGTAGACGAGGCTGTTGGCTATGCGCGGATGGCCGACCTTGCGGTGGAATGTGCGGCGCTCGTAGTCGGACACGAACAGGAGGTGGTCGGTGAAGCGCTCCATGAGGCGTTCCAGCCCGAAGAACAGCTTCCCCGTCGTCGTCCGTTCGTCGTAGTGCAGGCTGCCGCCATGCGGCGAATAGAGGCGGGCCACGCGAGACCTTGAAACCCGCAACAATGAGCCGAAGGCTCGAGCATAGGTGCCACCCTTGGCCCCGTGCCCGTGCAGAACGTCCGGCTGCAATTCCTTGATGATCCTGTAGGTGCGCCAGCCCGCGGCGATGTCGCCGGGGCCGATATGGCGCTGCATGGGTGTCCGCCTGATGCCGAGGGCCAGCATCGGCTCGATCGCCTCGAAGAGCCGGTCCTCATGCGCACCGCCCGTCGACGCATCGCAGATGATGCCGACCGAGTGGCCGGCCTCGACCTGGGCCTCCGTCAGGTCGCGCACGTGCCGGAAGATCCCGCCGACCGGAGATCTGAAGCAGTGGACGATCCGAAGTCTGTCGCTCACGTTCCGCCCCGCTACGGCTCAAAACAGGCGCTCGCGTACATAGACCGTGTCGCCCGGCAACAGCGGGTCGGAGGTCACCACGCGGCCGGTCATCACCTTGCCGTTGATGTCGCGGGTGATGTCGACATCGGCCTGGTTGGCGCGCGCGCTGAAGCCGCCGGCCATGGCGATGGCCTTCTGCACGGTCAGGCCGGGCACGTACGCGTATTGTCCGGCCGCGCCGACCTCGCCCATGACGAAGACCGGCCGGTACCTGTCGATTTCGACCGACACGTCAGGGTCGCGCAAATATCCCTCGCGCAGCTTGGCCGCCAGCGCCTTCTCGATCTGCTGGGCGGTGTAGCCGCGCGCCGGCACGGCGCCGACCAGCGGGAAGGAGATGTAGCCGGACTGGTCGACGCTGTAGGTGTTGGTCAGCCCTTCCTGCTCGAACACCGTGACGCGGATCCTGTCGCCTGCGCCGAGCCTGTAGGGCTGGTCGAGCACTTCATGGAAGGCGGCTGGAGCAGGCTTGTAGCTCGCGCACCCGGCAACCACGAGCATGGCAGCGACAAGCGCGTTACGGACGGGAACGGACCTGCTCATTTGAAAAGACGTACCTTCGACTGCTGGCGCCGCGCTCTGGCTGAGCGGTTCGAGCCAGTTATCGACTTGTTAGGGTTAATGGTCGGTAAAGTCGCCGCGGCTCATGGTCTATATTGGCAGGCGAGCCCGATATTAACCGATGGGTTACCATGTTTGTTTACCTTCATCCTGCTCAGCCTCGGAGTAGGAATGCATGTCTGCCGTCCAGTCCAACGCAGGTGACGTCGACGTCGACCTCGGTCAGCTCTTTGCCAGTCTTGTCAGGAACTGGCGGCGACTTGCCGTCGTCGCCATAACTGTAACAGGGCTTGCGTTTGTACTTGCGTCGCTCGCCACGCCTCATTATCGCGCCGAAACACGCCTGCTGATCGAGACGCGCGAATCCGTCTTCACCCGACCCGACGGCAGCAGCGAGGCCGAGCGGCCGATCCTCGACGAGGAGGGGGTGGCCAGCCAGGTGGAGGTCATCGCCTCCAGCGACATCCTGAAGCAGGTCGCCAAGCAGCTCGACCTGGCCAGCCGGTCGGAGTTCGATGCCGCGGCCGACATGTCCAGCTTCGCGCGCCTTCTGGTGATCGCCGGTCTCAAGAGCGATCCCGGCGAACTGCCGCCGGAGGAGCGGGTGCTCAAGGCGTTCCGTGAAAAGCTGAGCGTCTATCGTATCGAGAAGTCGCGCGTCATCGTCATCCAGTTTTCGTCCGAAGATCCGAAGCTCGCCGCTGACGTGCCGAATGCGATCGCCGACGCCTACATGGCGTTCCAGCGCGACGCCAAGCTGGCGTCCAGCACCGAGGCGACCGATTGGCTCAAGCCCGAGATCGCCGACCTGACCCAGCGGGTGAAGGACGCCGAGGCGCGCGTCGCCGCCTACCGGGCGCAGTCGGATCTGCTGGTCGGCCAGAACAACTCGGTTCTTGCCACGCAGCAATTGTCGGAGCTTTCGAGCGAGCTTTCCAGGGTGCGCGCCGGCCGGGCCGCGGCCGAGGCTACGGCGCAGAGCGTGCGCCAGGCGCTCAAGGGCGGCGGCTCCATCGATGCCATCCCCGAAGTACTCTCGTCCGGCCTGATCCAGCGGCTGCGCGAGCGGCAGGTGCAGCTCAAGGCCGATATCGCCGACCTTTCCACGACCTTGCTCCCCAACCATCCGCGCATCAGGGCGCTGAACTCGCAGCTTGCCGACCTCGATGCCCAGATTCGTGCCGAAGCCGAGAAGGTGCTGAAGGGAATGGTCAACGAATCGAGGACGGCCGATCTGCGCGAGAAGCAGCTCATCGCCGATCTCAACACGCTGAAGGCCGAGTCGGCCCGCGCTTCCGAGCAGGAGGTGGAACTCAGGGCGCTCGAACGCGAGGCCGCGGCCCAGCGCGCGCTGCTCGAATCCTATCTCACCCGCTACCGCGAGGCTTCGTCGCGCCAGGATCGCAACTATCTGCCGGTCGATGCGCGGGTGTTTTCGCGCGCGATCGTGCCTTCGGAGGCCTATTTCCCCAAGGTGCTGCCCATCGTCGGCGCGGCATTCGTCGGCTCGCTCCTGCTCATGGCGATCGTGACCCTGCTACAGGAACTGTTTTCGGGCCGTGCCATGCGTCCGGCGCCCGGCGCGCGCGTGGCGCCGGTGGCCGAGGTCGGCATGCCCGCGCGTCGCGTGGCCAACCTCGCCGGCGAAGCCGGTGAGCGGCCTTGGGACGATGCCGAGGCTGCTGTGGTTCTCGAAGATGAGCAGCACGACGAAAAGGAACGGTCACAAGCCGCGTCGGGCGCCGCGACGGACGCGGAAACGCGCGTGCCCGCCGCCATCGGCATCGAAGGTGCAGCCGAGCGGCTGATCGCGAGTGGCGCGACCCGCGCGATTTTCGTCTCGCCCGAGGGCGACGAGGCTGCGGCTACCGCCGTCCTGGTGGCGCGCGAGATGGCGGATGCGGGATTGCGCGTGCTGCTGCTCGACCTCACTGCCTCGGGCGCCGCCTCGCGGCCGATGCTCGACGGCCGGCGCTATCCGGGCATCACCAACCTGCTTGCCGCGGAGGCGCAGTTCACCGACGTCATCCGCACCGACTACTATTCCGATTGCGATGTCATGCCGGTGGGCACGGCCGATCCCGCACGGGCGATGCGGGCGGTCGATCGCCTGCCGATCATCATGGAGTCGCTGACCACGGCCTACGACATCGTCGTCGTCGAGTGCGGCTCGGCCGACGCCGGCGAGATCGGGCGTCTTGTGGGGGAAGGCACCGAGGTGCTGGTCAGTTTCCTCGAGCATCACGACGAGATCGCCGACGCTGCCGACGGACTGCGTGCCGGCGGCTATGACGGCGTGATCCTGGTGACGCCGGTGGGCTACGACCTGCCCGACGCGCCCGTGCCGACGCGCTCGGCGGCCTGAGCCGTCAATCCGCTTCCGGCTGGTCCTTGCCGCGCGCCATCGTCCGCAGGCGCTTGACCGCTGCCCAAAGCGCCTGGTTGCCCTTGATCGCCCGCTTGAGCGCGGCGGCCGACCGCATGCCGGTCGCGTAGGCGCGACCCTTGATCGTCAGCGGCACGTAGACGTCCGCGTGCCCTATCTCGAGGTCGCACCATGTCCGCTTGTACGGCTCGTCGCCGACGCTGAAGTCGTAGATGGCGAAGCCTTGCCCGCATGCTTCCCCGATATTGTCGAAGAACAGGTATTCGCCGGGGCTGACATGGGCCAGCTCATCGTCGGCTATGGCGCCGAATTCGCAGATGAAGCGGCTGCCGGCCCAACTGGATCCGGTGACGGCACGATATGTGTCGCCGACCTTGAGGCCGTGCAGGACGAAGGCGGGCCGCTCGTGCCCGAGCGCGTCGGTGAACAGCCTGCGGAAGAACGAGCGAATGTCTTGCGGCTCGAATACGTCCGCGATGCCCATGGCGCGGAAGCGCTGCGCCTTCATGGCAAAGAACGCGTCCAGCATCGCGCCGGTTTCGGCTTCCGTCGTGGCGACCAGGCGTTGCGCGCCGCCCACCGCCTCGTATTTGCGCTCCTGGCTGCGATGTCTTTTCGCCTTCTTCTTGCCGGGCGTGCGATCGAGCACGGCCTCGAAGCCGCCGTCGAGATCGACCGCCAGCGCCACGTTGGGGCTTGGAGAGGAGGGGAGCTTCAGCAGCGGATTGGCCAGCCCGTCGCAGTCGGCAAGCAGGCGTTCGAGGGCGACGAGGTCGGTGTCGGGGCGCGCCTGTGCGATCGCGCGCATCAGCCTGTCGATGTCCTCGACCGTCGCCGTGGCGAGCCAGGCCTTGTCGGCCATGGCGAAATTGCCGTTGGCATGCCTGCCGCCCATGAAGCGGGCGACCTTGAACGGTCCCTCGCGGCAGACCTCCAGCGCCAGCGCCAGGACCGGGCGATCTCCAACGTGCAGCGTGGCCAGGATTGCGTCGGTACCGCTGGTCTCCGTCCAGGCGGACACCCAGTCCGGTCCCTGGGCCGGGGCGTAGACCGCCGTGCGGGCGAAATCGCGGTATGCGGCCACTGAAGCGCCGGCGGCCGGCACCGCCCGAGCGGCCGGAACGGCCCTGGACGGCGCCGGGCGCGGGGCGCCATCGGCACTGCGCGCGGCGATAGCGTCAACCATACTTCAATCCTTCCCCCCTATGGATCGTTTGTGGGGTTTGCCGCGGCGTGCTCGAAAAACGTCCCGACAGGCTAGGCGCCAAAGGTGAAGGAATGCTCGACGCGGCCGAGATCGCCCAGAAGCTGGCTTTTCTGCTGATCGGCCATACCGGCCTGAGCGCGCTCGCCAGGCCGCTCGTCGGCAATGTCGGTGTGATCCTGATGCTGCATCGGGTGACCGCCCGGCCGGGTCGCCCCGACGGCGCCAACCGTCACCTCTCGATTACGCCGCAATTTCTCGATGCCCTGGTCCGCGAGATGAAGCGGCTGGGCTACCGCTTCGTCTCGATGGACGAAGCGGTCCTGCGCCTCCGCTCGCCCGGAAATGGCGAACCGTTTGCCGCGGTGACTGCTGACGACGCCTACCGCGACAATCTGCTGGAGGCACTGCCGGTGCTCGAGCGCCACGAGGTGCCGATCACCATCTATGTCGCGCCGGGCCTGACCTCGGGTGCCGTCGACCTCTGGTGGGAAGGGCTTGACGAACTGGTAGGATCAGCGAACGGTCTCACCGTTTCGATGGCTGGAACCGAGGTGACCCTCGACTGCTCGACCCCTGCGGGACGTTCGGCCGCCTTCAGCCGCCTGTCGGCCTACCTCACCGACGAGGTCGCCGAGGCGGACCAGCGCAAGGTCCTCAATGGCTGGACCAGGGCGGCGGGCGTGGATGTGCACGCGGCCAGCGCGAAACTCTTGATGAATTGGGACGAGGTCAGGCAGATCGCCCGGCATCCGCTGGTGACGATCGGCGCCCATACAGTCAACCACTACAATCTCAAGCGGCTCGACCCCGAGGCGGTGCTGCGCGAGATGCACCGTTCGCGCAGCCTGATCGAGGCCGAGCTCGGCAGGGCGCCGAGCCACTTTGCCTATCCCTACGGTCATTCGGAAGCCGTCGGGCGGCGTGAGACGCTGCTTGCCGGGGAGGCCGGTTACGCCTCGGCCGTCACCACTCGGCACGGCGTGCTCAGGCCGGAGCATGCAGGGCATCTGCATGCCCTGCCGCGCCTGTCGGTCAACGGGCGGCATCAGGACCTGGCTGCGATGCGGGCGATGCTTTCGGGGGCCACCACGGTCATGGCAAACCGCGGCCGGCGGCTGGTGACCGTGTGACGGCTCAGCGGCGGGCCGGCTTGACCATCCACTTGATGATCCACATCGCTGGCAGCACCCACAGCAGTCCGCTCAGGAAGAAGAAGACGAGATGGACGAGGGCGCCGGACTGCGCGAGCTGCGCCACGGCCACCATGGTCGCGACCAGCGCATAGACGACCACCAGCAGCACCAGAAGAACGGTACCGATCAGCTTCTTGACGCGCACGGGCATTTCTTCTTCCCTTTCGAGGCTCCGCATAGTCTTTTGGTGTCGTCCGCGCAACCTGGGACGGCGGGCGTCGCAGCGGCGCGACGGCGTGTCGCGTAACCCGAGCTTGCCAGCCGGGTCGCGATGGTCCACCAGTCCCGCGGTTTTGAAAGTGCCGGAACGATAGCCATGACCGCCTTGACCGATGCCGCCGCTCCATTGGCCGCCCGCAACAGGGAACTGCGTCACCGCTCCTGGGTGCGCGGCTGGCTCTATGTCGTGCTGCTCGTGCTGTTCGCCCTCGTCATGGTGGGCGGCGCCACGCGCATGACCGGCTCGGGCCTGTCGATCACCGAGTGGAAGCCGATCCACGGCGTCATCCCGCCGCTCAACCAGGCCGAATGGCAGGAAGAGTTCGAAAAATACCAGCAGATCCCGCAATACGAGCAGATCAACAAGGGCATGACCCTCGACGAGTTCAAGGGCATCTTCTGGTGGGAATGGGCGCATCGCCTGCTTGCCCGCGGGG
The DNA here is from genome assembly GCF_050433525.1 of Aminobacter sp. BE322. Lineage (NCBI taxonomy): Bacteria > Pseudomonadati > Pseudomonadota > Alphaproteobacteria > Hyphomicrobiales > Phyllobacteriaceae > Aminobacter > Aminobacter sp. BE322. The sequence continues at coordinate 95,011 of NZ_JBNPXB010000003.1, read as the reverse complement.
TCGGCTTCCTCGTCGCCATCCCCTTGGCGTTGTTCTGGCTCTCCGGCCGTCTCGAAAGCCGCCTCAAGCCGAAGCTGGTCGGCCTCCTCGCACTCGGCGGCCTGCAGGGCTTCATCGGCTGGTGGATGGTGGCGTCCGGCCTGTCCGAGCGTGTTTCGGTCAGCCAGTACCGGCTGGCGATCCATCTGACCTTCGCCTGCATCATCGTCATCGCCGTCGCCTACATCGCCCGCGGCCTCGCGGTCTATTCCGAGAGGCCGGCCGACCGGCGCGTCCAGCGCTTCGCCGGCGTCATGGTGCTTTTGATCCTGTTCCAGATCTATCTCGGCGCGCTTGTAGCCGGCCTGCATGCCGGCCTCAGCTACAACACCTGGCCGCTGATGGACGGTGCGATCGTCCCCGGCGACCTTCTGATCATCGAGCCGGTCTGGCGCAACTTCTTCGAAAGCCCGAAGACGGTGCAGTTCGTCCACCGCATGTTCGCCTACACGCTGCTTGCGGTCTCTCTCTGGCACGTGTTTTCGACCGTGCGCATTGCGCCGAGGACGACGCACGCGCGCCGCGCCTGGGTTCTGGCGCTGCTGATCCTCGCGCAGGCGGCGATCGGGATAGGCACCTTGCTGGCGCAGGCGCAGATGCACTGGGCGCTGCTGCACCAGGCCTTTGCACTGTTCGTGCTGATCTTCGCCACCGCCCACTGGCGTGCGACCAAGGGCGCCTATCCGCTGGATAACGAGGTCGAGGTCAGAAGCTAGCCCGCACGTCGCGGATCGCCGCCGCGACGGCGAGTTCGCTCGCCTCGTCTGCGACGTTCCTGCCCTCGGCATGCCAGGACGACGACAGGCAGCCCCAGGCGATGGCGTGGTCGAGAATGGCGTCCGGGCGCTGCCCGAGCGTCCTGGCGAAGCTCTCCGCCATATAGGCGATGCGCTCCGGGTTCAGGCTGAGGTCGTGGCGGTGGAGCGGGTTATAGAAAAGGTTCGCCGCGTCGAAGCCCGGATCGCCCAATAGCCCCTTGGGGTCGATCGCCAGCCAGCCGCGCGCGCCGAGCAGGATGTTGTCATGGTGCAGGTCGCCATGGAGCACGCGCAACTCATACGGATTTAACAGCAGGCGCTCGGCAATCACGGCAGCCTCGACATAGAGGCTGTCCACGCCGGCGTCGCGGTCGGCCCGTGCCTTCTTGAACAGGCTTTCGTAACGTTGCCGGAGCGGCTGCAGGTCGGCGGGAGGAGGGGCATCCGACGGCGAGAACAGCCGCGCCAGCACCTCGTTGGCGATGTCGGTGGCGTGGCGGTCGCCTTGCTCGTTCAGCTCATCGGCCAGGAGCCGGTCGCCGGCATGTTCGAGCAGCATGTCGTGCCCCTCGAAGCCGAGCAGTCGGATCGCGCCGACACCATCGCGCCAGCTGAGATAATGTGCGCCGCGCAGCTCGTCGGCGACGTCGTCGAACGGCTTCAGCGCCTTGACGATCGCCGGGCCGCCATCGGCCAGCCGCACCTTCCAGATACGGCTGGAGAACGTTTCTGCAATGAGCTCAGGGTCGCGGACGTTCCAGTGAGACGGAAGGACCGCCTGGTCCATTCAGTGATGCAGCCCGAGCATCAGGTCGAGGTTCTGCACCGCCGCACCCGAAGCACCCTTGCCGAGATTGTCGTAGACGGCGATCAGCAGTGCCTGCGCGCGGCTGTCGTTGGCGCTGACGTAGAGCTTCATCTTGTTGGTGCCGTTGTAGATCTCGGGCTGGATGTCGCCGCTGCGCTCGAAGTCGACGAGCGGGGCGACCTCGACCACGCCGCCCTTCAGGCCGGTATAGTGGTCGGCGAGCACGGCATGCAATTCCTTGCCGGTCGGCACCTTGGCGAGGCGGCCGAGCTGCAGCGGCACGACGGTGATCATGCCCTGGGCGAAGTTGCCGACGGCCGGCTGCATGATCGGGTCGTGCGCGAGCCTGGCATAGGCGCGCAGCTCCGCCACGTGCTTGTGCTTGAGCATCAGCCCGTAGGGCAGGAATTCCGGCGAATCCTCGCCCTGCGCTTCGTAGTCCTCGATCATCTGCCGGCCGCCGCCGGAATAGCCGGAGATGCCGTTGATGGTGACGGGGAAGTCGGCCGGCAGCAGGCCGGCGGTGATGAGCGGACGCAGGCCGGCGATCGGGCCCTGGGGCCAGCAGCCGGGGTTGGCCACGCGCTTCGAGGCGGCGATCGCCTTCGTCTGCGCCTCGTCCATCTCCGGGAAGCCGTAGGTCCAGCCGTCGGCCACGCGATGCGCCGTCGAGGCGTCGATCACCCGTGTCGTGTCGTTTTCGATGAGCGCCACGCTCTCCTTCGCCGCGTCGTCGGGCAGGCACAGGATCGCCACGTCGGCGGCGTTGAGGAACTCCTTGCGCGCCGCCAGGTCCTTGCGGCGCTCGACGGGCACCGAAATCACCTCGATGTCGTGTCGCCCTGCGAGCAGCGACCTGATCTGCAGACCGGTGGTGCCGTGCTCGCCGTCGATGAAGATTTTCGGTTTCATGTGCCTGTCGTTCCGTCGAAAAATAAGCAGTGTCAGAGGCTTGTGGCCAAATTCGGACTCTGGCTCGAAAGTCCTTGAATCGTCGTCTCAGCCATTCCCGCGTGCCTTTCGTTCGGCCAGCAGGCCGAGATAGTGCATGGCGACCGTCGAGCCGGCGATCGCCGTAATATCGGCATGGTCGTAGGCCGGCGCAACCTCGACGATGTCGGCGCCGACGATGTCGATCTGGTTCATCTGGCGCAGCACCGACAGGATCTTGGCCGAGGACGGCCCCCCCGCCACCGGCGTGCCGGTTCCGGGCGCATAGGCCGGGTCGAGGCAGTCGATGTCGAAGGTCACGTAGGTCTTGCGGCCGCCGGTGCGCTCGACGACGGCATAGGCGATGTCGGCGGCGCGCATCTCCTCGACTTCGTGGCCGTAGAGGATCTTGATGCCGCAGTCGTCGGGCGCGTGCGTCCGGATGCCGATCTGGATCGAGCGGTCGGGGTCGATGATGCCGTCCTTGACCGCGCGCGCCACGAACGAGCCGTGGTCGATGCGCTTGCCGTCGTCCGGCCAGGTGTCCTGGTGGGCGTCGAACTGCACCAACGCCATCGGCCCGTGGATCGCCGCATGCGCCTTGAGCACCGGCCAGGTGACGAAATGGTCGCCGCCAAGCGTGAGCAGGAAGGCGCCCGACTTCAGGATCTTCGCAGCTTCCCGTTCGATCGCGGCCGGCGTCTTCTGGTGGTTGCCGCTGTCGAGCAGGCAGTCTCCGTAGTCGATGACCGCGAGGTCGTCGAACAGGTCGCGCTGGAACGGATACTGCGGGTCGCAGTCGAAGATCGCCGAGGCGCGGCGGATGGCCTGCGGGCCGAAGCGCGCGCCGGGACGGTTGGTCACGGCTGCGTCGAAGGGAATGCCCCAGACGACCGCGTCGGCACCAGTGACGTTCTTCGAATATTTCCGCCGCATGAAGGACAACGCGCCCGCATAGGTCGGATCACCCGAACGGCCCTTGGCGTTCCGTGCGGTGAAGGCGTGATCGATCGACGAAGCGGGCATGGGCAGTCTCCTATCCGGTCTTTCGCAATTCGAGGGCGCAAGAACTACAGAAGCCGGGCTGAACATGCCAGCCCCATGGCGAAACCCGTGTGATGGCGGCCTTCATCGCCCTGTCATGCGCGCTTCACGCCCGTGTCATCGCCATTGCCTAGGAGATTGCCGGCAACCACGGGCACGGAGCGATTCCCATGCGAGCGGTTCTGGCAGGCGCGCTGTTGTTGTTGTTGGGCCTCGGTATCGAGGCACAGGCGGCTTCGCGCGCCGAGGCGATTCTGGAGCGCTTTGGCGACGCCAACCAGTGGCGCGACCATGTGATGGTCGTGGCTCACAGGGCCGGCGGGCTGCAGGACGGCAAGAAGCGCTTCGCCGAGAATTCGCTCGCCGCCCTGCGCGATGCCATCGCCGTCGGCGCCGAAATGGTCGAGATCGACGTTCGCCGGTCCAGGGACGGCGAACTGGTCGTCATGCATGACAGCTGGCTCGACCGGACCACGAACTGCAAGGGCGAGGTCGTTGCCCGCACCATGGACGAGCTGCGGCAGTGCCGCCTCGTGGTCGAAGGCACCGGCGAAGTGACGTCCGAGCCGGTGCCGACGCTGCGCGAATTGCTCGCCGTCGCCAAGGACAGGATCCTCGTCAATCTCGACAACAAGCTGGAGACCGCCGACCTCGTCGACATGGTGGCGCTGGCGCGCGCCATGGGCATGGAGGCGCAGGTCGTGGTCAAGGCGAACCTGTGGAACGCAGAGCGCCTGGCCACGGTCAAGGCGACGATGGCGCGCCTGGGCAATGGCTTCCAGTTCATGCCGATCATGGCCGACGACGCCGTCCGCGATCCCGCCTTCGTCGAAGCGGCCGGCAAGGCCTTCGCCGCGCGTGCCGTGGAGATGATCGCCTGGCGCGGCGATGCCGCGAGCATGACGGAGACCGGCGGGCCGCTGTTCTCGGCGCGCGTGCGGGCGGCCTCAGTCCGCGGCAACTGGCACATCTGGGTCGACACCCACGCCATCGTCAACAAGCCCGGCGGCTATCTCTCAGCTGGCCGCGGCGACGAGCTCGCCGTCGCGGCAGGTTTTCCGGGTGAGGTGTTCGGCTTCTGGGCGGACCGCGGCGCCACCATGATCCAGACCGACGAGCCCAGGGCCGCGATCGACTGGCTGGCTGCCAACGGCTATCGCGTGCCTTATGCCGATCTGGAAGAGCCGGTGGCTTCCGTCGCAGGGCAGGCCGCCCTGCCACAATCGCCGACCAACTGACTGCCGCTCCGGCCGCTCTGCCATTCGCTGGAATTGCGCAGAGGCTTGCGTCGCATAAATCTCGCCCGATGTGGTCGGGCGACAAAATAGAAAAGGCCGCCCGGGGGCGGCCTTTCCAAAACTCTGGTCCTGCGAAGCTTAGCGCTTCGAGAACTGGAAGCTACGACGGGCCTTGGCCTTACCGTACTTCTTACGCTCGACGGTACGGCTGTCGCGGGTCAGGAAGCCGCCCTTCTTGAGCACGCCGCGCAGCGCCGGCTCGTAGTAGGTCAGCGCCTTCGAGATGCCGTGACGAACGGCACCGGCCTGGCCCGACAGACCGCCGCCGACGACGGTGGCGATGATGTCGTACTGGCCGACGCGGTTGGCCGCGACGATCGGCTGGTTCAGGATCATCTGCAGGACCGGACGGGCGAAGTAGGCGCCGAATTCCTTGTCGTTGACGACGATCTTGCCGGAGCCGGGCTTGACCCAGACGCGGGCGATGGCGTCCTTGCGCTTGCCGGTGGCATAGGCGCGGCCGCTCTTGTCGAGCTTCTGGACGTGGACCGGAGCAGCCGGCTGGGCGGCGGCGACGGTGCCGAGCTCTGCGAGCGAGGAAAGATCAGCCATTATCAAGCCCTCTTGTTCTTCGCGTTCAGCGCGCCGACGTCGAGCGTCACGGGCTGCTGAGCGACATGCGGATGTTCGGCGCCTGCATAGACGCGGAGATTCTTCATCTGGCGACGGCCGAGCGGGCCGCGCGGGATCATGCGCTCGACGGCCTTCTCGAGCACGCGCTCGGGGAAGCGGCCTTCGATCAGCTGGCGAGCGGTGCGCTCCTTGATGCCGCCGGGGTGGCCGGTGTGCCAGTAATACACCTTGTCGGTGTACTTCTTGCCGGTGAACACGACCTTGTCGGCGTTGATGATGATGACATTGTCACCGTCGTCGACATGGGGCGTGAAGGTGGGCTTGTTCTTGCCGCGGAGGATGTTGGCGACGAGCGATGCGAGACGGCCGACGACGAGACCTTCGGCGTCGATCAGCACCCACTTCTTCACCACGTCCGCAGGCTTCTGCGAAAAGGTTGCCATGGTTACATGCTTTCGTTTGGGACCTTCCGGAGAAGGCGTTTCTTGTTGCTTTCATTGGCGAGAAGCCGGAGCTGCGCGCCAATAACAAAACGGCGGCCATTGCGGGCCGCTGCTTCGGTTCGGGCTTATAGGCGAGGTTGAACCGGGCGTCAAGCTCGCCGAAGATGAGGTTGTGGCAAAAAATTAAGAAAAAACAATATGTTGGTGATGTGGTATTATTTTACCGTATCATTTGAACGCTTCGGCGGGATCGAGTAAGTCCCGGTCGCGTGCGCCACAGTGTGCCGGTCGGGCCCGGCGACGATGTCGATGTCGAACACCATCAGGCTCTTGCCGAGCTTCAGGATCCGGCAATGGCCGTCGATCGGGCCTGCCTCGGCCTTGCGCATGAAGTTGATGTTGAGGTTGGTCGTCACCGACAATGCGTCGGGCCCAGCGTGGGTCAGAACGCAGACATAGCCGCCGATGTCGGCGAGCGTGAACAGCGAAGGGCCGGAAACCGTTCCGCCGGGCCTCAGGTGCCTTTCGTCGGCATGCAGCCGCACCGTGCAGCCGCCCGGAAAGACGTCGACCGCCTGGTAGAAGTCGTAATGCTCGTTGAGCTGTGGGTAGACGCGTCTGAGCAGCTCGTCGACCTGCATTGCGTCCAGCATCGGCTTCAGTCCGTTCTGTTCCGGCATTGCAATTCCATCCCAATTTCCGGAAACTGCGGTTCCGGCATCATCATGGTCCCACGGCATGCGCCTCGATCGGGCGCCAGCAAGGCACGATTGGGAACCGCGGATCAAGCCCAGGCGTATATGGCTTTGGTCGAAGCCGGCGTTTTTCCGCTGGCGCACCCGTTGGAGACAGGAATGGCAGAAATCGTCACCATGAAGCGCGGCGTCTCGGAAGGACCGGTCCTGTCCACTTTCGACAAGGGCGTCCTGCGCCTGGTACTGGCCAATCCGCCCGCCAACGCGCTTTCCTTGGACACGATGGCGGCCCTTCAGGAACGGCTCGACGCCGCCCGCGACGACGCAGCCGTGCGCGTCATCGTCCTTGCGGCGTCGGGCAAGCTGTTCTGTGCCGGCCACGACCTCAAGGAAATGACCGCGCACCGCGCGGATGCCGATCGCGGCCGTGGCTTTTTCGAGCTCACGATGTCGCGCTGTTCGGCCCTGATGCAGACGATCGTCCGGCATCCGAAGCCCGTGATCGCCGAGGTCGACGGGGTCGCCATGGCCGCCGGCTTGCAGCTGGTCGCCAGCTGCGACCTCGCCATCGCCTCCGACCAGTCCAGCTTTTCGACGCCGGGCGTCAATATCGGCCTGTTTTGCTCGACGCCGATGGTGGCGCTGTCGCGCAACGTCTCGCGCAAGCAGGCGATGGAGATGCTGCTCACCGGCGAGACCATCGACGCGATCACCGCCCGCGACTTCGGATTGGTCAACCGCGTCGTGCCCCGGGAGTACCTGAATCAGATTGTCGGCAAATACGCCCAGACCATTGTTTCGAAATCGCCTTTGACGCTCAAGATCGGCAAGGAGGCGTTCTATGCCCAGGCCGAGATGGGGCTGGCCGAAGCCTACGACTACGCCGCGCGGACAATGGTGGAGAACATGCTGGCCAAGGATGCGGAGGAGGGCATCGGCGCCTTCATCGAGAAGCGCGAGCCGGAGTGGAAGGGAGAATAGCTTGGAAGCGCGGATTTCGCTCGTCACCCTCGGCGTCGACGATCTCGATCGCGCCGTGCGCTTCTACGAGGCGATGGGGCTGAAGCGGAATCAAACCATCACCGAAGGGGTGGCGTTCTTCCAGATGGGCTGTCTGGTCCTGGGCCTCTGGGGGCGCGACCAGCTCGCAGCAGATGCCGGCGTCGCCGCCGGCAAGGCCGGCTTCTCCGGCGTCTCGCTCGCCTACAACACGCGCACCGAGGCGGAAGTGGACGAAGTGCTGGCCAATGCCGAGCGGGCCGGAGGGAGCATCGTCAAGCCGGCGCAGCGCGCCTTCTGGGGCGGTTGGTACGGCTACTTCGCCGACACCGAGGGGCATCTCTGGGAGGTTGCGTACAATCCCGACTTTCCCATTGCCGAGGACGGTGGCATCTCGCTGCCCTGAGCCCTTGTCCGCCCTTCCAGGCAGTCCGGATAGTTGAGGCGGCCCTCGGTTTGCGCCGTCTTTCGGAAGGCGCTATCCGGGAGGTCCGAACGGGGACGAGCCATGAACCACGACGCCTATGACGACGGCTACATCGCCGGCATCCTGGATACGGCCCGGACGATTGCGGTGGTCGGGGCCTCCGCCAACGACGTCAGGCCGAGCTACTTCGTCATGAAGTACCTGATCGGCAAGGGCTACGAGGTCTACCCGGTCAACCCGGGCCATGCCGGCAAGGAGATACTCGGGCGCATGACCTATGCCAGCCTCGCCGAAATCCCCGTCGCCATCGACATGGTCGATGTGTTCCGCGCCTCGGGCGCCGTCCCCGCGATCGTCGAGGACGTGCTGAAGCTGGAACCCGTGCCGAAGGTCATATGGATGCAGTTGACGGTGCGCCACGACGAGGCCGCCGTCCGCGCCGAGGCGGCCGGCATCAAGGTCGTCATGAACCGCTGCCCCAAGATCGAATATGCCCGCCTTGCCGGCGAGATCGGCTGGACGGGTGTCAATTCCGGCGTGATTTCATCAAAGCGGCCGGTGATGCGCCAGGGCTTCCAGAGTTTCGGCATCCGGGCAAAATAATCGCATCCGGAGGGCCGCCGGCATCGGCCGTGGAATTTTCGTCCGCCGAAGTCTGGGAGGGTCGAAATTTTCGTCTTTGCATTCGGCTCCACCCTTCGCCAAAGATAGCCACCGATTTCGATGGACCTGATCCTTGGAGAGAAAAATGTCCCAACGCGCACCGGGCTTCAACACGCTCGCCGTCCATGCCGGCGCCAAGCCTGATCCGGCCACCGGCGCCCGCGCCACGCCCATCTACCAGACGACATCCTATGTCTTCGACGATGCCGACCACGCCGCCTCGCTGTTCGGGCTGAAGGCCTTCGGCAACATCTACACCCGCATCATGAACCCGACGCAGGCGGTGCTGGAGGAGCGCGTCGCGGCCCTCGAAGGCGGCACGGCGGCGCTCGCCACCGCCTCGGGCCATGCAGCGCAGCTGCTCGTGTTCCACAATCTCATGCGCCCGGGCGACAATTTCGTCGCCGCGAACAAGCTCTACGGCGGCTCGATCAACCAGTTCGGCCATGCCTTCAAGAATTTCGGCTGGGAGGTCCGCTGGGCCGACACCAACGACATATCGAGCTTCGAGAAGCACATCGACGGCAACACCAAGGCGATCTTCATCGAAAGCCTGGCCAATCCCGGCGGCACCTTCGTCGACATCGAGAAGATCGGCGACATTGCCCGCAGGCACGGCCTGCCGCTCATCGTCGACAACACGCTGGCCAGCCCCTACCTCATCCGCCCGATCGAGCACGGCGCCGACGTCGTCGTGCACTCGCTGACCAAGTTCATCGGCGGCCACGGCAATTCGATCGGCGGCGCCATCGTCGACGGCGGCACCTTCGACTGGTCGAAGTCGGGCAAGTATCCGATGCTGTCGGAGCCGCGCCCCGAATATGGCGGCATCGTCCTGCACGAGACCTTCGGCAACTTCGCCTTCGCCATTGCCGCGCGCGTGCTCGGCCTGCGCGACTTCGGCCCGGCGATTTCGCCGTTCAATTCGTTCCTGATCCTGACCGGCCTCGAGACGCTGCCGCTGCGCATGCAGCGCCACTGCGACAACGCGCTCACCGTCGCCGGCTGGCTCTCCGAGCACCCCAAGGTCGCCTGGGTCTCCTATCCCGGCCTCAAGGGCGACAAGAACCACGCGCTGATGAAGAAGTACTCGCCCCAGGGTGCCGGTGCGGTCTTCACCTTCGGCCTCAAGGGCGGCTACGCAGCCGGCGTCAAGTTCGTGGAGTCGCTGGAACTCTTCTCGCACCTCGCCAATGTCGGCGACACCAAGTCGCTGGTCATCCACCCGGCCTCGACCACCCACCGCCAGCTCTCCGACGAGCAGAAGGTGGCCGCAGGCGCCGGCCCCGACGTCGTCCGCCTGTCGGTTGGCATCGAGGACGTCGGCGACATCGTGGCCGACCTCGAGCAGGCACTGGCCAAGGTCTGATCGGCCGTGCAACAGTGGCCCCGGCTCCACGCCGGGGCCACTTGCGTTCGGGGGTGGACTTGCCGAGATTTCTGAAGATCGCGACCGACGGCATCGAGCCGGAGACCGGCGCGCCGGCCGAAGGGCGGCTGATTTCCGGCGCCCCGCGGTTCCGCACCTGGAATGCCGAGGAGGCCGAGGGCGGCCTCTATGCCGGCATCTGGGAATCGACCCCCGGCAAGTGGCGCATCGAATATGACGAGTGGGAGTTCTGCCACATCCTCGCTGGCGTCTCCGTCATTGCCGAGGATGGGGGTGAGGCCCGCACGGTCCGCGCCGGCGACAGTTTCGTGCTCAGGCCCGGCTTCAAGGGCAGCTGGGAAGTACTTGAAACGACTCGCAAGGAATATGTGATCCGGCTGTAGGCGCCTCGGCGCTACGCAGCTTTCGTCGCCGTTATATGCAGCCAGTCCGTGGGCAGCCCGTCATAGCCGCCGCCAGACGCCGCTTCGATCTCGACTGACTTCCAGCCGGCCGCGCCATAGGCGCCAGCCAGCCACTCGGCTGACGGATAGTTGTAGTAGCGGCCGAAGCGGTCGCGGCCTTCCCCCGTGCCGGCCTTGTAGCTGGCATAGAAGACGCCGCCCGGCCGCAGCGCGGCCTCGATGCGGGCGATGATGTCGGGCAGGTCGGCGCGCGGCACATGCAGCAGGCAGGCATTGGCCCAGACGCCGTCATGGAGCTGGTGCCCTTCGATGTCGCCGAACAGCAGCACCTTGACCGGCCGCCCCAGCCGTCTGGCAGCCGCGGCCGCCATCTCCGGCGTGCCATCGGTCGGCGTGACGTCGAAGCCGAGCTTCATTATCGCCTCGCTGTCCTGGCCGGCGCCGCAGCCGAGTTCGAGGACCGTGCCACCTCCGGGCAGTCGCGCGACGAAACGCAGTAGCCGGTCGGACGCCGGCGCGCTCCGCGAGGTGTAGGCAGCGGCCTCCAAGCCGTAGAAGCCAATGGTTGCATCGTCCCTGGCGTCACCCACGATCTCGCCTTTCTCGTTCATGCAGCCTTGCTTGCGCATCTTGCGCAATGATGAGGCGGCATCCTATTTACAAGGCAAAGCCTCTGAACCGATTCTGCCCGTCCGGCGCTGGAATCCCATCTCGATAAAGGGATAGTCGATGAAGAACCCCGTCGAAACATACATGAACCTCGTTCCGATGGTGGTCGAGCAGACCAATCGCGGCGAGCGGGCCTATGACATCTTCTCGCGCCTGCTCAAGGAGCGCATCATCTTCATCACCGGCCCGGTCGAGGACGGCATGGCGACGCTGGTCTGCGCCCAGCTTCTTTTCCTCGAGGCCGAGAATCCGAAGAAAGAGATCAACCTCTACATCAACTCGCCCGGCGGCGTGGTCACCTCCGGCATGGCGATCTACGACACCATGCAGTTCATCAAGCCGGCGGTCTCGACGCTCTGCATCGGCCAGGCCGCCTCGATGGGCTCGCTGCTGCTCTGCGCCGGCCACAAGGACATGCGCTTCGCCACGCCCAACGCCCGCATCATGGTGCACCAGCCCTCCGGCGGCTTCCAGGGCCAGGCGTCCGACATCGAGCGCCACGCCCAGGACATCATCAAGCTCAAGCGCCGCCTCAACGAGGTCTATGTCAAGCACACCGGCAAGGACTACGACACCATTGAAAAGACGCTCGACCGCGACCATTTCATGACTGCCGACGAAGCCCGCGACTTCGGCTTGATCGACAAGGTGATCGAGAGCCGTGAAGCGGTCGAGGGTGCGTCTGCCCAGTGATTTGGCCCTCCAGCCCGGCTGTTCGCACACAATTCGCATTTTTGGGATGCTCTGCGGCATTTCAGACACAATTTGCTGTTCCCTCGACCGGCGCGGCGGCCTACGTTAAGGCAGCGTTGAGCTTCGACGGCTTAGCGTCGTGCCTGGGTGCCGCGAATCGTTGCAGCGACTTCTGAAATGTGTGCTGGTAGGGAACTCGTTGCGGCGGCCAGGGATGGCGGTGACGGCGTTCGGCGTTAGATTGCATTTGCGCCCGCAAGCCAGGCGTTCGGCTGGGCGGCAGTGAAAGGACTTGGACAATATGAGCAAGGTCAGCAACGGCGGCGGCGACTCCAAGAACACGCTCTATTGCTCGTTCTGCGGCAAGAGCCAGCATGAGGTGCGCAAACTCATCGCCGGCCCGACCGTATTCATCTGCGACGAGTGCGTCGAGCTGTGCATGGACATCATCCGCGAGGAGAACAAGACCTCGATGGTGAAGTCGCGCGAAGGCGTGCCCACCCCGCAGGAGATCCTCAAGGTGCTGGACGACTACGTCATCGGGCAGCCCTACGCCAAGCGCGTGCTGTCGGTGGCCGTCCACAACCACTACAAGCGCCTGGCCCACGCCGGGAAGAGCAACGACGTCGAACTGGCGAAGTCGAACATCCTGCTGATCGGACCGACGGGCTGCGGCAAGACGCTGCTTGCCCAGACGCTCGCCCGCATCATCGACGTGCCCTTCACCATGGCCGACGCGACGACGCTGACCGAAGCCGGCTACGTCGGCGAGGACGTCGAGAACATCATCCTCAAGCTGCTCCAGGCCGCCGACTACAACGTCGAGCGCGCCCAGCGCGGCATCGTCTACATCGACGAGATCGACAAGATCAGCCGCAAGTCGGACAACCCCTCGATCACCCGCGACGTGTCGGGCGAGGGCGTCCAGCAGGCGCTGCTCAAGATCATGGAAGGCACGGTTGCTTCCGTGCCCCCGCAGGGCGGCCGCAAGCACCCGCAGCAGGAGTTCCTGCAGGTCGACACGGCCAACATCCTGTTCATCTGCGGCGGCGCCTTCGCCGGCCTCGACCGCATCATCTCCGACCGCGGCCGCAAGACCTCGATCGGCTTCGCCGCCACGGTCGCCTCGCCCGAGGACCGCCGCACCGGCGAGCTGTTCCGCCAGGTCGAGCCGGAGGATCTGCTGAAGTTCGGCCTGATCCCCGAATTCGTCGGCCGTCTGCCGGTGCTGGCGACGCTCGAGGACCTCGACGAGCCGGCGCTGATCCAGATCCTGACCGAACCGAAGAACGCTCTGGTCAAGCAGTATCAGCGCCTGTTCGAGATGGAGAACGTGGATCTCACCTTCCACGAGAACGCGCTGTCGGCCATCGCCAAGCGCGCCATCGAGCGCAAGACCGGCGCCCGTGGCCTGCGTTCGATCATGGAGGCGATCCTGCTCGACACCATGTTTGAGCTTCCGGCGCTGGAAGGCGTCCAGGAAGTGGTGATTTCGGAAGAGGTGGTGTCCGGCAATGCCCGGCCGCTCTACATCTACGCCGAACAGAAGGAAAAGAAGGGCAGCGTCAGCGCCTGAGGCCTGACGGATCGGCCTATTCCGCTCTCGCGAACGGCGCCCCAGCGGCGCCGTTTGCACGTATGGAGCGCCGCCGGCCACACGTCTTCCAAGCGCTGTCGTGTTTGGCCTTGATGTTTACCCGACGAAGCTCCAACTAACGGACAAGAGGCGATGGGTTGGGTTACGTGCTGTAATGCCGCGCGGTAATCGGCGGTAGGCGGAACCGTCCATGGTCGTTAATATGAGATTCGCGGTTGGCGCTCGCGCGGTCGCGATATGAAAGGTTGGACAATGGCCAAAATATCCCGCTCTTCCGGCGAAGGTACCTTCGCAGTCCTGCCGTTGCGCGACATAGTCGTGTTCCCGCACATGATCGTCCCGCTCTTCGTGGGGCGTGAAAAGTCGATCAAGGCCCTGGAAGAGGTGATGGGTCAGGAGAAGCAGATCCTGCTCGCGACCCAGATGAACGCGGCAGACGACGATCCCGAGCCGGATGCGATCTACGACGTCGGCACGCTCGCCAATGTGCTGCAGCTGCTGAAGTTGCCGGACGGCACCGTCAAGGTGCTTGTCGAGGGCACCACGCGCGCCAGGATCGCGTCCTTCACCGACAAGCCCGATTTCCATGAGGCCCGCGCGCTCGTCCTGAGCGAGCCGGAGGAAGAGGAAGTCGAGGTCGAGGCGCTCGCCCGCTCGGTGATTGCCGACTTCGAAAACTATGTGAAGCTCAACAAGAAGATCTCGCCCGAAGTGGTTGGTGCCGCCAGCCAGATCGACGACTATTCCAAGCTCGCCGATACGGTCGCCTCGCATCTCGCGATCAAGATCACCGAGAAGCAGGAGATGCTCGGCACGCTTTCCGTCAAGGAGCGTCTCGAAAAGGCGATGGGCTTCATGGAAGCCGAGATCTCCGTCCTGCAAGTGGAGAAGCGCATCCGCAGCCGCGTCAAGCGGCAGATGGAGAAGACCCAGCGCGAGTACTACCTCAACGAGCAGATGAAGGCGATCCAGAAGGAGCTCGGCGAGGGCGAGGACGGCCGCGACGAGGCCGCTGAGATCGAGGCGCGCATCAAGAAGACGAAGCTCACCAAGGAGGCCCGCGAGAAGGCGGAAGCCGAATTGAAGAAGCTGCGTTCGATGTCGCCGATGTCGGCTGAATCCACCGTCGTGCGCAATTACCTCGACTGGCTGCTGTCGATCCCGTGGGGCAAGAACTCCAAGGTCAAGCAGGACCTGAACTTCGCCCAGAACGTGCTCGACACCGACCACTACGGCCTCGACAAGGTCAAGGACCGCATCGTCGAGTATCTGGCCGTGCAGAGCCGCCAGAAGAAGCTCAAGGGCCCGATCCTGTGCCTCGTCGGACCGCCCGGCGTCGGCAAGACCTCGCTCGGCAAGTCGATCGCCAAGGCCACCGGACGCGAGTTCGTGCGCATGGCGCTCGGCGGCGTGCGTGACGAGGCCGAGATCCGCGGTCACCGTCGCACCTACATCGGCTCGATGCCCGGCAAGGTCGTCCAGTCGATGAAGAAGGCGAAGAAGTCCAACCCGCTCTTCCTGCTCGACGAGATCGACAAGATGGGTCAGGACTTCCGCGGCGATCCGTCGTCGGCGCTGCTCGAGGTGCTCGACCCGGAACAGAACGCCACGTTCATGGATCACTATCTGGAGGTCGAGTACGACCTCTCGAGCGTGATGTTCGTGACGACGGCGAATACGCTGAACATCCCTGCGCCCCTGATGGACCGCATGGAGATCATCCGTATCGCCGGCTACACCGAGGACGAGAAGGTCGAGATCGCCAAGCGGCACCTGATGCCGAAGGTGGTCCGCGACCATGCACTCCAGCCCAAGGAGTTCTCGGTTTCGGAAGAGGCGATCCGCGCCGTGATCCAGACCTACACCCGCGAGGCGGGCGTGCGCAGCCTCGAGCGCGAGCTGATGAAGCTCGGGCGCAAGGCCGTGACCGAGATTCTGAAGACCAAGAAGAAGTCGGTGAAGATCACGCCGGCCAACCTGGACGACTATCTCGGCGTGCCGCGCTATCGCTTCGGCCAGGTCGAGGGCGAGGATCAGGTCGGCGTCGTCACCGGGCTTGCGTGGACCGAGGTCGGCGGCGAGTTGCTGACGATCGAAGGCGTCATGATGCCCGGCAAGGGCCGCATGACCGTCACCGGCAACCTGCGCGACGTCATGAAGGAGTCGATCTCGGCGGCTGCATCCTACGTCCGCAGCCGCGCCATCGACTTCGGCGTCGAGCCGCCGCTGTTCGACAAGCGCGACATCCACGTGCACGTGCCGGAAGGTGCGACGCCCAAGGATGGTCCGTCTGCCGGCACCGCGATGGCGACCGCTATCGTCTCGATCCTCACCGGCATCCCGGTCAGGGCCGACGTGGCGATGACGGGCGAGATCACGCTGCGCGGCCGCGTGCTGCCGATCGGCGGTCTGAAGGAGAAGCTGCTTGCGGCGCTTCGCGGCGGCATCAAGAAGGTGCTGATCCCGGAGGAGAACGCCAAGGACCTGGCGGAGATCCCGGAGAACGTGAAGAGCGGCATGGAGATCATCCCGGTCAGCCGCATGGGCGAGGTCATCAAGCATGCCCTGGTGCGCCAGCCGGAGCCGATCGAATGGACCGAGCCGGTCGAAGTGCCGGCGGCCAAGTCCGACGCTGGCGAGGACGCCGGCAAGGGCTTCGCGCATTAGTCGCACCTAAGGTTGCGATGCGAAAACGGAAAGGCCGGGCTCACGCCCGGCTTTTTCATGTGAAAAACCCCGGAATTCCGGGCTTTTTCCATTTTTTTGAGACCTTTTTGACTTGGTTGTGCCCGAACCTTTTTCTAAAGTCCGTCTCCTACCGGCTGAGTCTAACTCCCGGTTTTCTCATGGAAGGGAATTCAATGAACAAGAACGAACTAGTGTCCGCTGTCGCCGAGGCTGCCAAGCTCTCCAAGGGCGACGCGCAGTCCGCTGTCGATGCCGTGTTCTCCGTCATCACCAGCGAACTGAAGGGTGGCGGCGACGTCCGGCTTGTCGGTTTCGGAAATTTCACCGTGTCGAAGCGTGCAGAGTCCACTGGCCGCAACCCGCAGACCGGTGCGGAAGTGAAGATCCCGGCCCGTACGGTCCCGAAGTTCTCGGCCGGCAAGGGCCTCAAGGACGCGGTCAACTGATCGCTTCCCAGCCGTGACTTGTCGAAAAGCCGGGCTTGCCCGGCTTTTCTTTTGCCCGAAGCCGGGGGCTTGGGCCGCGTGCCCGGCCGTATCAGTGGATTTCGGTCTTCGACCGGCTGATGAAGAAGCCGTGGCCGTCGTTGCGGGCGCAGCTCAGCCCAGCCTTGGTGGATGTGCAGCTGAACGGCCCCTTCTTCCAGCTGTTGCCGTACTCCAGCGTGTGCGAACCGTCGCAGCAGCCGGTGTCGCCGACGTTCTGGTAGCGCTTCGCCTTTCCGGCCTTGCCCAGGACGAACCTCTGGTAGGTCGGCTCGATGCGGTCGCAGCCGAGTTCGGGACCGCCGTCCTCGGGCATGTAGACGTCCGAGCCGCCGGCGGGCGTGTACTGGCAGCCGACATTGCCCGAGGGCATGTTGAAGTAGATCACGCCGCCGTCCGCGGGGAAGGTCTGTTCTGCGGCACTCGCGTCGACCGCAACCAAGGCGGCCACCGCCAAGAGAATAGTTCGCACGTTGCCCTCCCGTCCGGTTCCAGATCCCGACGATAACATCGGTGCCTGGATGTCGAACAGGCCGGCGTGCGGCCATTGCCGAGGCCGGCTCAGGGGCAGGGGCGACGTCGGGCCGACAAAAAGGGCCGCGACTGCGGCCCTTTCGTGTCTCGGAGCAGGTCGGGCTCAGGCCTTGACCACGAATGCCGCGCGCGGCAGCTCGGACAGAACTTCGGCGCGGTTGCCGCGCAGGATCACGATCTCCTCGAGGCGCAGGCCGAAGCGGCCCTGCAGATAGATGCCCGGCTCGATCGAGAAGACGTTGCCTTCCTGCAGGATGGTTTCCGACGTGCCGGTGATGTAGGGCGGCTCGTGGATGTCGATGCCGAGCCCGTGGCCGGTGCGGTGCAGGAAGTACTCGCCATAGCCGGCGGCGGCGATGACGTCGCGGGCGGCCTTGTCGACCTCCTTGGCGGCGATGCCGGGCTTGGCCACGGCGATCGCGGCCTGCACGGCGCGCTCCAGCACGCCATGGACCTCGTCGAAGCCTTCCGGCTTGTCGCCGAACACGCCGACGCGGGTCATGTCGGACGGATAGCCGTCCTTGCGGCCGCCGATGTCGATCAGCACCGCCTCGTTGGCCTTCAGCTTGCGGGCGCCGGTGTGGTGGTGCGGGAAGGCGCCGTTCTCGCCGAAGCAGACGCTGACGAATTGGGCCTCGGCGCCGTTGGCCGCGTAGAAGTCGCGGATCGCCTGGCCGACCTCGAGCTCGGTCACGCCCTCCTTGAGGGCGGCGAAGCCGGCCTTCATGGCGCCGTCGTTGAGCACCGCGTTCATCTTGAGCAGTTCGTACTCGGCGTCGTCCTTCTGGCCGCGCAGATAGCCCACCGTGTCGGTCAGGAAGCCGCGGGCGGCACCGGGCAGCGCGTCGATGGCGAGCAGGGCGAAGTCGGCGCGCATGGTCTCGTCGAGGGCGATCTTGAGCTCGGTGCGACCCGCACCGCAATCGTTCAGAAGCCGTGACAGGGCCTCGTTGGGGCCGGCGGCGTCGGTCCACGGATAGAACGGCAGCTTGGTGAAGGGGCGCTGGCTGTCGGCGTTCAGCGCCGGCATCAGGAAGCCCGCGTGCTTCTGCGCCACGATCAGCAGCACCGGCCGTTCGTCGCCATGCGGCGACATGCCGGTAAGCCACACCAGGTGCGACGAGGGGCCGACGACCACGAGGTCGGTTCCGGTTTCCGCCATGCGCTCGCGCAGCAGCGCCATCCGCTCTTCGTACATAATCCTTGCCTTCCGAGGTCTTCGATTTTCGAGGAATCAAGAGAAAGGGCCGCCCTCGCGGGCGGCCCTGAGGTAAGCCAGGTCAGTTCTTCTTGACGAGGCGGTAGTAGACGAAGTCCGAGGTTGCGCCGTTGACGTAGCCTTCGACGTTCTTGGCGCGCGCCACCTGGGTCGCGGCCTGGAACATGATCACGATCGGCGACTTCTCCTGCACCTTCTTCTGCAGGTCGATGTACATCGCGCTGCGCTTGGCCGGATCGGCCTCGGCAAGCGCCGCCTTGGTCTCCTTGTTCAGCTCCTCCGGCACGGCCCAGCCGTTACGCCACGTCGTGGTCGACTGGTAGTTTCCGTCCGAATTGTCTTCGTTGTAGGCGAAGGCCTTGGCGTTGGAATGCGGATCCATGAAGTCAGGGCCCCAATAGAGCAGCATCGCCTCGTGCGTGCGGGCACGGTACTTGGTGATCACCTGCGAGCCGGTGCCCGGGATGATGTCGAAGTTGATGCCGGCTTCGGCGAAGCTCGCCTGCAGCGACTGCGCCATATCGGTGAACGGCGTCGAGTTGATGACGTCGAGCGTCACCTTGATCGGCGTCTTGATGCCGGCATCGGCCAGGATCTGCTTGGCCTTGGCCGGATCGTAGCTGTAGGGCGTCTCGTCGAGCGAACCCGGGAAGCCCGACGGCCAGAATGCCTGGTGCGTCTGCATCTGGCCCTTGAGGAAGGTGTCGGTCATGCCCTTGTAGTTGACCAGGTAGCGGGCGGCGTCCCACACGGCGGGCGGCGTCAGCGACTCGGTCTTCTGGTTGAACGAGAGGAAGTGCACGGCCGCCTGCGGATAGGTCTCGGTGGTCAGGTTGTCCTTGCCCGCGAGGCTGGCGATCTGGTCCGAGGTCAGGTTCTTGGCCATGTCGACGTCGCCCGACTGCAGCAAGAGCTGCTGGGTCGCGGCTTCGGCGACGTGACGGATGATCACGCCCTTGATGGCCGGCGCGCCGTTGAAGTACTCGGGATTGGCCGTCAGGTTGATCAGTTCGCCCGGGCGGAAGGCCTTGAGCACGAACGGGCCGGTACCGGCCGAATTGGACTTCAGCCACGCATTGCCCATGTCGCCACTGGCTTCGTTGGCCTGCAGCGTGACTGCGTCGACGACCGAGGCGGGGCGGGCGGCGAGCACGTTCAGCACGAAGGCCGACGAGAAGTCGCCGTTATACTTCACCACCACCTTGTTGCCGTCGGCCGTGACCATCTTGTCGTAATTCTCGGGCGTCCAGCCGAGCTGCGTCAGGATGAAGGCAGGCGCCTTGTTGAGTGTGACCACGCGCTTCCACGAATAGACCACGTCCTCGGCGCGCAGCGGATTGCCCGAGCTGAACTTGACGCCGTCGCGCAGCGTGAACGTGATGGTCTTGTTGGCGTCGTCGACGGCCCATTCCTTGGCGAGGCCGGCGGCCAGCGTCTTGGTGTCGGCGGCGTCGTACTGCACCAGGCGGTCATAGGTCTGGGCGACATATTCGCCCGACGAGAACTCGTAGGCCTCGGCCGGGTCGATGCTGACGATGTCGTCGATGTTCTGCGCCACCACGAGAATGTCTGCCGGCGTTGCGGCCAGGCTGGCCATCGGCGTCATCGGCATCGCCAATGCTGCGGCGAGCAGCGCTGCCCTGAACATTTTGGTCATTTTCTCTCCTTTTTGGTTCCCGTTGTCTTTGTCTCGGCCTTTGAACCGCGTAGGGCCGGATGCTCCGTGCGCGACCTGAACATCGGCAGCGTGCCGGTCCAGAGCATGCGCGCGAACTTGTCGGTGTCGTTCGACCAGGAATGCGGGCGATTGCCGCGGAAATGCAGGCTGTCGCCGGCCGAAAGCACCATCTCTTCGTTCTCGAGGCGCTGGGTGATCGAGCCTTCGAGAATGAACAGGATTTCCTCGCCCTCGTGGCTGACCGTCTCTGAGCGGTAGCCGGGCGGAACGTTGAGGATGAAGGAGGAGAGCACGTTGCCGGTGAAGTCGGCGGCAATGCGCTCGTAGACGATCGACGAGCCGTCGACCGAGAATCGGTTCCGCTCGCCTTCGCGGGTCAGCCCGTCCTCCGCCGAGGGGGTCGCGATGAAATAATCCACACCCACGTCGAGGCTGCGCGCGATCTGGGCGAGGGTGCCCAGCGATGGGGTGGCGTGGTCGCGTTCGACCTGACTGAGGTAACCCACGGAAATGCCCGCGGCGTCACACAATTCCTGCAGTGTCATCCCGAGCCGTCGGCGGCGCGCGCGGATCAGCGCGCCCACTTTCGGCTGGCTGGATGCGGTGCTCTTCGTGGCCTCCGGCGACACTATGAATTTTGCTCCCATCAAAATTTTTTTGATCTAAGCAAAATTGTTTGTATAGTCCAAGCGGAATTTTGCTCGACAGAAAACATCCGTGCCGCACGAGCGGCGCGGCCAATGTGGTAGGAACCAACACCGCGTGGCATCAGAAACCGACTCCGCCGCACAGGCGCTTCCAACAGGGCCTGGCGGCTCGTCGCGCAATGCGCGGCACGCCTGGAAAACGGTGAAGGGCGTGCTGGGCGTCCTGGCCGCGGTCGCCTTCACCTTCCTCGGCCTGCTTGCCATCACCTTCTTCATCGGCCGCGTCGTGCCGATCGATCCGGTGCTGGCGGTGGTCGGCGACCGTGCCCCGCGCGCCGTCTACGAGGCCGCCCGCATCGAGATGGGCCTCGACAAGCCGCTCGTCGTCCAGTTCTTCGACTATGTCGGCAATGTGCTTTCCGGCGATCTCGGCATGTCGGTGTCGACCGGCAAGCCCGTCGCCGAGGACCTGGCCCGCGTCTTCCCGGCCACGTTGGAGATGGCCACGCTCGGCATCATCATCGGCGTGCTGCTCGGCGTACCGATGGGCGTCTATGCTGCCAGCCGCCAGGGCAGCCTGCTCGACCAGGTCATCCGCGTCGTCGGCCTGCTCGGCTATTCGGTTCCGGCCTTCTGGCTCGGCCTCGTCGGCCTCGCGCTGTTCTACGCCAAGCTGCAGTGGGTCGGCGGCCCCGGCCGCCTCGACATCTTCTATGACGGCATGGTCGACCCGGTGACGGGCCTGATCCTGATCGACAGCCTGATCGCCGGCGAAACCGACATCTTCTTCAACGCCCTGTCGCACATCGCACTGCCGGCGGCCGTGCTCGGCTTCTTCAGCCTGGCCTACATCGCCCGCATGACGCGTTCGTTCATGCTCGACCAGCTGGCGCAGGAATATGTCACCACCGCCCGCGTCAAGGGCGTGCCTGAGCGGCTGGTGCTCTGGCGCCATGCCTTCCGGCCGATCCTCGTGCCGCTCATCACCGTCATCGGCTTGTCCTATGCCGGCCTGCTCGAAGGCTCGGTGATGATCGAGACCGTCTTCTCCTGGCCCGGCATCGGCAACTACCTGACGACGGCGCTGCTCAACGCCGACATGAACGCCGTGCTCGGCTCGACGCTGGTCATCGGCGCGGTCTTCATCGGCATCAACAAGATTTCGGACGTGCTCTACCGCGTCCTCGACCCGAGGGCACGCTGATGGCGACCACCCGCGACTGGCTTCTCGACGATTCCCCGTCCTCGCGCCTGCAGGCGCGCCTCGGCCGCAGCTATCGTCTGTCGCGCGCCCTGATGCGCAACCCCCTGGCCATGGTCGGCGCGTTCATCGTGCTGACGCTGATCCTGGTTGCGTTGTTCGCGCCGTGGATCGCCACGCATTCGCCCGTCACCCAGGACCTCGGCATGCGCCTCAAGCCGCCGAGCGCCGAAAACTGGATGGGCACCGATGAGCTCGGCCGCGACATCTGGAGCCGCGTCGTATACGGCGCGCGCATCACCCTGATGATCGTGGCTCTGGTGGCGGTGCTCGCCGCCCCGGTCGGCCTCGTCGTCGGCGCCGTCGCCGGCTATTTCGGCGGCTGGACCGACCGCATCCTGATGGGCATCACCGACATCTTCCTGTCGATGCCCAAGCTGATCCTGGCGCTCGCCTTCGTCGCGGCCCTCGGGCCAGGCATCCAGAACGCCATCATCGCCATCGCCATCGCCACCTGGCCGGGCTACGCCCGCATCGCCCGGGCCGAGACGCTGACCATCCGCAACTCGGAATTCGTGTCCGCGGTCGAGCTGCAGGGCGCCTCGTCCTTCCGCGTCATCGCCAACCACATCCTGCCGCTGTGCACGTCGTCGATGATCATCCGCGTCACGCTCGACATGGCCGGCATCATCCTGACCGCCGCCGGGCTCGGCTTCATCGGCCTCGGCGCCCAGCCGCCGCTGCCCGAGTGGGGCGCGATGATCTCGCGCGGCCGCTCCTTCATCCTCGACCAGTGGTGGGTGGCGACCATGCCGGGCTTCGCCATCGTCATCGTCAGCCTCGGCTTCTGCTTCCTCGGGGACGGCCTGCGCGATGTCCTCGACCCCAAGCATGGAGACCGCCAATGAGCGCCCTGCTTGAAATCGAGAACCTGCGCGTCACCTTTCCGACGGCGCGCGGCCCCGTCGACGTGGTCAAGGGCCTGTCGCTGACGCTCGGCCGCGAGCGTCTCGGCATCGTCGGCGAAAGCGGCTCGGGCAAGTCGATGACCGGCCGCTCGATCCTGCGGCTGATCCGTGCCCCCGGCCGCGTCACAGCCGACAAGCTGCGTTTCGACGGCGTCGACCTGCTCGCACAGTCGGAGAAGCAGATGCGCGCCATCCGCGGCGCCCGCATCTCCATGGTCATGCAGGACCCCAAGTTCTCGCTGAACCCGGTCATGACCATCGGCGCCCAGATCGCCGAGGCGATCCTGACCCACCAGAAGCTCGGCCGCGCCGACATCAAGGGCCGCACGCTTGCCATGCTGGAGGCGGTGCGCATCAATGACCCCGAGCGTGTGCTCGGGCTCTACCCGCACGAAGTTTCCGGCGGCATGGGCCAGCGCATCATGATCGCCATGATGCTCATCCCCGAGCCGGACCTGCTGATCGCCGACGAGCCGACCTCGGCGCTCGACGTCTCGGTCCAGGCGCAGGTGCTCGAGATCATCGACGATCTCGTCAAGCGCAAAGGCATGGGCCTGATCCTGATCAGCCACGACCTCGACCTGGTCTCCGCCTATTGCGACCGCATCCTGGTGATGCGCGCCGGCGAGGTGGTGGAGGAGTGTGCCGCAGGCGAGCTCCGCAACGCCGGGCATCCCTATACGCGCGGCCTGCTCGCCGCGATCCCGCGTCTCGACGAGGACCGCGAGGAGCTGCCTGTTTTGCTACGCGACGAGGCTTCGACATGAGCGCGCTGACGATCGAGAACCTCGACATCTCCTATGGCGATTCGAGGGTCACCCACGACATCAGCCTGTCGGTCGCCGAAGGCGAGAGCTTCGCGCTCGTGGGCGAAAGCGGCTCGGGCAAGACCACCGTGCTCAAGGCCATCGCCGGCATGGCCAGGAACTGGACCGGTACCATCACCGCCTTCGGCCAGGCGCGCACGCCGGGCATCGACCGCGGCTTCGCCCGCAAGTGCCAGATGGTGTTCCAGGATCCCTACGGCTCGCTGCACCCGCGCAAGACGGTGGACGCGACGCTGAGCGAGCCGCTGGCCATCCACGGCATCTCCGACAATGGCGAGCGCGTCGACGAGGTCATGCAGTCGGTCGGCCTCGACCGCCGCTTCCGCTTCCGCTTCCCGCACCAGCTTTCGGGCGGACAGCGCCAGCGCGTCGCGATCGCTCGGGCGCTGATCCTCAAGCCCAAGCTGTTGCTGCTCGACGAGCCGACGTCGGCGCTCGACGTGTCCGTGCAGGCCGAGATCCTCAACCTGCTCAAGCGCCTGCGCCGCGAGCAGGGGCTGACCTATCTGATGGTCACCCACAATCTCGCCGTTGTCTCCTTCCTCTGCGACCGGCTCGCCGTCATGCGCCATGGCCGCATCGTCGAGGTCGCGGATGTCGACCAGCTCAAGCGCGGCGCGCTCGAAAATCCCTATTCGCGCGAACTGATCGAGTTCAGCGCGTCTCACGCCAAGGCTTGAAAACCTTGACGCCTCCCAAACTGAAGTCCCAAGCCTGAAATATCGAGGTAAGTCATGACAGAAACCGCATTCGCCGAGGCGCTTGCCGCCTTCGACGCCGCCATTGCGACCACGACCGAGGTCGAAGGCGTGTGGAAGGCTCTCCAGGCGCTGGCCGACGTGGTCGTCGGCGCCAAGCTCTTCACCGTCATGAAGCTCGACTGGGCCAACGAGCGCTCGGGCCGCACCTACACCAGCCACCCGGAAACCTATCCGGTTTCCGGCACCAAGCCGATCAACCGCACGCATTGGTTCGACACCATCCACGTCGAGCGCCAGCCCTTCGTCGCCAACACCATCAAGGACATCGCCGAGGTTTTCCCCGATCACGAGACGATCTGGTCGCTCGGCTGCGGCTCGGTGCTCAACTGGCCGGTCTTCGTGGCCGACAAGCTCGTCGGCACCGTCAACATGCTGCATGAGGAACACTACTACACGCCGGTGCGGGTCGAGGCGGCCAGGCAGCTTTCGCTCGCAGCCAAGGCGGCCTTCCTCGCCGTCGAGCACCTCGAACGCCGATAGTTTTTGCCGTGCCGGCTGGCCCTCGGGCCGGCCGGCTGCTAGCGGCCAGCTACCAATGCCGGAATGGGCAGCACCGCGCTGTCTTCGTCGAGGATCGAGAAGCTGTAGCGCCCGGCCTGGTCACGCTCGACCGAATAGGTCAGGCGTTCGGCGATGTGGTTGTCCTTGTCGAAGGTCAGCACGCGCGGCTTGAGCACGGTCAGCTCGCTTTCGTCCACGTAGGCCGAATTGCAGATGATCACCTGGTCGCCGGCCTGGCAGGTGCGGGCGGCGGCACCGTTGAGGATGCAGCAGCGCGAGCCGCGCTCGCCGAGGATCACATAGGTCGAGATCCGGGCCCCCGAATTCTTGTTCCAGATCTCGACGAATTCCATCGGCAGGATGCCGGCGGCCTCGCAGTGGTCCGGGTCGAGCGTGATCGAGCCGTGGTAATTGAGGTTGGCCTCGGTGATGTGGATGCCGTGCAGCTTGCCGGCGACGATCTTCCGCATTCTTCCTCCTCCTAAGCCAGCGTCGTTCTTACATTCCCAGCAGCAGCGCGCCGCCGGTGAGCCCGGCGCCTGCCGCCGCCAGCAGCAGCTTGTCGCCGCGCCGGAACGGCTCGGCCCGCTGTGCGATCGACAGCGATAGCGGGATCGTCGCGGCCGACGAATTGCCGTAGTCGGCGATGGTCTTGACGATCCTGTCGTCGGCGATGCCGAGCGATTTGCCGACGGCGTTGAAGATGCGGGCATTGGCCTGGTGCGGCACGAAGCGGCTGACGTCGGTGGCGGTCAGACCTGCTGCCGCCATGGCTTCCTGCGAACAGCGGCTCATCATCTCGACCGCCTTGGTGAACACCGCGCGGCCGTCGGCGATGGTCATGCGCGTCTCGGCGATGTCGAGTTCGTCGGCGAAGGGCCGGTTGCTGCCGCCCGCCGGAATCTGGATCAGGCCGTAGCCACCGCCATCTGCGGCGACCGACGCCCCCAGGATGCCCTGGCCGGGGTCGCCGGAGGGCGCGAGCGCCACGGCCCCTGCCGCGTCGGAGAACAGCACGGCGCTCGCCCGCTCGGCCGGGTTGATGCGGCGGCTCAAAATGTTGGCGGCGATGACCAGGGCAGGCTTGTTGTGCAGCCGCACGAAGCCGTCGGCGAAGGTCAGCGCATAGATGAAGCCGGCGCAGGCGCCGGCGAGGTCGACGCCGCCGGCGTTGGCGAGGCCGAGCCTGTGGGCCACCAGCGGCGCGCTCGGCGGCAGGAGGTGATCGGGCGTCGAGGTGGCGAGCAGCAAAAGCCCGATGTCGCGGCGCCCGATTCCTGCAGCCTCCAGCGCCATGTCGCCGGCCGTGGCGGCCAGTCCGGACAGCGTGTCCCCAGGCGCGGCCCAATAGCGCGTGCGGATGCCGGTGCGGCCCTCGATCCAGCCGGCGTCGAGCCCGAGGCTCACCTCGATCTCGGCGTTTGCCACCTTGCGGCCCGGCACGTGGTGGCCGAAGCCGGCGATGCGCGCCGTGCGGCTCATCTCGCGCCGCCGGCCAGTTCGGCCGCCTCGTCGACGGCGTCGTAGAGCCGGTCGAGGTCGCCCGAGGTCACGCAATAGGGCGGCAGCATGTAGACGACATTGCCGAGCGGCCGGACCAGCAGGCCGCGCTCGAGGAAGAACGCCCGCAGCTTCGGACCGACTTCCGCCAGATAGCCTGCCTTGCCGACGCGCAGGTCGAGTGCTGCGATGGTGCCGGCCGTGCGCACATTCTCGAAGCGTGGATCGTCGCGGAAGCGCGCGACCTTTTCCGCCTGCATACGCGACAATGCCGCCACGCGCTCGGCCACCGGTTCGTCCCGCCAAAGCGCGACATTGGCGAGCGCCGCGGCGCAGGCGATGGGGTTTGCCGTGTAGGAGCTCGAATGGAAGAAGGTTTTGGTGCGATCTTGCGAAAAATGCGCCTGGAAGACCGCGTCGGTCGCAAGCGTCGCCGCCAGCGGCACCGAACCGCCGGTCAGCCCCTTCGACGTGCAGAGGATGTCGGGCGAAATGCCTGCCTGCTCGCAGGCGAACATGGTGCCGGTGCGGCCCCAGCCGGTCATAACCTCGTCCGCGATGAGCAGCGTTCCCGAATGCTCGGCGATGCGCTTGAGTTCGCTCAGCACCCGGGCCGGATACATCAGCATGCCGCCGGCGCCGAGCACCAGCGGTTCGACGATGAGTGCGGCGGCCTTGCCGTCGCGGGCCAATGCCTCAAAGCGGTCGAGCGTCTCTTGCTCGCGTCCCGCCGCCGGGAAGGGGATGGTGTCGACCTCGAACAGCAGCGGCTCGTAGGCCGAGTTGAACACGCCGCGCGCGCCGACACTCATCGTGCCGATGGTGTCGCCGTGGTAGCTGTGCTCCATGACGACGATGCGCGAGCGGGCGGCACCGTTGTTGCGGTGGAAGCCGAGCGCCATCTTCAGCGCCACCTCGACGCTGGTCGAGCCGCTGTCGGAGTAGAACACCCAGTCGAGCCCCGGTGGCGCCATGCCGACCAGCGCGGACGCCAGCTGTTCCGCCGGCGCGTGGGTCAGCCCGGCGAAGATCACCTGGTCGAGTGTCTCGGTGGCGTTGCGGATCGCCTCGACGATCTTCGGGTGGCGATGACCGTGGGTGATGACCCACCAGGACGAGATCGCGTCGAGGATGCGCTTGCCGTCGGCCGTCTCGACATAGGCGCCCTCGGTGCGCGCGATCGTGGGCGGCACCGGCTCGGTGGCGTGCTGGGTGAAGGGGTGCCAGACGGCGGAACGGCTCATGGCCGGGCCTCCAGGAAGTCGGCGGCATTGAACGACGCCCGCATGGCCGTGGCCAGCGTTTCCGGCGTCAGCGGGTCGAGGCGCGGCAGTCGGCCGAGCACGCGCACCTTGCCCATCTCGGCGATGGTGCGCTGCGTGTCCGCGTTTTCGTCGCCGATGAAGGCGACGCCCAAAAGCGGGATCGCGCGGCTGCGCAGCGCGTCGATGGAGAGCAGCGTGTGGTTGATCGTGCCGAGCCCGGTGCGGGCACAGAGCACCACGGGTGCCGCCCAGCGCGCGAAGACGTCGATGTAGAGCGTGCGCCGGTTGACCGGCACCATCAGCCCGCCCGCGCCTTCGACGACCAGCGGCCGCTCGGTTGCGGGCAGGGCGAGAGCGTCGGCATCGATCTCGACGCCGTCGAGCTCGGCGGCGCGGTGTGGCGACAACGGCTCCCTTAGTCGCCAGGCTTCCGGCAGGACCCGATCCCGAGGCAAGCCGGCGAGCCGGGCGACGATCTCGCTGTCGGTCTCCTCCTCGATGCCCGACTGCACCGGCTTCCAGTAGACGCCGTCGAGCAAAGCGGTCAGGCAGGCGGCGAACACGGTCTTGCCGATACCGGTGTCGGTGCCGGTCACGACGATCCTTGCCGGCGTCTGGGCCGTCATCGCGAGCATTCCTCTGCGAGCGCCGCGAACAGTGCCGCAACATCGTCTTCGCCGACATTCAGCGTCAGCGAGATCCTGAGCCGCGCGGTGCCCTCGGGCACGGTCGGGGGGCGGATGCCGCGCACGTCGAAGCCGCGCGCCTGCAGCGCCTCGGCAAGTTGCATCGCGCGCGCGTTGTCGCCGATGACGACGGGCAGGATCTGCGAGCCGCTCGGGCTGAAGCCCAGCGCCTCGGCCCTGGAGCCGGCCAGGTCGACGAGCCGCGCCAGCCGCTCGCGACGTTCGGGCTCGTCGGCAACGATGTCGAGCGCGGCTGCCGCCGCAACCGCCATCAGCGGCGAGGGCGCCGTGGCATAGATGAAGGGCCGGCAGCGGTTGACGAGATAGTCGCACGGCACGGCAGGCGCTGTAACCAGCGCGCCCGAGGCGCCCAGCGCCTTGCCGCAGGTGTGCAGGACAACGACATTGTCGCGGCCTTCGAGGTGATGCGCCAGCCCGCGGCCCTCGGGACCGTAGACCCCGGTCGCGTGCGCCTCGTCGACGAACAGGAAGGCCTCGTGCCGGTCGGCCACCGCCGCAAGTTCGTCAAGCGGCGCGCGGTCGCCATCCATGGAATAGAGGCTCTCGGCGACGATCCACGCGCGGCCGATGCCGCCCTTGCCGCGCCAGCTCCTGATGGCGTCGTCCACCGCGCCGGCGTCGTTGTGCCTTGCCTCCACCACCTCGGCGCGGCCGGCGCGTGCGCCTTCGTGGGCGCTGGCGTGGATCAACTCGTCGAGCACGATCAGGTCGCCTTTTTGAGGCAGGGTGGTCAGCACGGCGAAATTGGCGACATAGCCGCCGCCGAAGAACAACGCCCGCTCGGCGCCGAAGAATTTTGCCGCCTTCTGCTCCAGCGCCTCGTGCTCGGGGTCGTTGCCGCGCAAAAGCCGCGAGCCGGTGGCGCCGACCGGCGTGCCATTGGCGAGCGCTGCGGCGACCGCATCGGCCAAGCGCTTCGAGCCTGCCAGTCCGAGATAGTCGTTGGAGGCGAAGTCGAGCCCGGCGCGGCCTGTCAGCGTCCTCAGCCGGCTCTTGCGGGCCAGCCCGCGCAGGCTGGCCTCGTAGCGGTCGAGCAAGGCCCGGCCGGTCACCCCGCGTCGCGCTCCATCGGCTGGATGCCGAGACGGCGGAACAGGGCTGAGTCCTTGTCTTCCTCGGGATTGTCGGCGGTCAGGAGCGTGTCGCCGACGAAGATCGAGTTGGCGCCGGCGAAGAAGCACAGTGCCTGCATCTCGTCGCTCATTGCCGTGCGCCCGGCCGACAGCCGCACATGCGACTTCGGCATCATGATGCGGGCGAGCGCTATGGTGCGCACGAACTCGATCGGCTCGATCGGCTCGGCCTCGCCCAGCGGCGTGCCCTCGATCGGGATCAGCATGTTGATCGGCACGCTGTCGGGATGCTCCGGCAGGTTCGCCAGCGTCACCAGCATGTCGACACGGTCGGCCTTTTCCTCACCCATGCCGACGATGCCGCCGCAGCAGACCTTGATGCCGCTGTCGCGGACATTGGCCAGCGTATCCAGCCGGTCGGCGAAGCTGCGGGTGGTGATGATCTCGTTGTAGTAGCGCTCGGACGTGTCGATGTTGTGGTTGTAGTAGTCGAGGCCGGCCTGCTTCAGCCGCTGCGCCTGGTTGAGATCCAGCATGCCGAGCGTCATGCAGGTCTCCATGCCGAGGTCCTTGACGCCCTCGATCATGGCGACGACGGCGTCCATGTCGCGCTCCTTGGGGCTGCGCCAGGCGGCGCCCATGCAGTAACGGGTGGCGCCGGCATCCTTGGCCTTCTTGGCTTCGGCCAGCACGCGCTGCACTTCCATCAGCTTGGAGGCCTTGAGGCCGGATTCGTGATGCGCCGACTGGCTGCAATAGCCGCAATCCTCGGGGCAGCCGCCGGTCTTGATCGACAAAAGCCGCGACAGTTGCACCCGGTTGGGATCGAAATTCGCGCGGTGGACGGTCTGGGCGCGGAAGATCAGGTCGTTGAAGGGCAGGTCGTAGATTGCCTGGGCGTCCTCGCGGCTCCACTGGGGACGTGCCCCGTTCAGCGGCTCCGCGGCTGCGTTCAGGTGCAAATCGGCGTTCATGCGCGCTCCATAGCCTAGATCGTCCCCACCGGGGCGGGACCATTGCCCCGGTCAGGCGGCCGTGTCCAGTCCAATATCGAGGATCGGCGCGCTGTGCGTCAGCCAGCCGACGGAAATGAGGTCGACGCCGCTGGCGGCGATCGCCGGTGCGGTGGCGGGATTGACCCGGCCCGAAGCTTCGGTGATCGCCCGCCCGCCGACCATGCGCACCGCCTCCGTCAGCATTTCCGGCGACATGTTGTCGAGCAGCACCGCATCCACCCCGAGTGCCAGCGCCTCGTCCAACTGGCCGAGCGTGTCCACCTCGACCTCGATCTTGACCAGGTGGCCGACATTGGCGCGGGCCCGTTCGATGGCCGGGCGGACGCCGCCGGCAATGGCGATGTGGTTGTCCTTGATCAGCACCGCGTCGTCGAGGCCGAAGCGGTGGTTCGAGCCGCCGCCGCAACGCACGGCATATTTCTCCAGCGCGCGCAGGCCGGGCGTGGTCTTCCGCGTGCAGACGATGCGTGCCTTGTGGCCGGCGACGGCATCGACGATGCCTGCGGTTGCGGTGGCGATGCCGCTGAGATGGGAGAGGAAATTGAGCGCGACGCGCTCGCCGGTCAGCAGGCCTCGGGCGGGGCCGGTCAGCGTGGCGATGACTTCGCCGGGCGCGACGCGGCTGCCGTCGGGTTTCGAAATCGCAATGACAATTGTGGGGTCGATGAGGCCGAAGGCGAGAACCGCCAGGTCGAGCCCGGCCACCACGCCCGGCTGGCGTGCCGCCAGCACCAAATTGGCCTGAAGGTCTGCCGGCACGATGGCGTCGGTGGTGATGTCGCCGGCGCGGCCGAGATCTTCCAGCAGTGCTGCGCGAACCAGCGGTTCGAGCATGATCCGGGGCAGGGGGGCGAGGTGCATGGTCAGGCGCTCCGGGCCAGCGGGATGAGGTCGAGTTCGGCGGCGATCGTCGCCGCCGCGTCGAGCGTGAGTTTCGAACGCCGCGCGACGGCGCCCCTGGTCGGATAGTCGGTGCGGCAGTGCGCGCCGCGGCTTTCTTCGCGGCCGAGCGCCGAGACGGCCATCATCAACCCCACCGCCGCCGGGTCGGCGTCCGCGCCGGTGCCGGTGGCGAGCGGCAGCAGGGTAGATGCTGCCTCCCTCAGTCCGTCGCCGTCGCGCAGCACGCCGAGCGCCTGCGAGACGATGGACCGCACCGTGGACGCGTCCGGTCGAACCGGCACCTGTTGCGGCCGGATTCGCGCTGCAGGCCCGTTCGTTGTTTCCCTGACGCTGCCGGCCACCCAGCCGGCGGCGACGACCGCTTCGGTCAGCGAGTTGCTGGCGAGGCGGTTGGCGCCGTGCAGGCCGGTCGAGGCCACCTCGCCGCAGGCCCACAGGCCGGGTACGGAGCTGCGGCCCTCGGCGTCCACCGCCACGCCACCCATGTGGTAGTGCGCGGCGGGCCGAACGGGGATCGGGTCGACGGCCGGGTCGATGCCGGCCTCGCGGCAGAACGCATCGATGGCGGGGAAGCGCGCGGCAAAGCGCGAGCCGAGGCAGGCGCGCGTGTCGAGGAACACTTTGTGGCCGCGGGCGAGGTGGCGGAACACGCCGCGCGCCACCGCGTCGCGCGTGCCAAGCTCCGCGCCCGGCAGGTCGGCGAGGAAGCGGCGCCCGGTCTCGTCGACGAGCACGGCACCTTCGCCGCGCACGGCCTCGCTCACCAGCCGCATCGGACGCGCCGGCGTGTCCAGCGCGGTCGGGTGGAACTGCACGAATTCGAGGTCGGCAAGCTCGGCGCCGGCGCGGGCGGCGAGCGCCAGCCCCTGGCCGAAGCAGCCGAGCGGATTGGTGGTGTCGCGGAACAGGCCGCCGACGCCGCCGGTTGCGAGCACGACGCGGCTGGTGGCGAACACGATGTCGCCCTCCCGGCCGGCCGCCAGCACGCCCGAGATGGCGCCGTCCTCGACGGCGAGCCGCCGCGCCGCAAAGCCTTCCAGCACTGTGATCGACGGCGTGCGGCGCACTGCAGCCACAAGCGCGCGCACCAGTTCCCGCCCGGTGGCGTCGCCGCCGGCGTGGACGATGCGGCGCCGGCTGTGCGCGGCTTCCAGGCCTAGCGCGATGCTGCCGTCGGGCGCACGGTCGAAGCCGACGCCGAGACGCTCCAGCCTTTCGATTGCCAGCGGCGCGGCCTCGACGATGCGCCGCACGACCGCTTCGTCGCAGAGGCCGTCGCCGGCAGCCAGCGTGTCGGCGAGGTGCAGCTCGGGCGAGTCGTCGCTGCCCACAGCCGCCGCCAGCCCGCCCTGGGCCAGCGGGCTGGAGGCTTCGCCGCCCAGAGGTGCAGCGGACACCAGCACCACCGGTTCGGGCGCCAGTTCCAGCGCCGTCATCAGCCCCGCGATGCCGGCGCCGACGATGACGGGGCGACCGGCGAGGCCGCGGAGATCGGTGTTCATACCGCCAGCATCCGCTCGACGGCGAGCCGCGCCCGCGCCGAAAGCTCCGGCTCGATGGTCACCGGATGGCGCATCTCCTCGAGGGCGGTGCGGATGTTGGCGAGCGTGATGCGCTTCATGTGCGGGCAGAGGTTGCAGGGGCGGATGAACTCGACGTCGGGATGGTCGACGGCGACGTTGTCGCTCATCGAGCATTCGGTCATCAGCACCACGCGGGCCGGCTTCTCCTTGCCGACATAGTCGGACATGGCCGCCGTCGAGCCGGCGAAATCGGCCACCGCCACCACTTCCGGCGGGCATTCGGGGTGGGCCAGCACGGTGACGCCCGGATGGGCGGCGCGCAGTTCGTGGATGTCCTCGGGCGTGAAGCGCTCGTGCACCTCGCAATGGCCCTTCCAGGCGATGATCTCGACATCCGTCTGGGCGGCGATGTTCTGCGCCAGATATTCGTCGGGCAGCATGATGACGCGCGGCACGCCGAGCGATTCCACCACCGCCTTGGCGTTGCCGGAGGTGCAGCAGATGTCGGATTCGGCTTTCACGGCGGCCGAGGTGTTGACGTAGGTGACGATCGGCACGCCGGGGTAGCGCTGCCGCATCAGCCTCACGTCCTCGGCCGTGATCGAATCCGCCAGCGAGCAGCCGGCGCCCATGTCGGGGATCAGCACTGTCTTGCCCGGATTGAGCAGCTTTGCCGTCTCGGCCATGAAATGCACGCCGGCGAGCACGATCACGTCGGCCTCGACGTCCATCGCCTTGCGGGCCAGCGCCAGGCTGTCGCCGACGATGTCGGCCACGCAGTGGAAGATTTCGGGCGTCTGGTAGTTGTGCGCCAGGATGACGGCGTTACGCTCGCGTTTCAGCCTCAGGATCGCGTCGATGTCGTCGGTGAAGGCCGGCCATTCGATGGCGGGAATGACCTTTTCGACACGGCTGTAGAGCGTGGCGGCGGAGGGGGAAATGCCAGACATCGTCATCCCTATTATGCTCTAGTTGAGTATAATCCGGACATATGCTTAGCATGAGCATAAGACCTGTCAAGCGGAACTTTGCTATTTGGTGCCGGCCACCGGCTGCTCGTCCAGCACGGCGTGGCGGAAGCGGAACAGCTTCGCCGGCCGGCCGCCGGTCTCGGCGGACATCTGGCCGGTCTCCTCGACCAGGTCTTGCTGCTCGATCAGGCGGCGGAAATTCTGCTTGTGCACCGTCACCCCGGCCAGCGCCTCCACGGCGCGCTGCAACTGCAGCAGCGTGAAGGCAGGCGGCATCAATTCGAACACGACAGGCCTGTACTTGATCTTGGTGCGCAGCCTGGCGATGCCGGTGGCGAGGATGCGCCGGTGGTCGCCGTCCATCGCGCGGCCCGGGACGAACTGGGCGCCCGTCGGTCCCTTCTTGCGCGCCGCCTCTTCTACGAGGCCTGCCTCGTAGAGCAGCTCGTAGCGCTGCAAGGTCAGCTCCTCGTTCCAGCCGCGGTCGCCGAAGCCGAAGCAGACGGCGGCGCGCTGCCAGCGCTTGCTGCGCTTCTCCTCCTGTTCGGCGGCGTCGGCCCAGCGGCGGAGCGCCGGCTCGATGACGTCGACGATCACCGGCGGTGCGCCGTAGCGGTGGTCCTCCCAGGGGAAGAACTCGTACCAGTTGCGCCAGCTCCCCGGCGGCGTGGCGCGCGAGGGCTCCTCGCGGGCGAGCCCGAGATAGCTGATCGAGATCACCCGGCGCGACGAATCCTCGCCGCTGCGGTCGCGGTCGGCGAAGGTGTAGAGCTGTTCGATGTAGCCCAGAGGATGGCCGGTCTGCTGCTCGACCCAGTCGCGCAGCCCCGATTGCAGCGAGCGGTGCCCGAGTTCGAAAGGTCCGGAGGGCAGGGCGGTGGCGTCCTTGATGGTGAGCACCACCGGATTGCCGTTGGGCGCGGCCACGAGCACTGCGATCAGGTCCGCACCTATCGCGTGACGCTCCTGCTGCCGCTCACTGTCCTTTGCCACGCTGATCCTCTGTCGTCGGCCATTGGTATTGCGGCGCGATGGGACAGAGAAACAGGCGAGGCGTCAACTGCCGCCAGCGCCTTTTCCATGCACCGCGCAAGGTCTTCGCCAGTTCTTGGCCCGGCGGCGGCAGAAAATCCACCGCGGACGGCCGCAACGCGAATGACCATGCGTAAGAGCTAGGCGATGGCGGCCTTGGCCTTCTCCTTGGCAGCCTGCCGCAGCAGCATGCCGAACAGGTCGCGCGGTTCGTCGGGATCGGCAAGCAGGTCGAGCTCTTCGTAGCGCTTGGTGTGGCGCAGCTGGTCGCGGACGTAGCGCAGCGCCGAAAAATCCTCGATGGCGAAGCCGACCGAATCGAACAGCGTCACCTGTCGTTCGCTGCCACGGCCCTCGGCCTTGCCGGCGATGATCCGCCACAGCTCGGTCACGGGGTGGTCGGGTTCGAGCTGCTGGATCTCGCCTTCGATGCGCGTCTGCGGCGGATACTCGACCACGATCTGCGAGCGCAGCAGGATGTCGCGGTGCAGCTCCGTCTTGCCGGGGCAGTCGCCGCCGACGGCGTTGATGTGCACGCCCGTGCCCACCATGTTGTCGGTCAGGATCGTGGCGTTCTGCTTGTCGGCGGTGACTGTGGTGATGATCTGGGCGCCTTCGACCGCTTCCTGGCCGGATTTGCAGATGGTGATGTCGAAGCCCAGGCCGTCGAGGTTGCGCGCGCATTTGCGGCTTGCCTCTATGTCGATGTCGTAGAGCCGCAGCTTGTCGATGCCGAGCAGCTTCTTGAACGCCAGCGCCTGGAACTCCGACTGGGCGCCGTTGCCGATGATCGCCATCGTGTCGGAACCCTTGGGCGCCAGGTATTTGGCCGCGACCGCCGAGGTCGCGGCGGTGCGCAGTGCGGTGAGGATGGTCATCTCGGTGAGCAGCATCGGGTAGCCCGAGCCGACGTCGGCGAGCACGCCGAAGGCGGTCACCGTCTGCAGGCCCTCGCGCATGTTCTTCGGGTGGCCGTTGACGTATTTGAACCCGTAGAGCTGCCCGTCGCTGGTCGGCATCAGCTCGATCACGCCGTCATGGCTGTGCGAGGCCACCCGCGGCGTCTTGTCGAACAGTTCCCAGCGGCGGAAATCCTCCTCGATATAGGCGGACAGCTCGCCGAGGAATCGGTCGACGCCGATCTCCAGGACCAGCTTCATCATGTTGTCGACGCTGACGAAGGGGACGATGTTGAGGTTGGCGATGGTCATCAGAAGCTCCTGGTCGGCCGGTCCATGATGCGGCGGCCCATGAGGCTGGCCGTGAGGTCCACCATCAATATGGCGGTGCGTCCGCGTTCGTCGAGGAAGGGGTTCAGTTCCACGAGGTCGAGGCTGGTGACCAGCCCGCTGTCGTGCAGCATCTCCATGGCGAGATGGGCCTCGCGGAAGGTGGCGCCGCCCGGCACGGTGGTGCCGACCGCCGGCGCGATTGCCGGGTCGAGGAAATCGACGTCGAGGCTGACATGCAGGAGCCCGTTCTCGGCGGCGACCCGCTCGAGGAAGGCGCGCAGCAGCGGCGCCAGCCCATGCTCATCGATGGAACGCATGTCGTGGACGGTCACGCCCGCCTCGGTGAGCGCCCGGCGCTCGGCCGGGTCGACGCTGCGCAGGCCGAGCGTGCAGACGCGCTTGGGGTCGACCGGCGCGGGCAGGCGGGGGAAGTAGCCTTCGAAGCCCGGCAGGCCGCTGGCATAGGCGAGCGGCACGCCGTGCAGGTTGCCGCTCGAGGTGGTGTCGAGCGTGTGGAAATCGGGGTGGGCGTCGAGCCACAGCACGAACAGCGGGCGCCCGGTCTCGGCGGCTCGGCGGGCGACGCCCGAAAGGGTGCCGGCGGACAGCGCATGGTCGCCACCGAGGAAGATGGGCATCGCATCGGCGCTCGCCGCATAGGCGGCCTCGGCGATCGCAGCCGTCCAGGCGGCGATTTCGGGCAGCGACTTCAGCGCGGCGTTCCTGTGCGGGCCTGTTTCGACCGGCTTCGGCACGACCGTGCCGAGATCGGCGACCGTATGGCCGAGTTCGGCCAGTGCTGCGGCGAGGCCCGCCGTGCGCAGCGCGCTCGGCCCCATCTCGCAGCCCATGCGGCCGGCGCCGTCCTGAAGCGGAATTCCTATGAGATTGCAGTGCATGGTTGTCGCCCGTGTCGATTGAGGCCGTATTGGAAGGAACGGAGCTGGCAAAATGAAGCCATTGAATTGGCGATAGCGATATGCAGACTACGCAAAATGGCAGCAATTTTGCTCGAAATGGAAAACAGATGGACGAATTGGACAAGCGGCTGGTGACGCTGCTCAGGCACCAGGGGCGGCGTAGCATCTCGGACCTTGCCGTCGACCTCGGTGTCTCACGCGCCACCGTGCGTGCGCGCATGGAGCGGCTGGAAAAATCGGGCGACGTCCTGGGCTATACGGTCATCCTGCGCGCCGACGCGGTCGACCAGCCGGTGCGCGGCATCATGCTGATCGAGATCGAGGGCCACGCGGCCGACCGCGTCATCCGCGCGCTTGGCGGCTTTTCCGAGGTCTCGACGATCCACACCACCAATGGCCGCTGGGACCTCGTGGTCGAGCTCGCGACGTCGACGCTGACCGATTTCGACGCCGTGCTGAGGCGGATCCGGCTCATCCAGGGGATCACCGGAAGCGAGACCAGCCTGCTGCTCGCCACGCCCCGCAGCACCAGGGCGAGGCTGTAACGCCCGCGAAGGCGAATTTCGCTTGATGCTGTACAGGGCAGGGAGGATGGTGGGCGATGACGGGCTCGAACCGCCGACATCTTCGGTGTAAACGAAGCGCTCTACCAACTGAGCTAATCGCCCCCGGCGGAGCGGAGCTTTAAGCGGTTCGACCTTGATCCGCAAGTTCAAATGCATGCCGCAACGGCATGTGAAGCCTTCGCCAAGCGGCTTTTGCGGACCGCGAAAAATAGACGACGAAGTTTGTCGAATATCTTCTCGATGTCGCTTGACACCTCCCCACGAACCCCGTAATTCACCGCCCAACGACGCGGCGCCCAGCGCCAACGTCCAAAGCGCGGGTGTAGCTCAGTCGGTTAGAGTGCCGGCCTGTCACGCCGGAGGTCGCGGGTTCGAGCCCCGTCACTCGCGCCAGTCGTTTCAAGAACTTAGCCAATTCCATTTGGCGAAAAGTCTGAACGCCCGATCCGGCAGTTCAAAGTTTTGCCCTTCATTTGTTCTTCCGAAGGCGTTTTCGGCCTTCCCGACGCGCATCATCAGCGCGCCTTACCATCTCCACCTGCACAGGCACGTAGGTCTGTTCGAGCTTCTTCGATTCGGACAGCGAATTGCCCATCTTTGCCGACAGGACAGACCCTTCCACGCCGCCAGCGACAGCTTCCACGCTGCCGGAGCGGCGGAAGTCCAGCATCATGCGCGAATCGCCGGGGAACTCGACTTTGCGCACGTCGCGGAAATCCTCGGCGAACGAGTTCTTGCGATAGGCGGCGCCGCGGCGGGTGCGGAATATCTCCATGCTGCTGATGGGCTCGGCCTCGCCGAACTGCTTCTGCAGATACCAGGCCAGCAGCCGCTCTGTGCGTTTCGAGAGCGTCAGCACAGAATCGCGGCCGGTCTTGGCGCGGCTCAGTTCGAACCATGTTCCATCGCCGTCCTGTTTGCGCTGCGCAAGTGTTAGGGTCCGGGCGTCGATCGGCGAGACCGATCCGTCCCACATGCAGGCGAGAGCGGCAGCCAAGCCGTAATATTCCATGCGGAATGCACGCTTGACCAGGCGGACAGCCTCGCCCTCGCGCCACATTGCGCTCCTGCCCTTCGGCTCGGTGTTCTGGACGGCGAGCGACGGATCGTCTTCGCGTCGGCAATATTTCATCGCAGCGGCGACCTTCCAGAGCGCCCGCCAGATCTTCATGGCC
The DNA here is from genome assembly GCF_050433525.1 of Aminobacter sp. BE322. NCBI lineage: Bacteria > Pseudomonadati > Pseudomonadota > Alphaproteobacteria > Hyphomicrobiales > Phyllobacteriaceae > Aminobacter > Aminobacter sp. BE322. The sequence goes on along the minus strand of NZ_JBNPXB010000003.1, from coordinate 56,189 downwards.
CGATGCGCCTCACGCAAGCTGATGTCGCGCTCGATGGATTCGCGCCACTCCGAGACCACTTCCATCGTCACAAGCGCAGGGGAATGGTTGCCGAAAACCGGGGCGATGTATTTCCACCCGCGCTCCCAATCCTCGCGCGTGCGATCGGCTTTCTTTGTCCATTCCACCGTAAATCGGTAGCGGGTGAACGCTTCGCCGATGGACCTCGCCGGCCATACCTTCTCTGATGCTGCTGGTGGCGGCGCCGGCGCCGGCGCCGGCTCGCGCGTCTTGCGGCTCTTCTGCCACTGGTCATTCAAGGCACGCGCCTTCGCCCAGGCGGCGGGGCCATCAGGGCCGCAGGCGGTCGGCCGGAAGCCCAGAGCCTTCATCTCCGACGTTGGCTGCCAGTAGCCGCGCCCGTTCTTCCGAAGGACGCTGTAGTAGGGGATTTTCACCTTGCCCATGCTTTCCCGCGGACGGCCTGGAGCATTTCGACCTGAGCCGACAATGGATCTCCGGGACGAGACAGTCCAGCACGACCGTCGATCCACTGGTCGACGGCATCAAGCGAGTAGTTCCCAAGCACCGAATCGGGCTTCGGAAACCCGTTGTGCTCCAGGTCGGCCCGCTTCTCGAGAAACGTGGCCATCGTGACGCCAAGGCGCCGTGCGACCTTTTCCGGCGGCACCATGCGCGGCTGGATCGGGAAGCGGATCGTCATTCCGCCTTATCCTTCTGTGCGGAGACGGGGGCTGCTGCGAACAAGACCACGCTCATTCACAAGCACGAACACGGAGATCGCTTTCGCGCGCACGTCACCCATTTCGATCTTCCTTATCTATACGGGAGGAGAGGGCAACGTCAGCAATCGCCGCGATTGTAAGATGCAGGTCACGAGCGGTGGCGGCGTTCGCCGCCCCGGGCGTCAAGTCGCGCAGCCGAGTCAGCGCCGCCTCCAGCGCCTCTATTCGCTTATCCTTGGCGTCGATGGCGTCGGCTGCTTCGATGCAGTCTGGGTCAACCTCGTAGGTGAGCGCGACCGGCACCGCCTCCGCATGGCCAGATGCCGTTCCGCACAAGCCGCAGGGATCGTTCGGAGCCTTTGGCGAGCCTTCGCAAGCAATGCACGCAACACCTACCGGCACCACCTCCGCTTGGCTTGAGAGGGCTGCTTCGAGGGCAGCGCGCACCGAAAAGACATCGACCAGCTTCCGGCTGAACAGTACGGCCTTCGCAGCCTCGACCATCTCCTCGCTCACCCTGCCTGCATGGGGAAGGGCGGCGAGATAGGCGACGATCCCTGCGGTCACTGCGTCGTTCACGGCGTTCTCATCTGACGCCATGTAGGCATCATCTGCCGCTCGCTGTGCCGCCTCCAAAGCCTTTGCATCGAGTGTCATGATCAGCAAACCTCATCAAAATAGTCATTGAGAAGCTGGTCGGTGAACGGCGGGGCTTTCGCCATCAAGGCTTCACCTTCTGGCTCGCAACTGGCACAGCAAACGGTTTCCAGGTCTTCGGTCGACAGACCAGTCAGCCACGCGTCGATTGCCGGCAGGATTTCTTGAGGCTGACGCTCCAAGAAGTCTGCAAACTCCTTGCGCATTTTCGTTTCGGGCCGGAAGCGGTTGATCCCGCCATTGTCGTAGGCGATCTCAAGGGCAGCGCGAACAATGCCGGGGTAGCGGTCACCGCTCATGATGGATGCACCCCCGGCCATTTACCATAGCCTCTCGATGGGCGGCGGAGGGACCGGCGCTGCTTTGCCTGATTGCGTGCTTGCGGCAGCGCGGTCGCCCTTGTGGGCCTCGACGAAGGCTGCGGCTATGGTGAGCTGGGACTTGTAGCTGCGCGACAGCGCCAGGGCGCGCTCGGCCAGCGGGCGCAACAGCAGCTCGTCGGCGGTTGCCTCCGGGTCGTGGCGGGCAAGCGCCTCCAGCGCGGCCTCGTGGCCGGAGAGCATGATGGCGGCGGCGGAAATGGCCGCGATGGCCCTTTCGCGGTTCTCGCTCATGCCGGCCACCCGAGCCGGATCAGCGGACGCTGACACACAGGATCTCGCGGGCGGTGATCGTCATCAAGGCCGCCGAGGCGGATACGATCACCGGGTCGAAGGCAACCTTCATCCTGATCGATGAAACCCATGTTTTCGCCAGCAAGGCCAAGGCTGCCGACATCTTCGTCGAGATCAGGGGATCGTTGGCCGCCAGGCCGGATGGGTTCCTGATCCAGATCACGACCCAGTCGAAGGCTCCGCCGGCCGGCGTTTTCAAGGCGGAACTCGACATCGCCCGCGAAGTTCGCGACGGCTTGCTGGCCCTGCCGTTGTTGCCGATTCTGTACGAGTTGCCGCCGGAACTGTCGAAGAACGGCGGCTGGCGCAATCGCGAGACCTGGGGGATGGTCAACCCCAACCTCAACCGGTCCGTCGACGAGGCCTTTCTTGTCGACGAAATCACCAAGGCCGAGCGCGAAGGGAAGGCGCAGCTCGCGCTCATCGCTTCGCAGCACTTCAACGTGCAGATCGGCATGGGCAATTTCGGCGATCGCTGGCGCGGCGCCGACTATTGGGAAGCGGCGGCGTTCCATGAAATCCGCGATCTGCGCCGGCTGCTCGACCTTTCGGAGGTGGTGACGGTCGGGGTCGACATGGGCGGAACCGACGACCTGCTGGGAATGGCCGTCGTGGGGCGGGAGATCGGCGGGAAGCGTTGGTTTCTCTGGAGCCACGCCTGGGCGGTCCCATCGGTCGAAGAGATCCGGAAGTCGATCGCGGCCACGCTCCAAGACTTCGTGGGGGACGGTACGCTCACCATGCTGCCGACCTTGGCGGAAGTGGTCATCTCGCTGGCCGACAAGGTCGAGGAAATCTTCCTCTCCGGCAAGCTTCCGGAGCGGGCAGGCATCGGTTTCGATGCCTGGGGTACGAAGACGGTCATTTCCGAGCTGGAGATGCGCGGAATCCGCACCCAGGAGCACGACGGTCCCATTGTCGGTGTTTCGCAGGGCGTCCGTCTGTCGTCGGCGATCCTGACGGCCGAGTGGCGGCTGCGCGAAGGCACGTTGGTCCACGGCGACACGCCGATGATGAACTGGTGCGTCGGCAACGCCAAAGCCGTGCTGGCAGGCAGCAATTGGAAGATCGAGAAGGCGGCGGCCGGTACGGCCAAGATCGATCCGCTGATCGCCGCCTTCAACGCGATCTCGCTGATGGACTTCAACCCTCAGGCACATGTCTTACCGACGTCGCCCTGGGATGATCCCAACTTCAAATATCAGGCGGCATGATGGGCATCTTCGGACCAAGCCGGCGCGATATCGAATCCGCCGTTCAAGTTGCCGTGGCAGCTGCGCTCGACCGGCGCGCCTCGATCGAGGATCCCAAGGTTCCGATCTCCGCGGCCAACATCGTCGATTTTCTTGGCCTGCATGGTATTTCCGCCAGCGGCAAGCGTGTGACCATCGACAACGCGTTGGGGGTTCCTGCCGTCTGGGCGGCGGTGAACTTCCTGTCGGGCACGCTCGCCGGCCTGCCTTGCGTGCTCTACCGGAAGACCGGGAAGGGCCGCGACAAGGTAAGCGGGGGCCTGGCCACGATCCTGCATGACGCGGTCAACGACGAAACCTCGTCCTTCGACTGGCGCAAGTCGTTCTTCGACAGCGTGTTCACCGGCGGGCGCGGACTGACCTTCATCGAGCGCAACGATGCTCGCAAGGTCGCCAATCTCTGGCCGCTGGACCCGACCAGGGCAACGGTCATGCGCGTCGACGGCCGCAAGAGCTACGAATATCGCGATGGTGGCCGAACGCATGTCTATGCCGCCAGCGAAGTGATCGACATGGCCTACATGCTGCGCAGCGACATGCTGAGGCACCGGTCGCCAATCCTGACGAACAAGGACAGCATCGGCCTGGCCCTGGCCGTCACCGACTATGGCGCCAAGTTCTTCAACAATGGCGGCGTGCCGCCGTTCGTCCTCACCGGTCCGTTCAACTCACCCGGCGCTCTCTCGCGCTCGGCCACGGACATGGAGCATGCCGTCAGGGAGGCGGCCGAAAAGAAGAAATTGGCGCTCTCACTGCCAACCGGGCACGACATCAAGTCGATCGGCGTCGACCCGGAAAAGTCGCAGCTCGTCGAGCTGCAGCGCTTCATCATCGAGCAGGTTGCCCGGATTTACTCGCTGCCTCCCGTGTTCTTGCAGGATCTCACGCACGGCACGTTCTCGAATACCGAGCAACAGGACCTGCATCTGACCAAGCACACGCTGACACGGCTGGCGGAGCAGTTCGAACAGGAGTTGAACCTGAAGCTGTTCGGCCGGTCGAACAATCGCCAATACGTGGAGCTCAATCTCGACGGCCTCCTGCGCGGCGACTTCAAGAGCCGCATGGACGGCAACGCCCGCGCGATCCAGACCGGCCAGATGACCCCTGACGAGGCGCGCGAGATGGAGAACCGGCCGGCGATGGGCGGTGCCGCCGGCAAGCTCCACATGCAGGGCGCCATGCTGCCGATCGACAAGCTCGGCCAGCAGCCCGCGCGCGGCATGGGCGTCCAACCTCTTCTCGACGACGATCAGAAGGACGATCTCAATGGGAATTGAACGTGAAATTGAACGGCGTGGCGGAATCCCGGCCGAAATCAAGGCCGACGGCGACGGCATCAAGGTTGCGGGCTATGCAGCCGTGTTCAACCAGGAAACCGAGATCGGCAGCTACTTCCGCGAGGTCTTTCTTCCGGGCGCCTTCGACAAGTCAATCGGCAAGAACGACGTGCCCTTCCTGATCCAGCACCACGACCTTCCGCTGGCGCGTACGCGCTCGGGGACGCTGAAGCTGAGCGCGGACGGGCACGGCATCAGGATGGAAAGCACCCTCGACGCAAACGATCCCGACGTCGCCCGCATCGTGCCCAAGATGAAGCGCGGCGACCTGGACAAGATGTCGATCGCCTTCCGCGCGGTGAAGGAGCGCTGGGACGATACCCAGGATCCGCCGCTGCGGACGGTCGAGGAGGCCATCCTCTACGACGTGTCCATCGTCACCGACCCGGCATATCCGGGCACCGAGATCGGGCTGCGGTCGCTGGAGCGGCATCGCGACCAGGCCAAGCGCCAGAAGAACTATGACGCCGCCCGCACGCGGTTGCGGATGAAGATGCATCTGCGCATGATGGACGGCGAGACCGCCGGGGACGCCGATGAGGCGTTCGCCAAGGCGATGATCAGGCACCACCAGGACGCCGTCGCGATGGCGAAGAAGGTGCTCGAGGAAGGCGACGACAAGGAGATCGCCAACCTCGCGAAGAAGATCATCGACGCCCAGACCGCCGAAATCGAGTGGCTGAAGGATTGGCTGTCGCGCCAGGCGTGACGGCTTCACGAACCCTGCCATTCCGGCGGGAGAACGGCACGTAGCGGCCTGCTGCTGCCCATCAACGTCAACCCAAAAGGAACAGATTCCATGACCGTACAGCTCAAGGAGCTGCGCGAGCAGCAGGCTCGTATCGCCACCAATGCTCGCGCCAAGTTCGAGGAGATCAAGGACGACACGCCGGAGGCTCGCGCCAAGGAGATCGAGGCCGAGTTCGACGCCATGATGGCCGAATACGACCAGATCGGCGCCAAGATGGAACGCCTCAAGAGGCTGCATGAGGCCGAAGTCCGCGCCAACGCTCCCGATCCCCGCCGCCCGAAGGGCGAGACCCTCCAGCAGCGTGGCGCCGAGGACGACGAAGGCGGCGACCCGAAATACCAGGACGTGTTCAACAAGGCCGTCCGCTTCGGCGTGTCCAGCCTCGAGGCGGAGGAGCGCTCGGTACTGCTGACCGGGCGCGTCGACGCGCCGGCGGAACTTCGCGCCCAGTCGGTCGGAACCGATGCGGCCGGCGGCTACACCGTGCCGGAAGGATTCTCGGGCGAGATCGACAAGGCGGTGAAGGCTTGGGGTCCGATGTGGGATGCCAACATCGTGCGTGAACTCCCCACCGCGACCGGCAATGACCTGCCGTGGCCGAGCGTCGACGACACGGCCCAGGAAGGCGAGGACAAGGCCGAAAACGCTGCTGCAACCGATGACAATTCGGGTGACGTGGTGTTCGGCCGGGCGGTGTTGAAGGCCTACATGGTCGACACCAAGATCGTGCGCATCCCGTACGAGCTTCTGCAAGACTCGGCTTTCAATATGGAGTCTTTGCTGACCGACCTGTTCGGCGAGCGTCTCGGCCGCCGCGCCAACAGGCAGCTGACGACCGGAGCCGGGGGCAACCAGCCCACCGGCATCGTCACCGCCTCCGGTCTCGGCAAGACCGCCGCGTCGGCCACGGCCCTGGCCGCGGACGAACTGATCGACCTGCTGCATTCGGTCGATCCGGCCTATCGCGCCTCGCCCAAGTGCCGCTGGCAGTTCAACGACACGACGCTCTCGTCCATCCGCAAGCTGAAGGACGGCCAGGGCAACTACCTGTGGCAGATGGGCGATGTCCGCACCGGCGAGCCCGACCGGCTGCTGGCGCATCCGTATTCGGTCAACCAGGCCATCGCCAACATCGCCACCGGCACCAAGCCGATCATCTTCGGCGATCACAGCCGCTACGTGGTTCGCAAGGTGCGTGGCTTCACCGTGCTGACCTTGCGCGAACGCTACGCCGAGAACTTCCAGATCGGCATGATCGGCTTCAAGCGCTTCGACGGCGCCCTGCTCAACAACAAGGCCGTCAAGCACATGATCATGGCCTGAGTTCGGCTTTGCAAGGCGGGCGGCTTCGGGCCGCCCGCTCTCAAAACCGAAGGAGAGCAAGACCATGAAAGTGATGATGCTTACCAGCATGTCGGGGCCGAACGTCCAGCGCAGCTGCGGCGAAGAGATCGACGTTTCGGATGCCGAGGGCGCGGCCCTGATCAGGGCCGGATTTGCCCAGCCGGTCAGGTCGACGGCGACGGAGACGACCGCGCGCAAGAGGGCGCGGGAAACCACGTCGGCAACGTCCGATGCCGATCAGCCTGCGGCGGTGCCGGCCAACAACCCCGACGCCTCCGATGATGGCGGTGCCGACGCGGCCGGCGGCGGAGCAGGCGAATAGCCATGTGGGACCGGATCGAGCGCGTCGATCAGCCATCGGCCGAGGCCCTGACGCTCGCCGAGGTCAAGAGCCACGGCATCGTCGACGGCAGCGATGACGATGCTTTTCTGACGCGCTGCATCAAGGCCGCCCGGCAGATCGTCGAGGGGCCGGAAGGCGCCGGCCTTGGCATCATGGCTGCATCGTGGAAGCTGTCGCTCGACCGCTTCCCGCGCGATGAAATCCGCATCCCGATGGGGCCGGTGCTGTCGGTCGACAAGATCGAGTTCGTCGATCCGGCAGGGGGCGACCAGACGGTCGCGCCGGCGGCCTACGAATGGCGCAGGGGCTTCCTCGATGCGCGCATCCGGCCTGCCGTCGGCGCCTCCTGGCCCGCCACGCGCGATCGACTCGACGCGGTGACCGTGACGTTCAAAGCCGGCTATCCGGGCACGGACGGGGCGACGCCCAACCTGGCGATGGTTCCGGAAGCCCTCCGGCACGCGATGCTGATGCTGATCGCGCACTGGACCGCAAATCGTGAAACTAGCGTGGTCGGCGCCGTTCCGGCAGAGGTTCTGTTCGGCTTCGACGCCATCCTCAACCAGTTCCGCGTGGGGAGGGTTGCCTAGTGGCCAAGCAATTCGGCGGCGGCGACCTCAGGTTCCGTGTCGCGTTCGACAGGCGGGCGGAAACCGACGACGGGCTTGGCAACACCCAGTCGGATTGGGTGGAGGAATTCCAGTGCCGGGCCGCCTATCGCCACCTGCGCGGCGGCGAGACCGTGCTGGCCGGCAGGCTCGAGGGGCGGCACGTGCAGGTGATTTCGGTGCGCGCGTCGCGGGAGACGCGGCGCATCACCACCGAATGGCGGGCGAGGGATGCCCGTACGGGCGACGTCTTCAACATCCGCGACGTGACCCATGAGACAGACCGGCAGTGGATTTCGCTGCTGGTCGAGCGCGGCGTGGCAACCTAACGGAGAACCGACATGGCCGACCTGACCATCCAGAACCTGTCCGACGAGGACGGGGGCGCGATCACCTTTGCCAATGCCGCCGGCGGTGGCGACAAGTTCGTCTGGGATAGCCGGGTGGCGATCATCATCCGCAACGACGACGCCGCGGCGAAGACCGTCACGGTGAACCCGGCTTACACCACCATCGACGACGAGCGCTATGGCGAGCTGACCCGCTCGGCGATCGCCCTGACCGTCGCGGCCGGCGCGGTGGCCGTCATCCCGCCCGTGCCGGTGGCCTTCCGCAATGCCGCGGACCTCAACAAGGTCGCGCTCACCTATGACGCGGTGACGTCGCTCAAGGTCGCGGCGATCAGGACGCACTGATGGTCCAGGGCATCGCGCAACTCACCCGCAAGCTGACCGTCACCATGCCGGCCAAGGTCGAGGCGGCGACACGCGCCGCCATGGAGAAGGGCGCCGACGAGCTCGTCGCCATGATGAAACGCCTGGCTCCTGTTCTGAAGGAACCTGATCGCCGTCGGCGTCCAGGCGAGTTGCGCGACAGTATCGGTTGGACGTGGGGTGATGCGCCGAAGGGTGCGATCGTGCTTGCCGAGAGCAAAGCAGACAGTCGCGGCCTGAAAATCACGGTGTTTGCCGGTAACGAGAAGGCCTACTACGCCCGATGGGTAGAGTTCGGCGTGGCGCAGCAGCAGGCCGGCCAGAAGGTCACGGACAAGTCGGGCCGAACGCGCAAATCGCGACGGACTACAAAAGGCGGCGCAGCACAGCCCTTCTTTTTTCCGAGCTATCGGGCCATGCGAAAGCGCATCAAGTCAAGGATCACACGCGCCATGAAGAAGGCCATCCAATCGGAGAATGCCACATGAGCGTCGCCGTGGCGTTGCAAAAACTCGTCCATGACGCGCTGCGTGCCGATACGGCCGTTGCGGCCCAGATCGCAGGGCGGGTCTATGATCGCGTGCCGGAGGCCCCTGCCTTTCCCTATGTCAGCTTCGGCGCCTATGACTTCGTAGCGGACGACGCCGAATGCATCTACGCCGGCGAGCACACACTTCAGGTCGATATCTGGAGCCGGGCGGTCGGACGTGTGCAGGCGAAGCAGATCACCGATGCGGTGCGGCGTACCGTGCACGGCTACGAAGCCGACATGGGCGCCTTCGGCCTCGTCGAGATGCGGGCCGCTTTCGCGCAGGTCATCGGCGATCCCGACGGGGTGACGTCGCACGGCATCGTCACCGTCACCGCGATGATCGAGGAACCGGGATGATGGCCTGGGCGATCTTCCACCGGGAATGCAACTGGGCGCGCCCGAACAGCCGGTTCTCGTTCAACGCGAAAGCGTCGAGCGAGCCGCAGCAGCGCCCGCGCGATTTCATCGAATACTGCGTCGGCAAGGGCTGGGCCGAAGAGGTGCCGCCGCCGAGCAGAACGGAAGCCGAGGCCCTGAAGCCGAAGCGCAAGCGGGCGAAATAGCCCTCCATCTATACGCAACCGGGCGCGAGCCCAATCATCGGCTAGCTCAAGCTGGCCTGTCTTCACATGGAGAACTGACATGGTCGCCCCGACGACTGCGAAATTTCAGCACATGGTGCTCGAGGTCGAAACCGATACACCGGGCACCTACACCAAGATCTGCGGAATTACTTCCCGCGGCATCAATCGACAGCACAATATGCAGACGTCCGAAGTCCCGCAGGACTGCGATGACGAGACCCTTCCGGCGAAGGTCGAAAGGTCGGTGCAATCGTCGGAAGTGACGATTTCCGGTTCCGGCGTGTGGTCGGCCCAGTCGCACGAGCTGATGCTGGACTGGTGGTATGGCGGGCAGCCGAAGAACGTGCGCATTCGTCATGCCAACGCCTCGGTCGGGGACACCGAATACGAGACCGGCCCCGCCTACCTCACGTCGATCAACAACCAGGCGGAGAAGGGCCCGAGTGTCACCGCCGAGATATCGATCGAGTTCGACGGCCTGCCTGTCCGCACGCCGAAGGCCGCGTGATGCGCCAGGCCGAAGAAATCGTCTGGCCGGGCGGAGAGCATCGCTTCCGGCTGGGCATCGGCGAGCTGCGCGCGATCGAGCAGCGCTCGGATGCCGGTTGCGCCGTCGTGATGATGCGACTGCTGGGTGCCGCCTGGAAGATCGACGACGTGGTCGGGCCGATCCGCCTCGGCCTGGTCGGTGGCGGGATGTCGGAGAAGGATGCGCAGAAGGCCGTCGAGGCGGCGCTCGAGGTGGCAAGCCCCTACGCGCTCGCCGTGACCGCCGCAAACATCATCCGACGCTTCATCATGTGGGACGGGGACGACCAACCGGGGGAAGCCGGCGCGGGGGCGGGGAACCAGACCCAAACCCGCTCCCCGACGGACGAACCCGATGGTCGACCTATTACGGAGCTGGAGCCGTCCTAGGCTTCACGCCGCGCGACGTCGACGACATGACGCTGTGGGAGTTCTCGGCCTGCGTGGAAGGCTACCGGGAAGCCCACAAGACCGAAGAAGACGCGCCGCCCCCCATGGGCGACGACGAGCTTGCCGCACTTGGGATCGAGGGGTTCTCTAGCGGTTCTGGGTCTTCTCCTGGATGAACCGATCAAGATCCGCTTGCGATAGCAGGCCTTTAAACATGCAGTTTGTGACGATCGTCTGGTTATCGCCCTTCGATATCTCGTCGAGCTTCTGAAGGCAGTTGCGGCGTTGTTGCTGTATGTCGGCGACTTCTGAATCCCGCCGCCACCGCTGCCATTCCGTCGCGAAATAGTAGCCGACAGCAAGAATGATAGCGATGCAGGCGGTCGAGACCAGTATCTTCATGAAAGGAACTTGTAATGGCCAGTACCGCCGAAGATCAAGCCCGCCTGCTCGTCTCGATCGAGGCGACGCAGAAGCGCTTCGAAAAACAGATGGAAGCCGTGGCCAGGGCGGCGGCCAAATCCGCGAAGGCGACGGAAGACGCCTTCAGGAGCGCAAACGACAACGTGACCAAGGGTTTCGACAAGGGAGCCAGGAAGGCGGCAGGCTCCGTCAGGCAGACGAGTGCTTCGGTCTCCAACCTGTCGTTCCAGCTCAACGACATCGCCATGCAGCTGGCCTCCGGAACGTCGCCGTTCACGGTCATGGTGCAGCAGGGCAGCCAGGTTGCGCAGGCCTTGCAGGGGGCGGGGGGCGGCGTGGTTGGCGCGGTTCGGGCGCTGGGCGGCGCCTTTGCCTCGATCGTCAATCCGGTATCGCTAGCCTCTTTCGCCCTCATCGGGGCGGCAGGCTATGCAGTCCAATATTTCACCGCGGCAGAAGACGGCAGCGAGGACGTCAACAAGGCGCTGAAAGAACAGGCAAACCTGCTTCAGAAGGTGGCCGACGCCTGGGGCGACCAGTTGCCCGCAGTGGCCGAACTGGCCGCGAAGCTGAAGGACATCGCCGACAAGAACGACCGCGCCGCCGCCACGGCTGCCGTGGTCGCGGAGGCCTACAGGCCGGCTAAGGAGGAGGTCGAGGCGCTGGGCAGCCTTGCAACGCAGGTCTTCTCGCGGCTTCGTTCGGCGCAGTTTCCGGAGCAGTCGGTGAAGCAGTTTTCCGCTGCCTGGAACGAGCTGCAGCAAAAACTGGAGACCAGCACAGCCAAGGCATCGGACGCCCAGCGCGTCATCGACGCGCTGACGCAGTTCCCGGGCGCCCCCAAGGTCGATGCCCTGACCGAGAAGGTGCGCGCGCTGGCAGATCAGCTCGGCCGGGCCGCGCAGCAGGCGGCCGAGGCCAACAATCAGCGTCTCCAGTTCCAGCAGCGCGACAGCCCGTTTGGGCGGCGCTACCGTGCCGAGCGCGGCATCCCGGAGCTGCCGAACACGGCGCCCGTACCCGACCGCCGCGTCGACCCCTACTTCGACGATGCTGCCGGCTCGGCCACGGAACTCAAGAACACGTTCGACGGACTGAACGACGCAGTCTCGCGCTACGTCAACAACGTCGTGAAGGCCGAGAGTGGCGGCGATCCGCTCGCCCAGAATTCGCGGTCGACCGCGACCGGTCTGGGGCAGTTCATCGAAAGCACGTGGCTCGACCTCTTCCGCCGATATTTCCCCGACCGTGCGGCGTCGATGACGGACCAGACCATTCTCGCGCTGCGCAAGGATGCCGAGATATCCGTCCAGCTCATCGAAGCATATGCGCGCGAGAATGCGGCGCTGCTCCGCCAGGCCGGCGTGGCGGTCAACGAGGCGGCATTGCAACTTGCTCACTTCCTCGGGCCGCAAGGGGCGATCAGCGTGCTCAAGGCAAAGAGCGGGACACCCGTAAGCCAGGTATTGGGAGCGGATGCCATCAGGGCCAATCCGTCAATTCTGGGCGGCGGTGCCACCGTGGACGATGTGATTGCCTATGCCCAGAGCCGGTCCGCCGCTGTCGACAGTCTCGCGCAAAGCTATCGCAATGCGAAGCCGGCAGTCGATGAGTTTGCCAATGCCCAGCTGCGGGCCGGGCAGCAAGCGCAGATGCTGGGACAGGTTGGCAAAACGGCCCTGGACGGTATTGCGACCGCACTCGCCGACGGAAAGATCGAAGGCGAGGAGCTGTTGCGCATTCTGGCGAATGTCGCACAGCAACTTGTCTCGATGCCGGGCTTCATGCAGTCGCTGTTCGGCCCAGCACAAAGCGCTTTCACCTTCGCTCCGGGCATGGGGCTGTGGTCCGGCGGCGGCTACACCGGACCCGGCGGGAAGTACCAGCCGGCCGGCGTCGTCCACAAGGGCGAGTATGTCTTCGACCAGGCGTCGGTCCGTGCTGCCGGTGGACCCGCGGCCCTGGATACGCTCCGCCATGCGATCAGAGGCTATGCCAATGGCGGGTATGTCGGGTTGTCGCCGCGAACAGCTCGGCTCGGCCCGGCAGGTGCTCGGTCGCGGCCGGGCAGCGGCACGGTGGTGAACGTCATCGACAAGGCAGGGGTCGACAAACGCACCGCCCGCCGCAGCGGACCAAACGGCCGCGACATCATCGATATCGTCATCGAACGCGTGAAAAGCGATTTCACCGCCGGCGGTTTCGACAGGCCAATGGGAGGCCGTTTCGGCATGCTTCCGACAAAGGTGACGAGATGACGGTGTCGTGGCCCATATCCCTGCCGCGGTGCCCGCTCTTCGAGCATGAGGAGACAGCCTCCAGCCCGAAGGTCAGCTTTCAGCCGGAGGTCGGCCCGCCGATCGAGCGGCTGCGTGGCTCCCTCTGGCTTTCCGAGTTCCCCGCCACCTTCAAGATGACGTCGGAGCAGGTCGCGACCTTCGAGACGTTCGTGCGGCAGTCGATAAGGGGCGGCACCTTGCCATTCACTATGCGCCATCCGCGCACGCTCGCAGACGTGACCGTTCGGATCGCTGGCGATGACCAGCTCTATACGATGCGCCGCCTCGGGACCCGGACGTGGCTGGTGTCGTTCACCGTATTGGTCGTTTCGACATGATCTCGCGCGATATTCCGCCCAATGTCCGGCGCGAGATCGATCGCCAGGAGTCGCCGGAAATCCATCTCGTGTTCCTGACGCTTCGGCACAAGATGCTGCCGGAGCCGGTACGCGTCGTCTCGGATCCTGCCGACTTCGTGCTCGACGGCAACCTCTACCAGGGCTTCGAGTTCGAAATCACGCTGCTGTCGGATGCCGAGGAGGCGCCCAGGGCACGGCTCACGGTGCAGAACGTCGACCGGCGGATCGGGGATGCCGTGTTCAACGCGACCGAACCGGCACGGCTCGACATCGAGGTCATCGCCGGTTCGCAATTCGACCTGACCGTCACGCCGCGCGTGCCGTTTGGCCCATCGGTCGAGCGCATCTATGCGGCGCGGCAACTCTACCTGACAGACGTCGAGGGCGACGTGCTGCAGCTCTCGGGGACCATCCGCTCATGGGACTACACGCAGGAAAGTTGGCCGGCGCTGCGGGCGACGCAGAACAGGTTTCCGGGACTGTACTGGTCTTGACGGAGATCACCGCGATGGGGACTTGGGTGGTGTTGCATTCGTCTCGATCAGGGCCCGTCCCAGTTCCCGAGACCGAGGTTCGTCCAGAAGGAAGCCGAGCCATCCGAGGCCAGGGTGGCGCAGGGCCAGTAACACTCCCTCGGCTCCCGAATGAGTGCCTGGCACCCGCCATGCTGGTGACGGTACAGCTTCAAGCCGCGCACCCGGGTCGAGGGTCGGGCTAACCTCTTCCGTCATTTTCGCGCGAACGTGCGCCAAGGCGTGGATGATGCCCTCCAGCGTCGCCGCGTCGACCGTCATATACGCCACTGCCGTGCCGTCCTGGTTCATCTGGATGAAGGCCAGTTCACCGCCCTCGCTCAACCCCATGTCCAAAGTCATATGCGCCGCCGCCGTTGTCCCCCATTGCCCTGATGGTGCCCAATTCAATGCCGTTCCAGGCCGATAGTCAAAATCGCAGCTGGCTCAACCGCTACGTCGGTGCCCCTTTCGCCAGTCGCGGACGGATGTTGGCGGGTCTCGACTGCTGGGGGCTGCTGCGGCTGATCTATGCCCAGGAACTCGGGATCGAGCTGCCGTCCTATGGCGAGATCGCGGCGCATGACCTGGTCCGCGTCAGCCGCGAGATCACCGCGGGCAAGGACGGCGAGGCCTGGGCCGACGTCGACAGGAGCGAACTTCGCGCCTTCGATGTCGTCGTCATGCGCTACCACGGCTCGCGCCGCATCGGCCATGTCGGCGTGGCGGTCGACGCCTCCACCCTCATCCATGTCGAGGAGGCGAGCGCGGCCGTCGTCGTGCCGCTCGCCCATTTCACCATCCGCGAGAGGATTGAATGCTTCAGGCGTCATCGTCTGCTGGCCTGATCCAGGCCGTCTGGCGCGAGCCGTTCGCGCTCGGCAGCCCGCAGGTCGAGTATTGGCCTGTCGGACTGAGCGTCGCCGAGATGGCGGCGCGCATGCCCGGCATCCCGACCGAGTTCTGGGTGCATGGGCGGATCCTCGTCAACGGGCAGGACGTGCCGCGCGAGATGTGGGCGTTCGTGCGGCCGAAGCCGTCGACGGCCGAGCGGCGCGTCGACGTCACGCTGCACCTTCCGCCGCAGGGTGGAGGCGGGCAGGGGCGCAAGAGCATCTTCGGGCTGATCGCCGCCATCGCGCTGACCTTCGTCACCGGCGGCATAGCCCAGTTCGGCATACCGCTGCTCGGCATCGCGGGCGGAACCGTCGGCGCGCAGCTGCTTGCGGCCTCGGTCGGCATCGTCGGCGCGCTGGTCGTCGGGGCGCTGTCTTCGCCTCCGGTCCGGTCGGGCAAGAAGGATCAATCCGACGCGCGCGAACTCGAGCCGGCATCCGTCTCGGGCAATCCCCTCGAGCCGAACGCGGCCATTCCTCGCGTGATCGGCACGCGTCGCGTGTTTCCGCCCTTCGCCTTTGAGCCGATCGTCGAGCTTGTCGGCCAGGACGAATATGTCGAGGCCGTCCATTGCCTGGCCGGGCCGCATCTGCTGCAGGACATCCGCCTCGGCGACACGACTTGGGATCCGGTGGCGACCGATTCGGACCTCACCATCGAAACGCGCACCGGCCTTCCCGGGGAACGGAAGCTGGAGCTGACGCGCCGGCAGGGGCGCACCTTCGACCTCGGCACGGAAATGTCCGTCCATGGCACGGATGCCCAGGACCAGTCCAAATTCGCCCTGCCGCTGCCGGTCTGGCATGGCATGGCGACGGCCGAGGCACCCGACGAGGCATGGCTTCACATCCTGGTTGCCGGCTTGACCCGACAGCAGGACGTGGCCCAGAAGCTGCGCATTCCCTTCCGTATCCGCATGCGGCGGCGCGGCGGCAGCACCTGGCGCTATCTGCCGGAAATCCACTATATGGATGCGACCCAGGCGCAACGGCGGGTGCAGATCAAGTTCCTGTTCGGCGAGGCCTTCGAAGGCGTGCTGCCGAACCCCAGTCAGGACCGCGGCTTCGTCGAGGCCCGCAAGCTCGTCCCCGGCCAGAATGTCCTGCCCCTCGGCGCCGATTTCGCTTGCGACCCGTATTTCTCCGCCGGCGCCGGCAATGACATCTATCGCTACGCCACCAACGAAACGACCAATGTGCGCAACATCCTGCTTGCGCCCGACATGGTGACGGTGTGGCTGTCGGCGGAAGCTTGGCCGGCGGGGGTCTACGAGATCGAGATCATCCGCGGCGCGACGTTCCGCAACGATCAATTCACCTCCGACACCTATGTCCACGACGGTAGCATTCTCGACTTCTACGGCTCGACGACATCGAACAACCTGCCATTGACGCGCGAAGGCCTGCTGGATCGGCTGCAACTCCGGCGTATCGTGTCGATCCGCAAGCAATACCCGATTGCGCAGAAGAACCTGGCGCTGATTGCGCTGAAGGCTCGCAACCGTGCGGTTGGGCGGCTGTCGGTCAAGGCGAGCGGCTATGTGCGGGACTGGGACGGCACCGGCTGGCGCAACCTGATCACGACGTCCAACCCGGCGCCGCACTATCTCGACATGCTCACCGGGCCTCTGAACTTCGATCCGATGCCGGACGAGCTGGTGGATTTCGAAGGGCTCGTGGCATGGCGGCAGGCCTGCATCGACAACGGCTACAGCTGCGACCTGGTGGCGGAAGGCGAGGGGCTGGCGGACGTGCTGCGGCTGGTGGCTGCCTGCGGCTATGCGCGGCCCTACCAGTCTGAGCAATGGGGCGTAATCCGCGACTATGACCGCAGCGCCGAGGCACCGGTGCAGGTGTTCTCGCCGCGCAACATGGCGGGCTTCAGCTGGAAGAAGGCTTTCCCGCGCGTGCCGGCCGGACTGCGCGTCAACTACCGAAACGAGGATCTCGACTATGCCCCCAAGCAGATCATGGTCTATCGGTCGGGTGCCGAGGGGACCGACGCACGCACCGAGCAGGTGACCTATGACGGCTTCGTGGATGAAGGGAAGATCGTCAGGCGGGCCCGGTTCGACCTGGCGCAGGCCGAGCACCGGGCCACGTTCTACTCCTTCACTGCCCCTGTGGAGGCAATCGTCTGCCGGCGCGGTTCGCTGGTGGCGGTGAGCCACGACATACTGAGCCGCCACTACGGGTTCGGGCGCATCAAGTCGGTGATGACCGACGGCGGCAACGTGACCGGCGTCGTGCTCGACAGTGCCATCGATGTGAAGAATGCACCCGACCTGCTGGCCACCGCCGATATGCTGGCCGTGCCGGACATGCTCGAGGTGGGGCTGAAGACCGGCATTGCCATCCGGCGCGCCGACGGCACCACCACGATTCACGCCCTGTCCAACCCCGCCGGCGAGACTGACACGCTGACGTTCGTGGCTCCCGTGCCGGACGAGACCACCGAAGGCGGTCCTTTCGACGGCGGGCCGCTCATTTCCAAGATATCCGAGGGCTGCCTCGTCGTCGCCGGCACGCTCGGGCACGAGTTCAAGCGCCTCATCGTCACCGAAATCGCCAACGGCAAGGACCTCACGGCCAACCTGACGCTGGTCGACGAGGCGCCGCAATTGTGGAGCGCGGCGGCGTGATCAAACTTCAAATCAGGTAGGAAAAGATGGCCAACAGAAAGCTTCCCAACTCGCTGTCGACACCGCCTGTCGGCGGCATGGCATACATGGATGCCGTTTCATCCAAGGTCGACATGCTCTTCGACGCGATATCGCTGAAGCCGATATCGATGACCAATGCTGGCAACGACTACACCATCACAGTCGACCCGGTGCTCGACGCCGACGTGGTCGCGGGCATGAGCTTCTTCATTCGCCCCAGTGCGAGCAATACCGGGCCGTGCCGGCTCCGCGTGACGAGCGACAATCCCTACTACGATCTCGTCAAGGCGACCGGCGAGACGTTGGGATCGGGAGACTTCGCCTCAGGCACGGCCTACTTCGTCGTTTTCATGGACGGAGAATTCCGCATTCTCTCCGTGGCCAACAGCGAGGGTGGCAATGGAGCGAGCGCATATTTCCAGGAGTTCCTGGTTTCAGGCACATGGACGAAGCCGGCAGAACTTAGCCCGAACGCCCTGGTCATTGTCGAAGTGTGGGGTGGCGGCGGCGGAGGGGGGACGGGCTCAAACAACCGCGGCGGCGGCGGCGGCGGCGCGTACAATTCCGCGCGGTTCAAGGCGTCCGATCTGCCGTCGTCGGTGGCAGTAACGGTCGGCGCCGGTGGCGCAGCCGCTTCCGTGGGCGGCGTCGGCGGAAATTCGTCATTCGGTTCATATGTCACGGCTTATGGCGGTGGCGGCGGTCACAGCGGAAATACATCTTCAGCCGGCGGCGGTGGCGGCGGCGCCACTTCTGCCGGGGGCAATGGCGCGAACGGAGCCGGTGGACATGGCGGCACGGGTGCGATTCCCACGGCCGGCCTGATTGCAACAAGCGGATTTGGTAGTGGAACACCGGGTTCGGGCCGCTATGGCGGCGGCGGTTCAGATTCATCCGGTGGCTCTGCAATTTGGGGTGGTGGGGGTGGAGGGTCGATTTCCGGCTCAGGAGGGGGGAGTGTTTTTGGTGGTGGCGGTGGCGGTGGCAGCGCCGGAGGAGCGAGCCTATTCGGGGGAAACGGCGGCGGCGCTGGGGTGGCCGGTTCCGTGCCGGGCGGCGGTGGCGGGACAGGAGCCGGAGGAAATGGCGCCGCGGGCAAGGCCATCGTGCGGATCGTGGGGTGATCGGAGATGAGCGAAGCAATTCGATTTGCAGTGATCGGTGAAGATCGCACGGTCGAAAACGTCATCATGGCGTTGGCCGGACATGCCGTCACGGGGAAACTCCTGATCGCATCGAATTCGGCTGGGATCGGAGATCTTTACGAAGAACTCACCGGACAGTTCACGCGATCGGCAGAGCCGGAACCGACGCCAAACGCTGACGACTACAAGAAGGCCATCGTCGCCTTGCTTGACGCCAAGGCACGGGAGCGGCGCTACGACAATGCCGTTTCGATCTCGACCTATGTCAACAGCACCAATCCTCAATGGGTGGCGGAGGCCTCCGTCTTCGTTGCCTGGCGTGATGAGGTGTGGGCCTACGCCTATGCCGAGCTCGACAAGGTGACCAACGGCCTCCGCCCCCAGCCGACCGTAGAGGACTTTCTTGCCGAACTTCCATCCATTGGGTGGGCGGCCTAATCCGGCATATCCCTTGGTGGCTTCCACTTCGGGGGCCGTTCCTTCTTCACCGACAACAGGTTCCCAATCGGGAACTGCACCGGCGTATCGACGCCAGGTAGGCGGATGACGATGGTCCGTTCGTCCAGGACTCTGGTGACCTCGCGCTCGATCACGACGGTGTCGCCCTTCTCGATCCTGGGCATGTGAAGCCCTCCCGTTCCGGGACCAATCTTACAACCAAAGGACAGTTTCCATGGACATTTCCGTGCCCGCCGGCGCGGCGATCGAACGCATCGCCGCGCGCATGAAGATCGAGCCCGCCGCCCTGCAGGCCGTCGTCGAGGTCGAGAGCGCCGGACAGGTGTTCGCGCTGGTCAAGGGCCGGAACGAGCCGTTGATCCGCTTCGAGGGGCACTATTTCGACCAGCGGCTGAAAGGCATGGCGCGCGAGCTCGGCCGCCGGCAGGGGCTTGCGAGCCCGGTGGCCGGCAAGGTCAAGAACCCGAAGGACCAGCCCGGCCGCTGGGCGCTGCTCGCCAAGGCGATGCGGATCGACAAGCAGGCAGCACTGGAGAGCATCTCCATCGGCGTCGGCCAGGTGATGACCGCCCATTGGGCGAAGCTCGGCTATGACGGCGTCGATGCGATGATCGCGGATGCCCGCTCGGGGATCGACGGCCAGATCGAGACCATGGCCCGCTACATCGAGAAGTTCGGCCTGGTCGACGAGCTGCAGCGGCTCGACTTCCCGGCATTCAAGCGCGGCTATAACGGGCCGCAGGCGAACGGCTACGAAAGGCTGATGGCCAAGGCCTATGAGCGGATCAGCGGCGAGGCGCCGGTCTCGGCCGCCACCGGCATGCTGCGCATGGGATCGAAGGGCGCCAAGGTGCGCGAGCTGCAGGCGCTGCTGGTGCGTGCCGGCCATCCGGTCAAGGTCGACGGCGACTTCGGACCGACGACGCGCGATGCCGTACGCGCTTTCCAGAAGGCGAACCGCATCAAGGCCGATGGCGTCGCCGGGCCGGAGACCTTCCGCCGGCTCGAGGCGCTGAAGCAGGATCCAGGCGAAGTGCTCGGCGGCCAGGGCGTGACCGAAACGCCGGAGGCCAAGGAAGGCCTCGGCGGGGTGGTCGGTGGGGCGGGGGTGGAAGCAGCCCGCCAGTCGATCGAGCAGGCCGCCGACAAGACGGCGTGGGTGCCCGGTCTCGAATGGCTGTCGGCGGTCCTATCGGTGATCGCCGTGCTGCTGGTGCTGGGCGGCCTCGGCTGGATCGCCTGGGGCTGGTGGAAGAGCCGCCGGACCGACGAGGGGGACGTTCCGGCATGAGGATCTACCTGATTGCAGCCGCCGCGGCGCTTGTTGCCGCCGCGCTGACCTGGAGCCACGTCGCGGCCTATCGCTACGGCCGCTCGATCGAACAGGCGCGGTTCGCCGCCCGGATCACCAAGGAGAACGACAATGCAGGCAATGCGGCTGAGAAATGGCGCAGTGAGCTTCGGCGCTGCACTGCTTTTGGCGGGCTGTTCGATTTCGAGACCGGCGCCTGTCAGCGTTGACGGGTTGCGCGGCGTGGTCGGCACCTCGCTGGTCGGCGTGCAGGGCAGGACGGCGGCGGATCAGGCAGGAATCGACGCCACCGCCGCCGGGCTCTGCGCGGCCAATATCTGGACCAAGAGCGAGTGCGCCCAGCACGGGAAGGAAAGCCGCCGGTGAGCGAGCAAAGCATAGACAGGGTGCTGGGCCGGATGGAGGGCGACCTCAAGGCAATTCTGGACCGGATGGACCGCGCCGACGAGAGCAGGGCAGGGGTTCACCGCCGCCTTGACGAGTTCAGCAATCGGCTCACCCACGTCGAAGCGGACGTGATCGCGGTGAAGCACAGCCAGGCGAACATGAAGACCGTGACCGACGACGTCGTGAAGATGCGCAACCAGGCGCTAGGCGCCGGCATCCTGGGACACTGGCTGATCCGTGTCGGGATGGGGGTGATCTGGCTCGCCGGGGTGATCGTCGGAGCCTACACCTGGCTCACCGGCCGGCCGCCGCCGTGAAATCCGTTCCGGGAGACCGGGGCGGGCTTTTTCGTTTCAGGCGGCTTTTCCCAGCGCGTGGACCTCTACGTCGACTGCGCGGCCGAGGGCGGCGAAGGCGGCGTCGATCTGCTCTACCCGCGAATTATGATCGAGGCGGAAAAGGCGGTCGACAGACTCACGGTTCCACCCCAGCCGTCGAGCTAGTTCGGCTCTTGTGAAGCCTTCTGCCCTCAAGGCCCAATAGAGGTTGAGCTTCAGTGCTGTCAGCGTCGGCAGGATTACAACCGTTCCTGGCTCACCACCATCTGGGGCTGGAATATCCTCGTTATCATCAATCATGCTGGCAAGAGCGGTCTCAATGGCGTCGACCGCATGACGGCGCGCCTCTTCCTCGGTCTCCCCGAAGGTGACGACGATCGGAAGCTGCGGGCACGTCACCAGAAACGTATCGTTGTCGTCGGGTGTGAGTTCGATCCGATATCCCAGCATCACTTCAATCCCAGCTGCTTCTTGATCGCATTGACGAGTCCGGTTCCGAGTTCCTTGCCGGCGCCATGCATGGGCAATTCGGACTTGCGGTCGCCACGGCGAACGATCAGATGTCCCGAACCGCCCTTCTTGGTCTCGAAGGTGCAACCCTGAGCGGCGAGCCATTTCTTGAGTTCTTTGCTGTTCATGCATATAGACTACTCCACAGAAGTGTGGAAGTCAACAGAAGTGTGGAGTTTTTGAGGGTTCAGCGCTTCTTCCGCGCCGGGCTGGTCGGCGAGACGAAGACGATCTCCTTGGAATCCGCCGGGAGACCCCGTATCTCCGGAATTCGAACGGCTAATAGCGTTCAAAGTTTCACGATTTGTCCGCCCCAATTCGGGAGCACTCTTAATCTTTGAACTGCTTGAAATTCATAGATTACCACTCGGCCTGTCACGCCGGAGGTCGCGGGTTCGAGCCCCGTCACTCGCGCCAGTCGTTTCAAGGACTTAGGTCCGGAAGCTCCAAAGAGTTTCAATTCCTCCACATTGTCGGTTTCGATCTTTTGGCCGCTCGCTCTTCGTCGAGCGGCGTGCCGTGAATGTGGCGGCGCTCGCCCGGCCTCGTGGATCGAGGCGAGGGAATCCGTGGCCTTGAGATTCGGCTCCGGGTCGGTCGACAGGTAGCTCGACCTCTCCATCGCTGCCGGGCATCGAATCGCGTCGTCGCACAGTCCTTAGAGATACTGCCCGAGCTTGTTGCCGATTCGGATGAAGCGCAGCGGGTCGACGGGCTCGCCGTTGCGGCGCACCTCATAGTGCAGATGCGGGCCGGTTGAACGGCCGCTGCTGCCGATCTCGCCGATCTGCTGCCCGGGAACGACCTGTTGGTTCGGCGCCACCAGCACCTTGTTCAAATGTGCGTAGCGCGTGACGAAGCCGCCGCCGTGATCGATCTCGACCATGCGGCCGTAGCCGCCGTTCCAGCCGGCCTTGATGACGGTGCCGGCCGCCGTCGCGAGGGCCGCGGTTCCATAGGGCGCGCGAAGGTCCGTTCCCGAATGAAGGGCGGCGGTGCCGACCAACGGGTCCTTGCGCGGCCCGAACGGGCTGGAGACGGACCTGCCCGGGGCGGGATTGGCGAGCGGCAGCTTGCGGGCGCCGGTCTTGAGCCGTTCGAGGGCGTCGAGGGCGTCGTCGAGTTCCTTGACCTTGGTGTCGAAGGCCATCGGGCCGTCGAGCGCGATCAGCGGCCCGCCGACATCCACCTTGCCGGAGTCCTGGTCGGCCGGCAGGCCCGCGTCCCGCAACGTTTCGGCGATCGTGTCCGCCGCCTGATAGGCATCGCTTGCAAGCGTCGTCACGCGCTCGATCTGGTCGTCTTCGACCGCGCGCAGCGACTTGTTGAGGGTCACGAACAGCCGGTCGGCGCGGTCGGCCTGGCTTTCGGCCTCGTGGCTCGTCGCCCTGGTCGACCAGAAGGAGAAGGGGCGGCTGGCGTCTGCGGTCGCCACGGCGAGCGTCTCCGCCTGCGGGGCGCCGATGAGTCCGGCCTGCTCGTCCGTCGCCTTGGCGGGCAGCGCGGCATCGGCCGGCGCAGCGGCCTCCTGGTCGACGGCGGAACCCAGGCGGCCGTTCCGTAACGACAGCTGCGACTGCCGCGACAGCAGCTCGCCGACCTTGGTTTCCATCAGCTGCTGGTCGAGGAACTGGCGGCTGGTGATGCGGTCGACCTGGGCGCGCAGCGCCGAGATGCGGTCCTCGTAGGCCTGCTGCACGCGCGCCTGGCGAGCCATGGTCGCGCCGATCAGATCGTCGCGGAAGACCAGGTAGGTCGTGGCCAGCAGATAGCCGATCGCGGCCACGGCGAATGCCGAGCCGGCGGCGGCCGCGATCCAGGGGCGCACGGTGAAGTGCCGGATCTCATTGCCGCGCGCGATGATGACCGTATGCGGTTCCTTGCGTCTGCCGAAGGCGGCAGCCTGAGCTGATGTTTTCACCGGACTGAACTCTCACGCTGAGATGTCGACGGTCCGATTACACATTATTAGGGTTAACAAAGATTTTCGGGCGCGCACGCTCAGCGCAGCGAGCGCACCGCGTCCAGCACCTCCTCGGCATGGCCGGGCACGCGGACCTTGCGCCAGATCCGCGCGATCCTGCCGTCGGGGCCGATCAGGAAGGTGGTGCGCTCGACGCCCATGTATTTGCGGCCATACATGGACTTCTCGGTCCAGACGCCGTAGGCCTCCAGGGCCGTGCGCTCCTCATCTGCCACCAGGTTGATGCCAATATTGTGCTTGGCCTTGAATTTGTCGTGTTTCTTGGTGCTGTCGGGAGACATGCCGATGACGACCGCACCTGCGTCCTCGAACTGGGGTTTGAGCCGGCTGAAGTCGATCGCCTCGGCCGTGCAGCCGGTCGTATCGTCCTTGGGATAGAAATAGAGGACAATCGGTTTGCCGGCGAAATCGGAAAGCGTCAGAATACCTCCGCCGTCGCGCGGCAGGGCGAATTGCGGGGCGGCTTGGCCAGTCTCGAGTTCAGACACGTCGATACCCTTGTTTGAAGTTAGGCTCGCAGGGATGTCAGGATATTAATGCCGGACTTGGATTCGTCCACGACCGAAACGACTACGGGACACCGCGTGGGTCAGGAAGTGCTTCGGCACGAGAAAATCCGTTTCAGGCGCGACGAGATTACCGATCTTGGCGCGATGCCGTCGGCTGCCGGCCTGGAACTGAGCCCGCGGCCCTCGAAGTGGCGGCGCGCCGGCCATTGCGCGCTCGCGGCGGTCGCCGTGGTGGGTTCGCTGCTGCTTCTGGCGATCATCGCGGTCGAGGCGTTGAGCTATTCCGGCATCGGCCAGGACAGGATGCGCTCCGAGGCCGAGCGGGCCATCGAGGAACTGGCGGGCGTTGACGTCGACGTGTCGATGGGACAGGTGAGGCTGGCGCTCGACGGCTTGAAGCTCGTCGCCGTCGAGGTGCCGGACGTCCAGCTGCGCAGTGCCGGCGGCGCCGAAATCGCCAGCGTCGGGTCGATGCGCTTCGGCATCAGGCTGTTGCCCCTGCTGTCCGGCGACATACGGCTGGGCAATGCCAGGATCTCCGACGCCCGCATCGTCGTTGAGGCCGTGCCAGGCGGCGGCGGTTCGGACTGGGCGGCCGCGTTGCGCAACGGGCAAGGCCTCGTGGAGCCGCAGAAGGTACTCGACGCGACCTTCCGCGAGGTGCGCCGCGGCTTCCAGGTGGTGCGCTGGGACGGGCTGCGCGAGATCACGCTCGACAACGTCGATTTCGTCCTGCCATCCGGGGGCGAAGTTAAAGTCGTCCGCGTCCTGAACGCGGCGCTTGCCAAGACCCGCCTCGGCGATCTTAGCGTCTCCGCCACCTTCGACGTCGACGGCCGCGACGTCGAGCTGACGGCCAAGGCGAGCCGCGAGGCCGACAGGATCGCTACGCTCGAAGCGTCGGTCACGATGACGGACCCCTTCGCCGGCCAGGCGCAGGTGCCGGCGGCCAAGGCGAGCCGCATCGGCTCGGCGGACCTGGTGATCACCGGCAGCGAGACCGGCAGCGGCGCGGAGCTCGTCGCCAGGGGCTCGATCGGAAAGTCCACGCTCGACCTCGGCCAGCGAGGCCAGCTGGTCGGCGACATCACCGTCGACGCGCGCCTGGCGGACGGCCTCAACAAGCTGGACATCCGCAAGCTGCTGGTCACGACCGACCGCTCCACCTTCGATTTCACCGGCGGCCTCGGCCCGCGGCCCGCCACCAATGCCCCTGGAGACAGTGCGGCCTACCGGTTCGAGCTCATCAGCCGCGAATCGTGGCTGGCTCCGGGAGAATCGCCCGAGCCGGGGATGAACTTCCTCGCCCGCGTCGCCGGCACCTACGATGTCGCCACCAAGACGCTCTCGGCCGACCAGATCGGCGTCAAGTCCGGGCCGAGCGGCGAAGTGCTGGGCAAGGCCTCGGTCCGTTTCGTCGAGGGCAAGGCGCCGGGCATCTTCCTGGCCTTCAACGTGCATGACATGCCGGTCGCCCACGTGAAGCAGCTCTGGCCGTGGTTCTCGGCCCGCAACGCGCGGCTGTGGGTCCTGCAGAACCTGTTCGGCGGGCGCGTCGTGGAAGGCAGCGTCCAGTTCGACGTCAGGCCCGACCGCCTGGGCAACGGCGTACCCCTGACCGCCCAGGAAGTCTTCGGTCGCTTCAGCATCGAGGGCACTCGCTTCGACACCGCCGGCCACATCCCGCCGATCCGCGACGCCGTCGGCGTGGTCGAGTTCTTCGGCAACGACGTCGACGTCGCCTTGTCCTCCGGAACGGTCTTCATGCCCAGCGGCCGCACGGTCGCGGCGAGCAACGGCAAGCTCAAGGTGGTCAAGGCGAACGTCTCGCCCGTCATCGGCGCGCTCGACATCGACGTGGCGGGCAGCGCCGACGCAGTGGCGGAACTTGCCTCCTACGAGCCGATCAACGCCATGCGCCACGTCGGCATCCTGCCGGAGGAGCTGACGGGTGACGTGACGGGCAACGTCAAGGCCGACATCCCGCTGACCAAGGGCATCGACACCGACAAGCTCGATTGGGCCGTGTCGCTCGACTACGAGAAGCTTGCGCTGGCGAAGCCCTTCGACGGCCAGCAGCTGTCGGAGGCGACCGGCTCGATCACGGTCACCCCCAGCAAGGCCGTCGTCTCGGCCAGGGGCAAGCTCAACGGCGTCCCGGCGCAGCTCGATCTGGTCGAACCGCTGCGCGAGCAGGAGGGGCTCGAGCGCGAGCGCAACGTGGAGCTGGTGCTCGACGACAAACTCCGCAACGCGCTGATGCCGGGCCTCTCGGAGATGCTCTCCGGCACGATCAAGGTCGATGTCGAGCAGCCGGAACCGGGCAAGCGCAACATCGTCGCCGATCTCACTGCCGCACGGCTGGATTTCCCATGGGTCGGCTGGAGCAAGGGACCGGGCATCCCCGCCAAGGTGTCGTTCGTCATGAATGGCGACGGCCAGAACGCGACGCTCTCCGGCTTCGAGCTCGAAGGCGCGACCTTCGGCATCAAGGGCGAGGTCACGCTCGCCGGCGGCGGCCTGTCGACGGCCACGTTCAGCCGGGTGCAGCTCAACCGCGGCGACGACGTTTCGGTAAACATCAGGCGTTCGGGCAAGGGGTTTGCCGTGCGGGTGAAGGGCGACACCCTCGACGCCCGTTCGCTGATCAAGCAGTTCATGGCCGACACCGACACCGCGACGAAGTCGGCGGGCTCCAATTCGGTCTCGGTGAGCGCCAATGTCGCCAAGATGGTGGGCTTCGGCGGCGAGGCGCTGCAGAAAGTCTCGATCGACTATTCCGGCTCCGGCAACCGGATCAGCGGCCTCACGGTCGCGGCCACCGCGGCGTCCGGCGGCCTGATCACCGTCAGCAACGCGCCCAAGGGCGACGGCCGCCGCATGGACGTCCGCTCCGCCGATGCCGGCGCCGTCCTGCGTTTCCTCGACGTCTATGGCCGCATGCAGGGCGGCAGCCTGGCGCTCGCGCTGGAATCGGCCGGCGCCGGCCCGCTCAGGGGACAGGTCGACGTCCGCGAATTCTGGGTGGTCGACGAGCCGCGGCTGGCCTCCATCGTGTCCAGCAAGCCGGCCGGCGACACGCGCAGCCTCAACCAGGCGGTGCGCAAGGACATCGACGTGTCGCGGGTCAAGTTCGAGCGCGGCTTTGCCCAGATCGACAAGCGGGACAAATATCTGGCGCTGGCCAACGGCGTGCTGCGCGGTCCGCTGATCGGTACGACCTTCCAGGGCGTTCTCTACGACCAGCAGGGCCAGATGAACATGACCGGCACCTTCATGCCGGCCTACGGCCTGAACCGCCTGTTCGGCGAGTTGCCTTTGGTCGGCGTGATCCTCGGCAATGGCCGCGACCGCGGCCTGATCGGCGTGACCTACAAGCTCTCGGGCGACGCCAACGCGCCCCGGCTGCAGGTCAATCCTCTGTCGGTGATAGCGCCCGGCATTTTCCGGGCCATCTTCGAGTACTGAGCCCGGACACCAGCGGGCAACTTCCAGGTACGAAACTGGCCGGCAATGCCGGCCATTTCTGCTTTTTGCGAGGCGCGGCCGGTCAGGCCGGGCGCACCAGTATGTGCTTCTTCTTGCCGAGCGACAGCTTGACCACGCCTTCCGGCGTCAGGTCGGCGCTGGTCACCGCGCGTCGTTCGTCGCTGACCGGCTGGTCGTTGAGCCTGACGGCGCCGCCCTGCACATGGCGGCGGGCCTCGCCGTTCGACGCGGCAAGCCCGGCACGCACGACGAGCGAAAGAAGCCCGATCCCGGCCTTCAATTCGTCGCCGGCAACATCGACGGTCGGCAGCGTGTCGGCGAGCGCGCCTTCCTCGAAAGTTTTGCGCGCGGTTTCGGCCGCCAGGTCGGCCGCGGTGCGGCCATGCAGCATCGCCGTCACCTCGGTCGCCAGAACCTTCTTGGCATCGTTGATCTCAGAGCCGCCGAGAGCCGCGAGCCGCGCGATCTCGTCGAGCGGAAGCACCGTGTAGAGCTTGAGGAAGCGCTCGACGTCGGCGTCCTCGGTGTTGCGCCAGTACTGCCAGAAGTCATAGGCCGACAACATGTCGGCGTTCAGCCACACCGCGCCGTTCATCGACTTGCCCATCTTGGCGCCAGACGAGGTCGTCAGCAGCGGCGAGGTCAGCGCATAGAGCTGCGGCGTGCCGAGGCGATGGCCGAGATCGATGCCGTTGACGATATTGCCCCATTGGTCGGAGCCGCCCATCTGCAGGCGCAGCCCGTAGCGCTTGTTGAGCTCGACGAAGTCGTAGGCCTGCAGGATCATGTAGTTGAATTCGAGGAACGACAGCGACTGCTCGCGGTCGAGGCGCTGCTTCACGGAATCGAAGCTCAGCATCCGGTTGACCGAGAAATGCTGGCCGACGTCGCGCAGGAACTCGAGGTAGTTGAGCGGCAGCAGCCACTCGGCGTTGTTGACCATCAGCGCGTCGCGCGGGCCGTCGCCGAAGGTGAGGTAGTTGGCGAAGACCTTCTTGATGCCGTCGATGTTCGACTGGATCGTCTCCGGCGTCATCAGCTTGCGCGCCTCGTCCTTGAAGGACGGGTCGCCCACCATGCCGGTGCCGCCGCCCATCAGGGCCACGGGGCGATGGCCGGTCTTCTGCATCCAGTAGAGCATCATGATCTGGATCAGGCCGCCGGCATGCAGGCTCGATGCCGTCGGGTCGAAGCCGATATAGGCCGACACGATTTCCTTGGCGAAGAGGTCGTCGAGGCCGGATTCATCCGAGATCTGGTGGATGAAGCCGCGTTCCCAGAGGATGCTCAGGAAATCGGATTTCAGCGAGGGCATGTTCTTGTTCTCTTGTCGGACGGATTGGCTCGGCCGGCCCGGCATTGGATCGGCGCCGCTGGCGCTTTAGCATCTGAACCCATGGAATCACAAGGACAGCAGGCTTCATGGCGTTCCTGACGGCTATCGGATTGATGAGCGGCACCTCGATGGATGGCGTCGACATCGCCATCCTGCGTACCGACGGCGTCAACGCCATCGAGTTCGGGCCGTCGTCGGCGATCGCCACCGAGGCCTGGGCCTTTCTCGCCGTGCGCTCGGCGCTCGGCCTGCCGCTCACCTTCCCGACGACGACCGGCTGCAGCAGGCCCGTCACGGGCGGCGTGCGCGCCGAGCCCTGATCGCTGGGGACTTCATCAAAGTTTCATTCAGGCGTCACCGGGCCGACATGGCGCGCTCCTAGCAGGGGTGCGTCAGTTCCAACCAACCGGGGTCCACCATGCGACGCTCCCTCCATCTGGCTGCGGCCATTCTCGCGCTTTCCACCGCCTCCACCCTGGCGGAGGAGAAGGAATTTCCGGCGACGCTCGTCGGCCATGCGATCCTGCCTGCCAACACCATCATCCCGGCACCGGAAAATGCGCCGGAGCACCTGCGTAGCGCGGGCAAGTTCACCACGCCCGACCGCAAGCGCGCCGAGGGCATCGGTAGCGTTCCGGGCAAGGACGGCGTGCGCCCGACCGGCCTTTCGCTGCCCTTCGACGGCCAGCCGGTGCAAGGCTTCTCCGGCATCAAGTCGATGGGCGACGGCACCTTCTGGTCGCTCTCCGACAACGGTTTCGGCAACAAGCTGAACTCGACCGACGCCGCGCTGATGCTGCATCACGTCTCGTTCGACTGGGAAAAGGGCACGATGGAGCGCATCAAGACCCTGTTCCTCACCGATCCGGACCGCAAGGCGCCGTTCCCGATCGTGCTCGAAGGCTCCGAGGCCCGCTTCCTGACCGGCGGCGACTTCGACGTCGAGTCGATCCAGCCGGTCGCGGACGGCTTCTGGGTCGGCGAGGAGTTCGGTCCCTACCTGCTGAAGTTCGACCTCGACGGCAAGCTGACCGACGTCGTCGGCACCACCGTCGACGGCAAGCCGGTGAAGTCGCCCGACCATCCGACGCTGACCCTCCAGGCCAATCCGACGCTGCCTATGCCAGCCTTCAATCTCAAGCGTTCCGGCGGCTACGAGGGCCTCGCCCAGTCCAAGGACGGCTCGAAGCTCTACGGCCTGCTCGAAGGCGCGCTGTTCAAGGAGGACGGCACCATGGAGCAGGCGGAAGGCAATCGCGCCCTGCGCATCGTCGAGTTCGATGTCGCGAGCAAGGAATGGACCGGGCGGAGCTGGCTCTATCCGCTGTCCGCCGGCGGCGACGCGATCGGCGATTTCAACATGATCGACGCCACCACCGCCCTCGTCATCGAGCGCGACCAGGGCGCCGGCGTCGCCGCCAAGGCCTGCGCGGACGCCAAGAACCCCAAGCCCGACTGCTTTGCCAATCCGGCCCTGTTCAAGCGCATCTATAAGATCGAGATGTCCGACGCCAATGCCGGCAATGCCGTGCGCAAGATCGGCTACATCGACCTCATGAAGATCGCCGATCCGGACAACAAGAAGCGCCAGGGCGGCGGCGAGGGCTTCTACGACATGCCCTTCAACACCATCGAGAACGTCGACCTGGTGGATGACACCCACATCGTCGTGGGCGACGACAACAACCTGCCGTTCTCGGCCGGCCGCGCCATCGACAAGGCCGACGACAACGAGTTCGTTCTGCTCGAGGTGGGCGACCTGCTCAAGGCCAAGTAAGCCGGTCATACCTCTTCAGGGACGCGTCCGGGCCGCTCCGCGGCCCGGATTCATTTTCTCAGGACTTGGCCTCAAGTACCTTGCGAAGATGGAGGAATCCGTCGTCCGGCTGTTCGCTCACGCGGACGAAACCGCAGTTCTCGACGCATTGGGGCATGCTTCGGCGGCTGAAGGTTAGCCGTCGAGCCCGCCGAACCTGCGCACCAGCTGCGCCATCTCGGCGCCCTGGGGCGACGGCCCGTCGGCCTCCAGCCCTTCCGCCACGCCCACCCTGTCGGCGACCGGGCGGTTCTGGCTGACCTTCCATTTGCCCTCGATGTTCGCGATGTCGATTTCCAGGCCGACGATGCCCTTGATCTGGGCCGCGACGTAGGCGTCCGGCGCGTCGCTCACCTGCCAGGGCTCGGCGCGGCCGCCTTCATGGGTGGCCGTCAGCTCGGCGATCTGCCCGGCCAGCCAGTCCTTGTCGTCCATCACCCTGACCCGGCCGCGCACCTGCACGATGGCGTAGTTCCAGGTCGGCACCACCTTGCCGGTCTCGCGCTTGGTCTCGTACCAGGACGGCGTGACGTAGCTGTCGGCGCCCTGGAACACGACGAGCGCATCGGGGCTGTCGGCAAGCATCCGCCATTGCGGATTGGCACGGGAAAGATGCGCGCGCAGCCGGCCGCTGGGCGCAGTTTCGCTATCGAGCAGGAACGGCAGCGGATTGGCCACCGGGCCGTCGGGGCCGTTGCAGATCAGCAGGCCCAGCGGGTGGGCCCTGACCAGGGCATGCAGCACGTCCAGCCGCGTTTCCTTGAAATGAGGCGGCTGGTACATGGCTGTCCTCGCTTACTTGAGCCGCTTCGGCCGCGCGTCGGCCAGTTCGCCCGCCAGGCGCCGGTCGAGATATTCGGCGCATTCGTCGATCAGTAGTTCGGGGTCGTTGCCGAAGAAGTGGTTGGCACCCGTCAGCGTCTTCTGCGTGATGGTGATGCCCTTCTGCGTGTGCAGCTTGTCGACCAGGCCCTGTACGTCCTTGGGCGGCGCGACCTTGTCGGCGTCGCCGTGGATGATCAGGCCCGACGAGGGGCAGGGCGCCAGGAACGAGAAGTCGTAGGTGTTGGGCTGCGGCGCGACCGAGATGAAGCCCTCGATCTCCGGGCGGCGCATCAGGAGCTGCATGCCGATCCAGGCGCCGAAGGAATAGCCGGCCACCCAGCAGCTCTTCGAATCCGGATGCAGCGACTGCACCCAGTCGAGGGCTGCGGCCGCGTCGGAGAGCTCGCCCGTGCCGTGGTCGAATTCGCCCTGGCTGCGGCCGATGCCGCGGAAATTGAAGCGAAGCGTCGTGAAGTTGCGCTTCTGGAACATGTAGAAGAGGTCGTACACGATCTTGTTGTTCATCGTGCCGCCGAATTGCGGGTGCGGGTGCAGCACGATGGCGATGGGCGCGTTCTTCTCCTTGGACGGCTGGTAGCGGCCTTCCAGGCGACCGGCCGGACCGGCGAAAATGACCTCGGGCATAAATGACTCCACTTGACGCAAGCGCCGACAAACAATCCTGTGCCCAGCCTTGACGCAACGAACGCGTCTACATAGAAGCTAGTTTAGAACTGTTCAAAACTGGGCGGTAAAACCGCACGGTTGGCAAAGCGGGTAGATAGGACGGCTCGCCTTGGAATTTCAAGGAAATTGCGCGTCGCTGCTCCCGAACGTGATTTGACAGGGCGAAAACCAGGAAAATGGCCGTGCCACGCGCCTATCTCGACTACAATGCCAGTGCGCCGCTGCTGCCCGCGGCGCGCGAGGCCGTGGTCGCGGCGCTCGACGTGGTGGCCAATCCGTCTTCCGTGCATGGCGAGGGGCGTGCCGCCCGCAGGCTGATCGAGGACGCAAGGCGCGAGGTCGCCGCCCTCGTCGGCGCCAGGCCCGAGCACGTCGTCTTCACTTCGGGCGCTACGGAAGCCGCGACCACGCTGCTTTCGTCCGACTGGCGCATGGGTCGCGGCACTGTCCGCATGTCCAGGCTCTATGTCTGCGAGGCCGATCATCCCTGCGTGCTCAACGGCGGCCGTTTCCCGGCAGACCGGGTAGTGCGCATCGGCGTCGACAGAAACGGCGTCGTCGATCTCGCGGCCCTCGAAGCGGCGCTCGCCGCCCACGACAAGGCCGAAGGCCTGCCGCTGGTGGCGATCCATGCCGCCAACAACGAGACCGGCGTCGTCCAGCCCTTCCGCAGGATCGCAGATCTGGTCAAGGCGGCGGGCGGCGTGCTGGTGCTCGACGCCGTCCAGGCCGCGGGGCGCATTCCTCTCGACATGTCAGTGGGTTACGCCGACTACCTGATTCTCTCCTCGCACAAGATCGGCGGGCCCAAGGGCGCGGGCGCCATCGTAGCCTTCGCCGACCTGATGATGCCGGCACCCCTGGTCACCGGTGGCGGCCAGGAAAAGGGCCATCGCGGCGGCACCGAAAACCTGCCCGCGATCGCGGGCTTTGGCGCGGCCGCGCGCGAAGCCCTGGCCGGTTTGGCCGACATGGACCGCGTGGCCGGCCTGCGCAACCGCATCGAAGAGACTGTCCTGCGGCTTGCTGCCGATGCGGAAATCTTCGGAAACGGCGTCGAGCGGCTTGCCAACACGACATTCTTCGCTATTCCGGGCGTCAAGGCCGAGACGGCGCAGATCGCCTTCGATCTCGCGGGCGTGGCGCTCTCGGCCGGCTCCGCCTGTTCGTCGGGAAAGGTCGGTCCAAGCCATGTGCTGAAGGCCATGGGTTACGTCGACAATCTGGGCGCGCTGCGCGTCTCGATCGGCCGGCAGACGACGGAAGAGGACATCGCGCTGTTTGCGGAGGCGCTGGCCAAGCTCTTGGCGCGCCGGGCCGGAGCGACGCAGGCGGCTGAGTAGGATTGGCCCTCGGGCTGTTGAGTGGGTGCATGACGGTCGCCGCGGGCGAAGCTTGCGGGTGAATTCCCGGCCGGGATGCACTATATGGAACTTACGCCGCGCCAGCGGTGCCATAGTTTGAAAACTGCCGGGCCTTGACCCCGGCGTGGATGGAGAACGCTGATGCCTGCTGTGCAGGAGACGATCGAGCAGGTCCGCAAGATCGATGTGGACCAGTACAAATACGGATTCGAGACCGAGATCGAGACCGACAAGGCCCCCAAGGGCCTGAACGAAGACATCATTCGTTTCATCTCGAACAAGAAGAACGAACCGGATTGGATGCTCGAATGGCGTCTCGAGGCGTTCCGCCGCTGGCTGACGCTGGAAGAGCCGACCTGGGCGCGCGTCGACTATCCCAAGATCGACTTCCAGGACATCTATTATTACGCCGCGCCGAAGAACCAGTCGGGCCCGAAGTCGCTCGACGAGGTCGATCCCGAGATTCTCAAGGTCTATGAGAAGCTGGGCATCCCGCTCAAGGAGCAGGAAATCCTCGCCGGCGTCCAGAAGGAGGCCGATCCCGAACTCGAGGAAGCCAACGACAACGTCTACAAGTCGGGCCGCGTCGCCGTCGACGCCGTGTTCGATTCGGTTTCGGTGGTCACCACCTTCAAGGACGAGCTGGCCAAGGCCGGCGTCATCTTCTGCTCGATCTCGGAAGCCATCCGCGAGCACCCCGAGCTGGTGAAGAAGTATCTCGGCTCGGTCGTGCCCACCTCCGACAACTACTATGCGACGCTGAATTCGGCGGTCTTCACCGACGGTTCCTTCGTCTTCGTGCCCAAGGGCGTGCGCTGCCCGATGGAGCTGTCGACCTACTTCCGCATCAACGAGAAGAACACCGGCCAGTTCGAGCGCACCCTGATCATCGCCGAGGAGGGGGCCTACGTCTCCTACCTCGAAGGCTGCACCGCACCCCAGCGCGACGAGAACCAGCTGCATGCCGCCGTGGTCGAGCTGGTGGCGCTCGACGACGCCGAGATCAAGTATTCGACCGTCCAGAACTGGTACCCGGGCGATGCCCAGGGCAAGGGCGGCATCTACAACTTCGTCACCAAGCGCGGCGACTGCCGCGGCGACCGCTCGAAGATCTCCTGGACCCAGGTCGAGACAGGCTCGGCGATCACCTGGAAGTATCCGTCCTGCATCCTGCGCGGCGACGACAGCCAGGGCAATTTCTACTCGATCGCGGTGTCGAACGGCTACCAGCAGGTCGACAGCGGCACCAAGATGATCCACCTCGGCAAGAACACCAGGAGCCGGATCATCTCCAAGGGCATCGCCGCCGGCTTCTCGCAGAACACCTATCGCGGCCAGGTCTCGGCCCACCGCAAGGCGACCGGCGCCCGCAACTTCACCAACTGCGACTCGCTTCTGATCGGCGACCAGTGCGGCGCGCACACCGTGCCCTACATCGAGGCCAAGAACGCCACCGCCAAGTTCGAGCACGAGGCGACGACGTCGAAGATCTCCGAGGACCAGAAGTTCTACGTCATGCAGCGCGGCATCCCCGAGGAGGAGGCGATCGCGCTCATCGTCAACGGCTTCGTCAAGGAGGTCATCCAGGAGCTGCCGATGGAGTTCGCCGTCGAGGCGCAGAAGCTCATCGGCATCAGCCTCGAGGGCTCGGTCGGCTGATGCCGCCGGCGGGCCGAAATCTGGCGGGCTATCTGGCCCTCGGATGGGTGGCTTACCTGTTTGTGGCGCTGGTGCTTTTGTATTTCGAAAGCTCGCTGGCGACACCGATGATGGCACTGGGTGTCATTCCGCCACTGGCGTTCCTGCTGCTGAAGAGTCTGCGCGACGGAATATAGCGGCAAAGAGTGAATTGAACTGGTTCGGCACGGAGTTGGACCGAATGGAAAACAGGGAAGGGAAGGCCGGCAAACGCGTTTATCTGCGTGATTGGACAAGGAAGTGGAATGACAGGCTCTCAGCCTTTGTCGAATGGTCCTACTTCATCATCGCAGGTGCCGGAATTCTCTTCGCCACGCTGGCGCTGCTCGCAAAGCTGCCAGCAACGAACTGAAGGACGACAGGAAGAACGATGCTTGAGATCAAGAACCTGCATGCCCGTATCGTCGAGGATGGCACCGAGATCATCCGCGGCCTGAACCTGACCGTGAAGGCCGGCGAGGTCGCCGCCATCATGGGCCCGAACGGCTCCGGCAAGTCGACGCTGTCCTACATCCTCGCCGGCCGCGAGGACTACGAGGTCACCGAGGGCGACATCCTCTACAACGGCGAGTCGATCCTGGAGATGGATCCGGCCGAGCGCGCCGCTAAGGGCATCTTCCTGGCCTTCCAGTATCCGATGGAGATACCGGGCGTCGCCACCATGGAGTTCCTCAAGGTCGCCATGAACTCGCAGCGCAAGGCGCGCGACGAGGAGCAGCTCAAGGTGCCGGACTTCCTCAAGCGCGTTAAGGAGGCTGCCGCCTCGCTCAGCATGGATATCAACATGCTCAAGCGTCCGGTCAATGTCGGCTTCTCCGGCGGCGAGAAGAAGCGCGCCGAGATTCTGCAGATGAAGCTCCTGGAGCCGAAGCTCTGCGTGCTCGACGAGACCGACTCCGGCCTCGACATCGACGCGCTCAAGATCGTCTCGGACGGCGTCAACGCCCTGCGTTCGCCCGACCGCGCCATCGTCGTCATCACCCACTACCAGCGCCTGCTGGAGCACATCGTGCCCGACAGCGTGCACGTGCTCTACAAGGGCCAGGTCATCAAGTCCGGCGACAAGTCGCTGGCGCTCGAACTCGAAGAGAACGGCTACGCCGGGATCATCGAAGAGGCGGCTTGAGGTGGCGGCCATGAACATGCGTGCTGAAATCCAGCGTACCCCGGCGGAAGCGGCATTGGTCGACGCCTTCGGCGAGCGGCTGTCGCTGCTGCCGGGCGACGGCACCGTCACCGTCAAGCGCGACGACGCCATCGAGCAGATCAAGGCCGGCCTGCCGACGCGCCGCGTCGAGGCCTGGCACTATACGGACCTGCGCCGCCTCCTCGCCGCGGTGCCTGCGTTCGACGCCTCAGCCAAGGCCAGGTCGGTCGCGCCGCTGCTCGAAGGCTCGACCGTGCTGTCGCTCGCCAACGGCGTCTCGACCGCGGCTGCCGGCATCGACGGCGTCACCTTCCAGCGCCTCAGCGACAAGCTGACCGACGGCAGCTATGCGCCGGCGCTCGTCACCTACGGCAAGGACGACGCCATCGGCGCCATCAACACCGCCTTCGTCGCCGACGGCTATTTCGTCGACGTCGAGGCCGGCGCCCAGCTGGAAAAGCCGATCGAGCTGCAGAACATCCAGGCCGGCGGCCAGAGCCACGTGCGCCTGCCGGTTCGCGTCGGCGCCGGCGCCAGGGCCACCATCGTCGAGCGCCAGACCGGCGAGGGCGCGGGGCTTGTCAGCTCCGTCAGCCAGCTCCTGCTCGGCGACGATGCCGAGGTGCTGTGGCTGATCGTCCAGGACCAGCCGGAGACGGCGACCCATCTCGCCCAGTTCAAGGCCGAACTCGGCAAGAACGCCAGGCTCACGCTGTTCATCATGAATGCCGGCGGCAAGCTGGTGCGCCAGGAAGTCATCGTCAAGACGACCGGCGAGGGCGCCGACTTCAAGTTGCGCGGCGTCAACCTGCTCGCCGGCGACAGCCATGTCGACGTCACCATGGTGCTCGACCACGCCGTGCCGCACACGACTTCGACCGAGGTGGTGCGCAACGTCGTCACCGGCCGCGCCAAGGGCGTCTTCCAGGGCCGCATCAACGTGCATCAGGTGGCGCAGAAGACCGACGCCAAGATGGCCTGCAACACGCTGCTGCTCTCCGACGACGGCGAGTTCTCGACCAAGCCGGAGCTGGAGATCTTCGCCGACGACGTCGCCTGCGGCCATGGCGCCACGGTGACCGAGATCGACCGCAACCATCTCTTCTACCTGATGGCGCGCGGCGTCGACGAGAAGACCGCGCGCGGCCTGCTCATCCGCGCCTTCCTCGCCGAGGTCATCGAGGAGCTCGAGGACGAGAGCGTCGTCGATCCGCTCGAAGAGCTGCTGAGCAACTGGTTCGCGACGCACGGGTAATGGCTGAGGGGCGCGGAGCAGTACCCCGCATCCGACCTCGCTCCGCTCGGCCACCTTCTCCCACAAGGGGAGAAGGAAATGCGCCCGACCTTCTCCCCTTGCGGGAGAAGGTGGATTGGCGCGAAGCGCCAAGACGGATGAGGGGTGTTGGAAGAAACGTGGCTTAGAGAAGACGCGATGGACAAGAAAGTCGAAGACAGCACCTATGACGTCGAGGCGATCCGCCGCGACTTTCCCATTCTGTCGCGCCAGGTCTATGGCAAGCCGCTCGTCTATCTCGACAACGGCGCCTCGGCCCAGAAGCCGCAGGTGGTGATCGACACGGTCAACCACGCCTATTCGAACGAATACGCCAACGTCCATCGCGGCTTGCATTTCCTCTCCAACGCCGCCACCGAGGCTTACGAAAAGGCGCGCGAAAGCGCCCGCCGCTTCCTCAATGCCGGCAGCGCCGAGGAGATCGTCTTCACCAAGTCGGCAACGGAAGCGATCAACACGGTCGCTTACGGCTACGGCATGCCGAACATCGGCGAGGGCGACGAGATCGTGCTCTCGATCATGGAGCATCACTCCAACATCGTGCCGTGGCACTTCATCCGCGAGCGCCAGGGCGCCAAGCTGGTCTGGGTGCCGGTCGACGACCTCGGTGCCTTCCACATCGAGGAATTCGAGAAGCGCCTGACCGACCGCACCAAGCTGGTTGCGATCACGCATATGTCGAACGCGCTGGGCACCGTGACGCCGATCAAGGAGATCTGTCGCATTGCCCATGAGCGCGGCATCCCGGTGCTGGTCGACGGCAGCCAGGCCGCCGTGCATATGCCGGTCGACGTGCGCGACCTCGACGTCGACTTCTATATCTTCACCGGCCACAAGGTCTACGGACCGTCCGGCATCGGCGTGCTCTACGGCAAGCGCGAGATGCTCGAGAAGATGCGGCCCTTCCAGGGCGGCGGCGAGATGATCGTCGAGGTGACCGAGGACATCGTCACCTACAACGAGCCGCCGCACCGCTTCGAAGCGGGCACGCCGCCGATCGTCGAGGCGATCGGCCTGGGTGCCGCGCTCGACTACATGGACGGCATCGGCCGCGAGCGCATCGCCGCCCACGAGGCTACCTTGCGCGACTACGCCCACGAGCGGCTGCGCGCCATCAACTCGCTGCGCATCTTCGGCGAGGCGCCGGGCAAGGGCGCCATCGTCTCCTTCGAGCTGCAGGGCATCCACGCCCATGACGTGTCGATGGTCATCGACCGCCAGGGCGTCGCCGTGCGCGCCGGCACGCATTGCGCCCAGCCGCTGTTGAAACGCTTCGGCGTAACCTCCACATGCAGGGCGTCCTTCGGCATGTACAATACGAAGGCCGAGATCGACGTCCTGGCCGAAGCGCTTGAAAAGGCGCGCAAATTCTTCGGGTGAGCACCATGGAAGACGCTATCGCCGCGACCACTGAAGAGACCGCCCCGGACACGGCCGGCAAGGGCATCTTCTCCGCCTCCGCCATTCCCGCCGACGAACTGGCGCGCCTGACCGACGACATCGTCTCGGCGCTGAAGACGGTCTACGACCCGGAAATCCCGGCCGACATCTACGAGCTCGGCCTCGTCTACAAGATCGACATCGAGGACGACCGCACGGTCAAGATCGACATGACCCTAACGGCGCCCGGCTGCCCCGTCGCCGGTGAAATGCCCGGCTGGGTGCAGAACGCCGTCGGCGCCGTCGAGGGCGTGTCGGGCGTCGAGGTCAACATGACCTTCGACCCGCCCTGGACCCCCGACCGCATGTCGGAAGAGGCCCAGGTCGCGGTGGGGTGGTACTGAGGTCAGTCGACCTTGCCGCCGTTGGCGAGGGCGTATGATCGAAGTGTTTCGAAGAAGCTGCCAAATTCGGACCGCCGGCCAGGATGCATGATCCATATGGCATCTGTCTGAAGTCGGTTGATTTTGGCGCCGCGGGTCAGAGTTAGGCTCTCCCACGCCGCGTCGCCGAGTTGAACTTCAACGGCAATGTCGCGCTGCCTGCCGCGAAAAGCCGTGGAGACAATCGAAAGCCGCTCGACGGAGGTCCAGGGCACTGTTTCAGGCGCAATGTTGGTGTCCATGAAACCTTGAGGCGATAGCCTCAATACTCTGTGTCTCCCGGAGACCAGTTTGATCACCTCGGAGAGGCAGATCAGCAAGAGCGCTGCCACCGCGACAGATCCCAGCAAGCGCACGAACATTGGCAGGCCAGATCCCGCCCAGAACCCAAAAGCGGCAATTGGAGCAACGGAGCACAGAACGAAAATTCGAGTAGCAACATCGCCGGACTTTTCTTCAAAAACTCTAGTGTAGGTTGTCTCGATAGGACCTGTCATTTTTTGAAACCAGTCGTTCGACTTTCAGAGTATTTCTGCAAACGTCCTTACAATGGCAGGAAACGCGAAAGGCAAATAGTGATCGCGAAGCCTTGCCATCGCAGCGAGGTTCGACCATCTATAGATTATTCCGTCGGCCTTTAACCGGCGTGCAATGGAGTACGAAATGGGACGCTTCGCCGTCATCTCAATGACCGACAGGGCCGCCGAGCGCGTGCGCGAGATCATGGCCACGCGCGAGAACGCTCAAGGCATCCGCCTCGGCATCAAGAAGGGCGGCTGCGCCGGCATGGAATACACGGTCGACCTGGTGACCGAGCCGAACCCCAAGGACGACCACATCGAGCGCGACGGCGCCCATGTCTATGTCGCGCCGGAGGCGGCGCTGTTCCTGTTCGGCACCGAGATGGATTTCGAGGTGACGGCGCTGCGCACCGGCTTCACCTTCCACAACCCGAACCAGAGCTCGGCCTGCGGCTGCGGCGAATCCGTCGAGCTCAAGCCCGCCGACCTCAAGGCGCTGGCCGAGGCACGCGCGCAAGGCGCTGCCTAGGCGCCTTCCGATGAGCGCCAAGGCCTATCGCTGGCGGTGCTCATGTTGCGGTGAAGATCACGTCGGCCTGCCGATGGACATGATGTTCGGCGAGCCTGTCGATTGGGACGCGCTCGACGATGCGACCCGTGCCGCTTCGACCTTGGACGACGACTTCTGCGAGGTGCGCCATTCGACCGGCGAGGTCGACCGCTTCATCCGCTGCCTTCTGCCGCTGCCTGTGCCGAGGATGTGCAGTGAGTTTCGCCTCGGCGTCTGGATGTCGGTTTCGGAGCGAAGCTGGGACATCTACGGCGTGGGCTTCGCCTCCGGCACTTATGCCGAAGACGGCTGCTTCGGCTACCTGATGCACGACGTGCCCGACTATTCCGGGTCCATGTTCTTCAATGCCGATGTCTGGTTTCAGCCCGCGCGACTTCGGCCACGCGTCGCGCTCCACGAGACCGACCATCCCTTGTTCCTCGCCCAGCGCGACGGAATCGAACCTGCCCAGATCGAGCGCTGGGCAGCCCTGATGCACAGCCAGAGTTGAGGGGAACAGATGAGCGACGAAGCCATCCGCGAGGTTTTCTCCGGCCTTGGTGACGTCACGATCAGAAAGATGTTCGGCGGCAAGGGCATCTACCACGATGGCCTGATCGTCGGCGTCGAGGTGCGCGGCGAGATCCTGCTCAAGGCCGATGCGGTGAGCGCGCCCGACTTCGAGGCGGCGGGCGCCAGGCGCTGGACCGATGCCGGCGGCCGGCCGGTCAACATGCCCTACTGGACCATTCCCGAAAGTGCCGTCGACGATCCGGACGAACTCGCCGTCTGGACGCGCAAGGCTTTTGAAGCCGCCCTGCGCGCCCGGAAGTAGTCTGGCGAGGCTCCAGCTTGGGTTCCTCGCCCCCACGAAAGTGGGGGAGAGGTGGTTCGCCATGAGCTTGTCGAAGGGGCGAACCGGTGAGGGGGCTTTTCCGGGCCTTGGTGAGCGGCAGGCCTCCACCGGTCCTCATCCTGAGGTGCTCGCCGGAAGGGCGAGCCTCGAAGGACGCACGTGCCCTCGTCTCGATCTGCCCCTCATCCCCCTGCCGGGACCTTCTCCCCGCAGGCGGGGAGAAGGAGGCTGGCCGCAAACGCCGCCACTTCTCCCTTCTCCCCGTTCACGGGGAGAAGGTCCCGGCAGGGGGATGAGGGGCCGGTCAAGGTCCGTGAAGGCTGGCCTCAGAGCGCCTTGGCGATCCTGGCCGCCAGGCGG
This sequence comes from Aminobacter sp. BE322, assembly GCF_050433525.1. Lineage (NCBI taxonomy): Bacteria > Pseudomonadati > Pseudomonadota > Alphaproteobacteria > Hyphomicrobiales > Phyllobacteriaceae > Aminobacter > Aminobacter sp. BE322. The sequence continues at coordinate 14,205 of NZ_JBNPXB010000003.1, read as the reverse complement.
GCGTTGTTTTCCACCAGGGCGATGTTGGTCTTGAGGCTGGCGCCGTTGGTCAGTTCGAGGATCTTGGCGAGCAGGAACGGCGTCACCGCCTTGCCGGAGATGTTCTGGACCTCGGCCGCCTTCTGCGCCGCCTCGATGTAGCCGGCCATCCTGTCGGCGGGGATCTCGTCGCTCTCCGGCACCGGGTTGGCCACCAGCATGCCGCCGCCAAGGCCGAGCGCGCCGCGCGTCGCATGCAGGCGCGCGATCTTCTCGGGCGCGTCGAGGCGCAGCGGCGCCGCATAGGGCGACTTGCGCGACCAGAACGCCGGCACGATGTCGGAGCCGTAGGCGACCACCGGCACGCCGCGCGTCTCCAGCACCTCGAGCGTCTTTTCGATGTCGAGGATCGCCTTGGCCCCGGCCGAGACGACGATCACAGGCGTGCGCGCCAGTTCGTCCAGGTCGGCCGAGATGTCAAAACTCTTCTCGGCGCCCTTGTGCACGCCGCCGATGCCGCCGGTGGCGAACACCCTGATGCCGGCGAGGTGTGCCGCGATCATCGTCGCCGCCACCGTCGTGCCGCCGGTGCGGCCTTCGGCGACCGCATAGGCGATGTCGGCGCGCGACAGCTTCATGGCGCCGCCGGTCATGGCCAGCGATTCGCGCTCGCCGTCGGACAGGCCGATCTTGATGCGGCCGCCGATCACCGCGATGGTCGCGGGCACGGCACCCTCGTCGGAGATGATCTTCTCGACATTGGCGGCCATGGCGCTGTTGTCGGGATAGGGCATGCCGTGGGTGATGATGGTGCTTTCGAGCGCCACCACCGGCTTGCCGGCGGCGATGGCGGCGGCGACCGGAGCGTGGACGTCGATGAAGGGGCGGGCGGTTTCAGGCGTCATCTTGATCTCCATGGGCGGCCTCATGCCATTTCGGCGGCGTGGGGCACAAGGGCGAGGACCTCGTCGAAGGCCCCGGCGTCGAGTTCGGGCACGGCCGAGGGGCTCTCTATCGCAAGTACGGCTGCGGCGATGCCTTCCCGCAGCGCGGCATCGAGCCGCAAGCCGCGCATCAGGGCTACCGTCGTCGCACCCGCCAGCGCGTCGCCCGCGCCGGTGACGTCGACGATCCTGCGGGGGGCAGGGGGCGCAATGGCGACGAGGCCGTCGCCGTCGAAGGCAAAGACCGCACTTCCGCCCGCCGTGACCACACCGCGCTCGAGGCCTGCGGCCCGCAGGCCCCGGATAAACTCCTCAGGCGTGGCGTCGGTCGCGATGCCCGCCAGCACCGCCGCCTCGCGCCGGTTCATGTAGAGGCACGACAGCCTGTCGAGGATCGGTCCGAGCCGCACCGCCTTGGCCGGCGAGATCGCGATGGCGAACAGCGGCTTGCCCGCAATCTCGGCGAGCTTCGAGAGTGCGGCTTCCGGCAGGTTGGCGTCGCACAGCACGGCATCCGCGCCTTCCACCGCCTCGCGCGCCTTGGCGCGCCTGAGCTGCTTGGCGAAGGCCAGTTCGTAGAGCTCCATGTCGGCAAGTGCGGCCACCACGTCGCCGTCGCGGTCGAGCAGCGCGGTGTAGCTGGGCGTGGCGCGGTCGAGGAAGATCGCCGACAGGTCCTCGATGCCGCTGGCAGCGATCGCGGCTGCGACCGCGTCGCCCGCCGCGTCGCCGCCGCGCATCGACATCATCGTGCCGCTGGCGCCGCGCTGCACCGCGCCGCGCAGGGCATTGAATGCGCCGCCGCCGACATCCTCCCGCATCGCGCCGGGGATCGAGGCGCCCGGAACGAAGGGGGCGGTCATCCGGCCGCGACGGTCCACATGCGCGCCGCCGACGGCGAGGATTCTGGGTGATTTCATGCAGGCATTGTCCGGTAGTCGATCCAGGCGGCGAACTTAGAGCATTTTGCAGCCAGACGGAATCGTCTGGCGTCGCACGAATGTGGCCGGGAAAAACAGCCACGGCGGCGGAATCGCATTCGTCGGAATGCCCGCCGCGACAGTGTTCCTTGCCCGCAGCGGCAACCGGGGCAACGAATCGCGTTTGCGCGGCCTGGCGGCGGAAAACCTCGTTGCGGCATGCGACATCGCATCACGCTCCGGCAGAAAACGAAAAAAGAACACGATACCAATTATTGTTATATATCAAAATGTTGGGTGCTCTTGCCAAATGAGAACAAAACAGATACAAATTTACCTCGACATTGGATCGAGCGGCCTTCATTGATGACCAGGGGGTGATGTATCATGGCGCAGAATTCGTTGCGGCTTGTAGAGGACAATTCGGTGGACAAATCTAAGGCTCTGGACGCGGCGCTGTCGCAGATCGAACGCGCCTTCGGCAAGGGCTCGATCATGCGGCTCGGTGCCAACGAGCAGGTTGTCGAGATCGGTACGGTCTCCACCGGTTCGCTCGGCCTCGACATCGCGCTCGGCGTCGGCGGCCTGCCGCGCGGTCGCATCATCGAGGTCTACGGTCCGGAAAGCTCCGGTAAGACGACGCTCGCCCTGCACACGGTCGCCGAGGCCCAGAAGAAGGGCGGCATCTGCGCCTTCGTCGACGCCGAACACGCGCTCGACCCGGTCTATGCCCGCAAGCTGGGCGTCGATCTCGAAAACCTTCTGATCTCGCAGCCCGATACGGGCGAGCAGGCGCTGGAGATCTGCGACACGCTGGTGCGTTCGGGCGCCATCGACGTGCTGGTGGTCGACTCGGTCGCGGCACTCACCCCGCGCGCCGAAATCGAGGGTGAGATGGGCGAGTCGCTGCCGGGCCTCCAGGCTCGCCTGATGAGCCAGGCGCTGCGCAAGCTCACCGCGTCGATCTCGCGCTCCAACACCATGGTCATCTTCATCAACCAGATCCGCATGAAGATCGGCGTCATGTACGGCTCGCCGGAAACCACCACCGGCGGCAACGCGCTCAAGTTCTACGCCTCGGTCCGCCTCGACATCCGCCGCATCGGTTCGGTCAAGGATCGCGACGAGGTCGTCGGCAACCAGACCCGCGTCAAGGTCGTCAAGAACAAGCTGGCCCCGCCCTTCAAGCAGGTCGAGTTCGACATCATGTATGGCGAGGGCGTGTCGAAGACCGGCGAGCTAATCGACCTCGGCGTCAAGGCCGGTGTCGTCGAGAAGTCGGGCGCCTGGTTCTCCTACAATTCGCAGCGCCTCGGCCAGGGGCGTGAGAATGCCAAGCAGTTCCTGCGCAACAATCCCGAGACGGCGCGCGAGATCGAGACCGCGCTGCGCCAGAATGCCGGCCTGATCGCCGAGAAGTTCCTGGAGAACGGCTCGCGCGAAGACTTCGAGGACGATGCCGGCGCCATGTGAGCGCGTGGCGGCCGAGAGGGCGCAGTTTCCGCCGCCTCCCGCTAGGACTACAGCTTCCAGGGATGACCGCCGGCCTTCGTGCCGGCGGTTTTCGTTTGGGCCAGGCGGTTTCGCCGGCCGAACGGCCTGCAAATGCCGGATTTCCGGCTTCTTGGGCGTCCGGGGTTTCTGGACAGGGTAAGGGTGGACGGCTAAAAGGCCAGTTCCAAATTCCGCCGGCAAATGGCGGACATCTCGATCAGGGCGGCGACAAGGCGACAATATGAGTGGCGTAAACGAGATCCGGTCGGCATTCCTCGACTATTTCAAGAAGAACGGACACGAGATCGTATCCTCCAGTCCGCTGGTGCCGCGCAACGACCCCACGCTGATGTTCACCAACGCCGGCATGGTGCAGTTCAAGAACGTCTTCACCGGGCTTGAGACGCGCCCCTATTCGCGCGCGGCCACCGCGCAGAAATGCGTCCGCGCCGGCGGCAAGCACAACGACCTCGACAATGTCGGCTACACCGCCCGCCATCTCACCTTCTTCGAGATGCTCGGCAACTTCTCCTTCGGCGACTATTTCAAGGAGCGCGCCATCGAGCTCGCCTGGAACCTGATCACCAAGGAGTTCGGGCTGAAGAAGGACAAGCTGCTCGTCACCGTCTACCACACCGACGACGAGGCGGCGAACCACTGGAAGAAGATCGCCGGCTTCTCCGACGACCGCATCATCCGCATCGCCACCTCGGACAATTTCTGGGCGATGGGCGATACCGGCCCTTGCGGTCCGTGCTCGGAAATCTTCATCGACCGCGGCGAGCATATCTGGGGCGGCCCTCCCGGCAGCCCCGAGGAGGACGGCGACCGCTTCCTCGAGTTCTGGAATCTCGTCTTCATGCAATACGAGCAGGTGACGAAGGACGAGCGCATCGACCTGCCGCGTCCGTCGATCGACACCGGCATGGGCCTCGAGCGCATGGCCTCGATCATGCAGGGCGTGGAGAGCGTCTTCGAGACCGACCTGTTCCGTCACCTCATCGACACCACGTCGTCGGCGATAGGGCGCGGCCCGGACGAGGGCAATGTCGGCTCCTACCGCGTCATCGCCGACCACCTGCGTTCGTCCTGCTTCCTCGTCGCCGATGGCGTCCTGCCGTCCAACGAGGGGCGCGGTTACGTGCTTCGCCGCATCATGCGCCGCGCCATGCGCCACGCGCAGCTGCTCGGCGCCGGCGAGCCGCTGATGTGGAAGCTGGTCCCGGCGCTGGTGCGCGAGATGGGCCAGGCCTATCCCGAGCTCGGCCGTGGCGAGGCGCTCATCACCGAGACGCTCAAGCTGGAGGAAACCCGCTTCAGGAAGACGCTCGCCCGCGGCCTCGGGCTCCTGGCCGACGCGACCGAGACGCTGGGCTCCGGCGACATGCTCGATGGCGAGACGGCCTTCAGGCTCTACGACACCTACGGCTTCCCGCTCGACCTGACGCAGGACGCGCTGCGCCAGCGCCACATCTCGGTCGATCTCGCCGGCTTCAACGACGCGATGGAGCGGCAGAAGGCCGAGGCCCGCGCCAACTGGGCGGGCTCGGGCGAGGCGGCGACCGAAACCGTCTGGTTCGCCGTGCGCGAGAAGGCGGGCGCGACCGACTTCCTCGGCTACGAGACGGAGCAGGCCGAGGGCGTGGTGCTCACCCTCATCAGGGACGGCGCGGTGGTCGACGCAGCGAAGGAAGGCGAGGAGGTTGCGGTCGTCGTCAACCAGACGCCGTTCTATGGCGAGTCCGGCGGCCAGATGGGCGACAGCGGCACGATCTCGGGCGAAGGCTTCGCCATCGAGGTGACGGACACCCAGAAGAAGGCCGACGGTCTGTTCGTCCATTACGGCAAGGTGACCAAGGGGGCGCTCAAGACCGGCGTCGCCGTCGAGCTGAAGGTCGACCACGCCCGCCGCTCGAAGCTGCGCGCCAACCATTCGGCCACCCACCTCATCCACGAGGCGCTGCGCGAGGTGCTCGGCACCCATGTCGCGCAGAAGGGCTCGCTGGTGGCGCCCGAGCGCCTGCGTTTCGACATCTCGCACAACAAGCCGATTTCCGCAGACGAGCTCGAGGAAGTCGAGCGCATGTCGAACGAGATCGTCATCCAGAACAGCCCCGTCACGACCCGCCTGATGACCGTCGACGACGCCATTGCCGAGGGTGCCATGGCGCTGTTCGGCGAGAAGTACGGCGACGAGGTCCGCGTCGTTTCGATGGGCACCGGCCTGCACGGCGCCAAGGCCAACCGGCCCTATTCGGTCGAACTCTGCGGCGGCACCCACGTGTCGGCCACCGGCGACATCGGCCTGGTGCGCATCGTCTCCGACGGTGCGGTCGCGGCCGGCGTGCGCCGCATCGAGGCGCTGACGGGCGATGCCGCCCGCCGCCACCTCGACGAGCAGGACCGCCGCCTCAAGTCGGTCGCGGCATCCCTCAAGGTGGCGCCCGGCGACGTGCTCGCCCGCGTCGAGGCGCTGCTCGACGAGCGCAAGAAGCTCGAGAGGGAACTCACCGACGCCCGCAAGAAGCTCGCAATGGGCGGCGGTGCGGGCGGCTCGGCCGATGCGGTGCGCGACATCGCGGGTGTGAAGTATCTCGGCAAGGTGGTCTCCGGCGTCGATCCCAAGGATCTCAAGGGTCTCGCCGACGAAGGCAAGGCCGGTCTCGGCTCGGGCGTCGTCACGCTGATCGGCGTCTCCGAAGACGGCAAGGCAAGTGCGGTCGTCGCCGTCACCGCGGACCTCGTCGGCCGCTTCAGCGCCGTCGACCTGGTGCGTGTTGCTTCCGCAGCCCTCGGCGGCAAGGGCGGCGGCGGGCGGCCCGACATGGCCCAGGCTGGTGGCCCCGACGCCACCAAGGCCGACGACGCCGTCGAGGCGGTCGCCGGGGCGATGGCCGGCTGATCGCACCGGCCCACGCGAATCTCACGGTTCTGAAAAGGCGGAGGCTTCGGCTTCCGCCTTTTTCATTTGGGGGCAGGCACCACGCTTCATCATCCCGAGGCGCCCGCGAAGCGGGCCCCACAGGACACACGGGAACAGCGCGCCGTGAAAAGAAAAAAGCCCCGGATCGCTCCGGGGCTTTTGTCGTTTCAGAAGGCTGGGATCAGCCCATCGCCTTCTGCAGGTTCTCGTCGATCTTGTCGAGGAAACCGGTGGTCGACAGCCAGGGCTGGTCCGGACCGATCAGCAGCGACAGGTCCTTGGTCATGAAGCCCGACTCGACGGTCTGGATGCAGACCTTTTCGAGCGTCTCGGCAAAGCGCTTCAGCTCGGCGTTCTCGTCGAGCTTGGCGCGGTGCGCGAGACCGCGGGTCCAGGCGAAGATCGAGGCGATCGAGTTGGTCGAGGTTTCCTCGCCCTTCTGGTGCTGGCGGTAATGGCGGGTCACGGTGCCGTGCGCGGCTTCCGCTTCCACGGTCTTGCCGTCCGGCGTCATCAGAACCGAGGTCATCAGGCCGAGCGAGCCGAAGCCTTGCGCCACAGTGTCCGACTGCACGTCGCCGTCATAGTTCTTGCAGGCCCAGACATAGCCGCCCGACCACTTCAGGCTGGATGCCACCATGTCGTCGATCAGGCGGTGTTCGTACCAGAGCTTGCGCGCCTTGAACTCGGCCTCGAATTCCTTCTCGTAGACTTCCTGGAAGATGTCCTTGAAGCGGCCGTCATAGGCCTTGAGGATGGTGTTCTTGGTCGAGAGATAGACCGGATAGTTGCGCAGCAGGCCGTAGTTCAGCGAGGCACGGGCGAATTCGCGGATCGACTCGTCGAGGTTGTACATGGCCATCGCCACGCCGGCGCCCGGTGCGTCGAACACGTCGTGTTCGATCACCTGGCCGTCGTCGCCGACGAACTTGATCGACAGCTTGCCCTTGCCCGGGTACTTGAAATCGGTCGCCTTGTACTGGTCGCCGAAGGCGTGGCGGCCGACGATGATCGGCTTGGTCCAGCCCGGCACCAGGCGCGGCACGTTCTTCATGATGATCGGCTCGCGGAAGATGGTGCCGCCGAGGATGTTGCGGATCGTGCCGTTGGGCGACTTCCACATCTTCTTGAGCTTGAACTCCTCGACGCGCTGCTCGTCGGGGGTGATGGTCGCGCACTTCACGCCCACGCCCCACTTGTTGATGGCGTTGGCGGCGTCGATCGTCACCTGGTCGTTGGTGGCGTCGCGGTGCTCGATGCCGAGGTCGTAGTATTCGAGGTTCAGGTCGAGATAAGGGTGGATCAGCTTGTCCTTGATGAACTGCCAGATGATGCGGGTCATCTCGTCGCCGTCGAGTTCGACGACGGGGTTGGCCACCTTGATCTTCGCCATGGAAAGTGCCTCTTTCTGCTTGAAGCCGGTCGGCTCCGGAGCGGTTCGTGATAGGGAGTGCGGCCCCTATATCAAAGCCGACCGGGCCGCGCAAATGATTGCAACTGCTACATTTGGCGCACTTCGCCGACAATGTATGAGAGGCGCCCGGCCGGCGCCTTGAGGTATCGCCCGCGTTATCGCTTCTTCTTGGCTCCGGGCTGCTTCGCGGGCATGGCGCCGACGAACCGCGACGCCATGGCGATCCATCGCGCGAGTGCGGCGCCGTCCAGTTCCTCGGTCGCCACCATGATGAAGCCCTTCATCTCGCGGCCGGTGAAGTTCATGCGCGTCGCGCCCGGTCTCGACAGCGCCTCGGCTTCCTGCTCCTCGCCAACGCGGGCGAGCAGGGTGCCGTCCTTCATCGTGCCCACCATCATGTTGCCGTTGAGGGTGAAGCAGATGCCGCCGAACATGCGGATCTCGCCGATATTTGGGTCTTCGCCCACCACCGCCCGGATGCGTTCCGCCAGATCGCTCATGCGCCCGTTCCTTACCGGAACTTCATTTTCCGCGCCGAATATGTCAGGGACGCGCAAAAGTCGCAATTTTTGGTTCAATCGCATTCATGTCCGCCACAGAAGCACCCCAGCCATCCGCCGCGCCCGTCATCATCCTCGTCGAGCCGCAGCTCGGCGAAAACATCGGCATGGTGGCGCGCGCCATGGCCAATTTCGGCGTTACCGAACTCAGGCTCGTCAATCCGCGCGACGGCTGGCCGAACGAGAAGGCGCGGGCTGCCGCCAGCCGCGCCGACCATGTCATCGACGGCGTCGTGGTCTTCCCCGATCTCGCCTCGGCCATCGCCGACCTGAACTTCGTCTTCGCCACCACCGCGCGCGAGCGCGACGGCTTCAAGGAAGTCCGGGGCCCGGTCGAGGCGGGCAGGGCGCTTCGCGCGCGCAGCGTCTTAGGCCAGCGCACCGGCATCCTGTTCGGGCGCGAGCGCTTCGGCCTCTACAACGAAGAGGTCGGCCTGGCCGACGAGATCGTCACCTTCCCGGTCGATCCCGGCTTTTCCTCGCTCAACATCGCCCAGGCGGTGCTGCTCATGTCCTATGAGTGGATGAAGTCGGGGCTGGAGGACGAGACCAGGACCAATTTCTCTGGTCCCGAAATGGCGCCGGCCACCAAGCAGCAGCTGCAGGGCCTGTTCGACCACCTCGAAGCCGCGCTCGAATCCCGCGGCTATTTCCGACCGGCGGCCAAGAAGCCGAAGATGGTCGACAATCTGCGCGCCGTGCTCACCCGCGCCGGTTTCCACGAGCCCGAGCTCAAGGTTCTGCGCGGCGTCGTAGCCTCGCTCGACTATTTCTCGCCCAAGGAGCCGCGCGGCGCCGGCTACCCCGAGCGCAAGGCCAAGGTCGACCATGCCGCGCACGCAGCGGCCAGGGACAATGACGACGACGACACGCCGCCCGTCGGCGGCAAGGGGCTCGACAATGACTGACCGCCCGATCCTGATGTTCGATTCGGGCATCGGGGGACTGACCGTGCTGCGCGAGGCGCGCGTGCTCATGCCCGACCGGCGTTTCGTCTATGTCGCCGACGATGCCGCCTTTCCCTATGGCAATTGGGAGGAGCCGGCGCTGAAGCAGCGCATCCTCGGCCTGTTCGCCGAACTGCTCGAGCGCTTCAAGCCGGAGCTGTCGGTCATCCCCTGCAACACGGCCTCCACGCTGGTCATCGAGGCGATCCGCGAGCGTTTCCCCGGGCATCCCTTCGTCGGCACCGTGCCGGCGATCAAGCCGGCGGCCGAGCGCACCCGCTCTGGCCTCGTGTCGGTGCTGGCGACGCCCGGCACGGTGAAGCGGCAGTACACGCGCGACCTCATCACCCAGTGGGCGTCCAAGTGCCATGTCCGGCTCGTCGGCAGCCAGAAGCTGGCAGCCCTCGCCGAGACCTACATGCGCGACGGGTTCGTCGACGAGCAGGCCGTCGCCGAGGAGATCGCCCCGTGCTTCGTCGAGCAGGACGGCCGGCGCACCGACATCGTCGTGCTCGCCTGCACCCACTATCCGTTCCTGGTCAACCGCATGCGCAAGACCGCCCCCTGGCCGGTCGACTGGATCGATCCGGCGGAGGCGATCGCGCGGCGGGCTCTGTCCCTGCTCAACGGCTCGCAGGCGACGCGGCCGGTCGAACCCGACCTTGCCGTCTTCACCTCCGGCAGGGCCGATTTCGCCACGCGCCGCCTCATGCAGGGCTTTGGCCTGACGGTCTGAGCGGAACGCTGGCCGCCGGCAGGCGTTTCCGCTTCTCAACGGAAGGAGATGCGACATGCCTGCCACATCCAGAGCCCAGCAGAAGGCTGCCGGCGCAGCCCTCGCCGCCAAGCGCGGCGAGATCAAGAAGAGCGAACTCTTCGGTGCCTCGAAGGAAATGTACGCAACGATGACCGAAAAGGAACTCGAGGAGTTCGCCGAGACGAAGCACAAGGGTCTGCCGGAGCACAAGGCCAAGCATGAGCCCGCCAGACCCTGTTTCGTTTGCCCTCAGTAGCCCGCGGTGAAGCGCTTGCCCCTGTGTTGCGGCGCCTCCGCCTCGTCGACGATCGCGACGGCCAGGTCCTCGACCGAGATGTGGCTCTGGCCGTTGGCGTCGAACACCGGCTGGTCGCCGCCGAGGCGGAACTGCCCGGTGCGCTTGCCTGGTGCGAGATGGATGGCGGGCGAGACGAACGACCATTCGAGACCGGCCTGACCGTGCAGGTCCGCGAGCGCGTCGCGGGCGGCGCGCGCACCGTCCTTGTATTCGGCCGGGAATTCGGGGCCGTCGACGAGTTGTTTGCCGCCGATCTCCAGGCTGCCGGCGCCGCCGATCACGACGATGCGCTTGCCTGCGGCCTTCGCAGCCGCTGCGATCGCCTTCGATCCGGCGAAGTGCTTGTCATAGATCTCCGGGTCGCCCCATCCGCCGTTGAATGCCGAAACGACGACGTCGCTGCCGGCTATGGCCGCATTCAGGGCGTCGGCGTCGGTGACGTCGGCTTTTACCGCGTCCACGCCGTCCAGCCTGGCCACCTTCTCGGGCTTGCGGACGATTGCCGTCACCTTGTGGCCGCGCGAGGCGGCTTCCTTGAGCACTGCGCCGCCGACGAAACCGGATGCGCCGATGAGTGCGATCTTCATGCTTGTTCTCCTTTGCGCCGCTTTGCCTTTGCCGGGCAAAGCAGGTATGATCTGCAATCAGGTTACCAACGATAACCATATAGACTCGACGCGAAGGCCCGAAAAGAACGCATGATTTCGTGCCCAGGTTACCCGGAGAGAACCGCATGAACGCTCCCGCAACGCCCCGGGAGGCGGCCCCGCTGCTGCACGCCACGCCCGGCTTCGAAAGCGACGGCCGCAGCTGTCCGATACGCGATGTGCTGGATCGTGTCGGCGACACCTGGAGCCTGATGGTCATCATCAACCTGCAGGAGCAGCCGGTGCGCTTCAACGCGCTGAAGCGGGCGATCGAGGGCATTTCCCAGCGCATGCTGACGGTGACGCTGCGCTCGCTCGAACGTGACGGGCTGGTGCGCCGCACGGTGCGCCCGACGACGCCGCCGGAGGTGGAGTACGGGCTGACCGAGCTCGGCCAGTCGATCGCCGTGCCCATCGGCGCGCTCGGCGGCTGGGCCGCCGCCAACCGCGACCGGATGCGCAGTGCCCGCGAGGCTTTCGACGCGCCCGGCTGATTGCAGCGCATGAATCGGAATGCGGCGCTGGCGTTCGGCTCCTAGTCTCACGGCTGATTGTCGAGAAGGAGTGAGCGGATGGACGCCCGACGCATGCAGGCACCGGATATCGTCGAGAACCTTGATTGGGACCGTGTCCTTGGCGAACTCGACGAGTTCGGCGTTGCCCCTACGGGCCCGTTGCTCGACCGCGAGACGTGCCGTGGCCTGCGGGCGCTCTACGACGCCGACCGGCATTTCCGCAGCCGCATTGTCATGCAGCGCCACGGTTTCGGCGCCGGCGAGTACAAATATTTCGCCGATCCGCTGCCCGAGACGATCTCCGTGCTGCGCCATGCCTTCTACGAGCGGCTTGCGCCATTCGCCAACCGGTGGAACGAGCGCATGGGCATCGCGCGCCGCTATCCCTCCGAGCTCGACGCCTTCCTGGCCGAATGCCATGCCGACGGCCAGGTCAGGCCGACGCCGCTGCTGCTCAAATATGGCGCCGGCGACTACAATTGCCTGCACCAGGACGTCTACGGCACGCATCTCTTCCCCGTACAGCTGGTGATTCTGCTGAGCGAGCCGGGCGAGGAGTTCGAGGGCGGCGAGTTCGTCATGACCGAGCAGCGCCCGCGCATGCAGTCGCGCGCCGAGGTCGTGCCGCTGCGCATGGGAGAGGGCGCGCTGTTTGCCGTCAACGACCGGCCGAAGGCTGGAAGCCGCGCCGATTACCGGGCAAGGATGCGCCACGGCGTCAGCCGCATCCGCTCGGGCGAGCGTTTCACCCTCGGCATCATCTTCCACGACGCGAAATGAGCCGGCTGCTGGCGAAGCGTTGACATTCCCGCCTGTTTCCCCTAGTTAGCCGCCAACGCCGGGCCGAAACGCCCGGTGTTTCATTTGACGTGTCCCGTGGACCTTTTCCGCAAAGCGTGCGTGGAAGGTCCTGTCAGGTCCCGAAAACGGGGGCCAGAGGAGGGCGCGTTTTCCTCGCCTGGAACGTGAAGTTCCGGGTGCAACGTTTTGAAGGGAAATGCGATGAGCAAGCGCGAATCCGCTAAGTACAAAATCGATCGCCGTCTTGGCGAGAACATCTGGGGCCGCCCGAAGTCCCCGGTCAACAAGCGTGAATACGGCCCCGGCCAGCACGGCCAGCGCCGCAAGGGCAAGATGTCGGACTTCGGTCTGCAGCTGCGCGCCAAGCAGAAGCTGAAGGGTCACTACGGTGACGTTTCCGAGAAGCAGTTCCGCAAGACCTACGAAGAGGCCAACCGCCGCAAGGGCGACACCTCCGAGAACCTGATCGGCCTGCTCGAGTCGCGCCTGGATGCGGTCGTCTACCGCGCCAAGTTCGTGCCGACCATTTTCGCGGCCCGTCAGTTCGTCAACCATGGCCACGTCAACGTCAACGGCAAGCGCACCAACATCTCGTCCTACCGCTGCAAGGCTGGCGACGTGATCGAAGTCCGCGAGAAGTCGAAGCAGCTGGTCATCGTTCTCGAGTCCGTTGCTCTCGCCGAGCGTGACGTTCCGGACTACATCGAAGTCGACCACAACAAGATGGTCGCCACCTTCGCTCGCGTTCCCGGCCTGTCGGACGTTCCGTTCGCCGTCCAGATGGAACCGAACCTCGTCGTCGAATTCTATTCGCGCTAATCCCTTACGGGCTCAGCTTCGAATTCAAGAGAGCGGCCGGCAACGGCCGCTCTTTTCGTTTGCGGCGACGCTTCGGGCACGTCTTGCGCCGAACCGCAATTTGCGGAATACCGCAGGCAACGGGCCGCCGGAGCTTTGGCGGCGCCCGTGGAGTTTCAGGGACCGGATCGATGGGCATTCACGAACAGGACGCGCTGGCCGAGCCGGAGATCGCTTTTCCGCTCTACCGCGATGCGCCTTCGTCTGTGGAGTTCAACAAGCTGCGCAAGCGCCTGCTGCGCCTGACGCGGCAGTCCATCGAGGACTACGCCATGGCCAGGCCCGGCGAGCGCTGGCTGGTGGCGCTGTCGGGCGGCAAGGATTCTTACGGTCTGCTCGCCGTGCTGCTCGATCTCAAATGGCGCGGCCTGCTGCCGGTCGAACTGCTCGCCTGCAACCTCGACCAGGGCCAGCCGAACTTCCCCAAGAACATCCTGCCCGACTATCTCAATGCCAACGGCATCGCCCACCGCATCGAGTATCGCGACACCTATTCCATCGTCACCGACAAGCTCGCCGAGGGCAGCACCTACTGCTCGCTGTGCTCGCGCCTGCGCCGCGGCCATCTCTACCGCATCGCCCGCGAGGAGGGCTGCTCGTCGCTGGTGCTCGGCCACCACCGCGAGGACATCCTCGAGACCTTCTTCATGAACCTGTTCCATGGCGGCCGTCTCGCCGCCATGCCGCCCAAGCTGCTCAATGACGAGGGCGACGTCATGGTGCTCCGCCCGCTGGCCTTCTGTGCCGAGGCCGACATGGCCAAGTTTGCCGAGGGGATGAAATTCCCGATCATCCCCTGCGACCTCTGCGGCAGCCAGGAAGGGCTCCAGCGCAACGCCATGAAGGCGATGCTCGACGACATCGAGCGCCGCATGCCCGGCCGCAAGGACACCATGATCCGCGCGCTCGCCAACGTGCGGCCGTCGCAGATGCTCGACCGCAAGCTGTTTGATTTCGCCGGGCTCGGGGGCGCAGCTGTGGCCGAAATGTGACTCGCCCTTGAGTTGTATGGCGTAGCACTGCTTCGCGGTTGAACTGGCGTACTTCCCCACTTAAGAGTCCGTTTGGAAAGTCAGGGATGGGCATTCCGGCGTAGGAGGTTGCCGCCCATGGCGACGAGGATCATGGCCTGGGAGACGTCAATCCGC